>JBBSJG010000039.1:0-19748 GCA_038257485.1 Longimicrobiales bacterium | reverse complement strand
GTACGTCCTCCTGAAAGCGAAGGAACTCAAGCCCCTGCTCGCGGCGATCCGCCAGGCCGCAGCCGGGGCGGGTGAAAGTGAAGGCACCCTCGCGGAGCTGGATCGCCTCGTCGCCGGAGTCGACGGCAACCCGGGTGATTACATCACGTTCGGCATCGACCCCTGGCAGGGTTAGGACCGCCTCAGGTCTTCAGGACCGTAAGCAGCTGCTCACCCATCGCCTCGATCTGCCACCGCCGCATGTCGGGCACGGAACCCAGATCCGCCGGTTTCTTCGCACCACTCTTTGCAACATCCTCAAGCTGCTGTCGGGGCATGAGGAAACCGCGATCCAGACCGAGTTCCTCCGCCGAATGATCTCTGGCCGTCTTCAACCGCTCGACGAGTTTATCCAGTTCCGGGTCCGGCGCCGGCCGGCCACGCGAGCGGGGACGCTGCGGGTGCTGGTCGGCTGTCATCGCTGCTGCGCGCGCCAGGGCCTGGAACATTTCGCGGCCGTAGCGCTCCGCGATCGAACCCGGCACTCCCGGGGTCGTAGCCACTCCCGACTCTGCAGCGGGCAGCGCGCGCGAGAGTGCGACCATGATTTCATTCGACACCACGCGGAACGGCGCGACATCTCGCTTGCTCGCAACACTCTCGCGCCACGCGTGTAGTTCGCGCAGAGCGGCGAGCTGAGCCGGGATCAGATCGCGCGTGTTCTTGATCTTCAGAAACGTCTCCAGGTCAGGCGGTGCAGGGCTCCAGTCGGCGTCCTCGCGAATCCGGAACTCCTCCTCCGCCCAGCTCCACCTTCCTCGCTCCTCGAGCGCCGCGCGCAGTGCATCGCGCAGGCGTGGCAGGTGGCGCGTATCCTCCGCCGCGTATTCCAGCATGTCCTGCGGCAGCGGACGCTGCGCCCAGTCCGCACGTTGATGCTTCTTGTCCATCTTGTGACCGAGGTACTTCTCGACCAGGGCACCGAGACCGATCGCCGGCTCACCGAGCAGCTGCGCCGCAATCTTCGTGTCGAACAGGTTGCCAATTCGCACGAGATGGTCGCGGGCCAGCAGCCGAAGGTCGTATTCGGCGTCGTGCAGAATTACTTCGCGCCCCTCCTCCGCGAGCACAGGTCCGAGTGCGCGGATGTCAGGCACCGCCAGCGTATCGACGAGGAACGTGTCCGTTCGCGTCGACAGCTGTAGAAGACACATGCGATCGTGATACCGGTGGTAGCCGGCCGCCTCCGTATCGAGAGCGATGAGGTCGCTCGACCTCAGGATCGCCAGCGACTCGTCCAGTTCTGTTTCTGTGCGGATGTATTGCATTCCCTCTCACGGCGTTCTGCAGAGGCCGCCGACCACGCATTCTGTTTGCGTGCCCTGCCGACGTGCCCTAGTGTCATGCATTCACAATCGGGGCATGCCCCGTACCCGTCAACGTCGATCGTGCGCCAGGTGCCCCAGTCTCACGAAATACTGCTTTCTGCGAAGCGCGTCCACACGCCTGCCGGCGCTGCGGCAAATGCGATCCTCGTCCGCGACGGTAGAATCTACGCGATTGGCGAGTTCTCCGAACTGCGGTCGCTGTCCAGGGGTGCCCGGCACATCGACCTCGCCGGTGCAACGCTGACCCCGGGACTGATCGACGCCCACGTCCATCTCACGGAATGGGCACTCACGCGCTCACAGCCCGACCTTTCCGCCGCAAACTCGCCCGCCCACGCCGCATCCCTCGTCGCCCACCACCTGGAAAGCCACGGGGACCTCGCGGCTGACGGGCCATGGGTACGAGGCCGCGGCTGGAGCGGGCACGCATGGAATGACGCGCTCCCGCATCGATCCGATCTCGATCACCATTTCCCGGACCGGCCGGTCGCGCTCCAGAGTCACGATATGCACAGCCTCTGGCTCAACTCCGCAGCTCTGCGCGCGGCCGGAATTGGTGCCGGGACTCCGGATCCCGCTGGCGGATCCATCGTCCGTGATGCCGTGGGCGAGCCGACCGGTCTCCTGCTCGAGACGGCTGCCGAGCTGGTCCTCGCCCAGCTCGTCGCGCCTTCGCACGACCAGGCACGCAAGGCCGTGCTGGAGGGTCAGGCAACGCTGCACCGCCTCGGTATCACCGGTGTGCACTCTTTCCCCGGCATCCATATCCCCGTGCCGGATCCGTTCGTCATCCTCCAGAAGCTCCAGGCGAGCGATGCGCTGCGGCTTCGCATTCTGCAGCACTTTTCGCTGGACCGACTGGACAGTGCGATCGATCTCGGGATCCGGAGCGGCTTCGGCAATGACTGGATCCGCATGGGCGGCGTGAAGCTCTTCCTCGACGGGGCGCTCGGCTCGCGCACGGCCTGGATGCGCGAGCCTTACGAGAGCACGACGTCCACGGGCGTCAACGTCCTCACGCGTGACGTGCTGCGGGACATCGTGGTGCGCGCAGCGGCGGCGGGCATCGCGTGCACGGTTCACGCGATCGGGGATGCCGCAGTGTCGCTGGCACTCGATGAGCTCTCGCCCCTCGATCGCGCGGTCGCTGCGATGCCGCATCGGATCGAGCACGTCCAGTGCTGCCCCCCTGAGCGTTTCCCCGATTTCGCCCGGGCTGGTATCGTCTGTTCCGTCCAGCCCTGCCACCTGATGAGCGACTGGCGCGCTGCCGACCTGCACTGGGGTCACCGGGGTAGCAGCACCTATGCATTCCGGTCGCTGCTCGAGCACGGCGCGGTCCTCGCATTCGGCTCGGACGCGCCGGTGGAGCCGATCGACCCCCGCCGCGGTCTGTTTGCGGCCGTCGCGAGGCGCGACGAGGCGGGCGAGCCGGACGCCGGGTGGTATCCGGAACAGGCCATCAGCGCGCGCGCCGCGCTCGATGCATTTACAGTAGGCCCGGCCTTTGCCGCTGGAACGCAGGGCAGCCAGGGCACATTGACCAAGGGCGCGTGGGCCGACATCGCGGCGTGGGACAGAGACCCGCTCGAGATCGATCCGAATGCGCTCACCGATATCCGTTGCGTCGCCACTTTTGTCGACGGAATGACCGTTTATTCCTGAATCTCTGGCTCTGAGGCACAGTGCGCACCAAGATCGTTGCTACCATCGGACCCGCCACGGCCGCCGTTGACAAGATCCACGCACTTGCGGAACTCGGTGTGGACGTCGTCCGCATCAACATGGCGCATGGCAATCACGACAGTCACCGTGATGTGATCCGCTGGACCCGCGAAGCGGCGACGATGATCGGCCGCCCCATCGCCGTTCTCGCCGATCTCGCCGGCCCCAAGATCCGTATCGGTTCACTGGCGGAACCCGTGAACCTCAGCGACAAGCATGAGGTTGTTCTGGTGCCGGAGCACATGGCGGCGGGGGACGAGCTTCCTACCACCTATGCCGAGCTTGCGTCCGACGTGTCCGTCGGGAACCGCATCCTGCTCGATGACGGGCTGATGGAGTTGCGCGTCACCCGCGTCGACCGCCAGCGCGTGCACTGCACCGTCGTACGCGGCGGGCTGCTCAAATCCAACAAGGGGATGAACCTGCCCGGCGTGCACGTCAGTGCGCCGGCACTCACTGAAAAGGATCTGCACGACCTCGAGTTCGCGATTGACGAGGAAGTCGATTACATCGGCCTCTCGTTCGTGCAGCGCGCCGAGGACGTCATCGATCTGCGATCACGGATGCCGGCCGGCTTCCAGATCATCGCGAAGATCGAGAAGGACACCGCGCTCGATCAGCTTGAACCCATCCTCGCGGCCACCGACGCAGTCATGGTCGCACGAGGTGACCTGGGTGTGGAATTGCCCTTCGAGCAGGTGCCGCTCGCACAGAAGCGGATCATCCAGCTCGCAAATCTCTATGGCCGCCCCGTCATCACCGCGACGCAGATGCTCGAGTCGATGATCGAGCACCCACGCCCCACCCGCGCGGAAGCAAGCGACGTCGCCAATGCATTGTTTGATGGCACCGACGCCGTCATGCTCTCGGGCGAAACGGCCGCAGGCAAGTATCCGTTCCTTGCAGTGGAAGCGATGGTGCGGATCGCATCGGAAATCGAGCGCAGCCCCGCATTCGATGAAGGTCCCAAATATGACATGCCAATGCGCGACAGACTGCGTGTCGGTGCGACGCCGACCGAGCATGCAATCGCGTCGGCGACCGTCGATGCAGTGCGGCTGCTCGGCGCGCCGGTTGTCGTAACATTCACGCGGACCGGTGGCACCAGTCGCCTCGTGTCATCCTATCGGCCGCCGGTCCCGATCCTCGCGATCTGTGACTCGGAGCGCGCGCGCCGGCAGCTCGCGCTGGTCTGGGGCGTTCGCCCAGTCGTGTGTGAGGGTGAACCGAATTACGAGACGATGGCGGACTGCGCCCGCGAGTACATGCTGAAGCACAGGATGGCGGAAAAGGGGCAGCGCTTCGTTGTCACGGCGGGCGAGCCATTCCACGTCGCGGGCACCACCAACATGCTGCGCGTCGAGGAGCTGTGATCCTGCGGTTCCTCGGGACAGGAACGTCGTTCGGAGTGCCTGTGATCGGCTGCGGTTGCGCAGTCTGTACATCGGCGGATTCGCGCGATCGACGTACCCGTCACGCGGCGCTCATCACCAGTGACGACGGCCGACACCTTCTCGTCGATACACCACCCGAACTGCGCATGCAGCTTCTCGACGCGAAGATCGCAATGATCGATGCCGTGTGGTTCACACACGACCATGCAGACCACACCCATGGCATCGATGATCTGCGCGTATTCTCGGCACGTAGAGGCCACGTCCGCGCATTCGCGGGCGCAGCCACCGCGGCGTCGCTCCGCCACAAATTCGCCTATATCTTCGACCCGGCGTACCGGCCGCCCGAGGGTACCACCAAACCCGAGATCCAGTTGTCCGACATCGACGAAGATGACGGTGTGCGTGCAGCGGGACTGCATATCATGCCGTTGCGCGTGCCGCACGGCGACACCGTGTCACACGGATTTCGAACCGGTGACCTGGGCTACATCACGGACGCGAAGGAGTTGCCGTCCGACGTAGTCGATCGGCTCCGTGGTGTGCGCGTTCTCGTACTCAATGCACTCTGGTTCGGCAACCCGCACCCCACCCATTTCAATGTGGAAGAGGCGCTCGCCGCCGCCGCGGCAGTCGGCGCTGAACGCACGTACCTCACTCATCTCACGCACCGTCTGCTCCATTCCGATCTGCTCGCGCGATTGCCGCGCGGGGTAGAACCGGCGTTTGACGGCCTGACCATCGAGATATGACCATGTCCGACAGGATCAAGCTCGACTACAACAGCATGCTCAGCGCACGCGTCGGTGCGCGCGGTATCAGCGATCCCCGGATCGACGCTCTCACGACCCGCTTCTCCGTTGTGCACGCAGATGTCGAGCGGCGTCGCGCCAGCGGGGAATTCGGCTTCTACCTGCTGCCGCACGAACACGCGGTCGTCGAACAGATTCGCAGTTTTGCGGACGGAATCGGCCAGGCGTTCGACACAATTGTCATACTCGGCATCGGGGGATCCGCACTCGGGGCGGCCGCACTCATGCAGGCACTCAAGCCGCCGCACTGGAACGAACTCGACGACGAGGCACGCGAGTATTTCCCCCGCCTCGTGATCCTCGACAACGTCGACCCTACAACGATCGGGCCCATCCTCGACCGCCTCGATCTACGACGGACGTTGTTCAATGTCATCAGCAAGTCCGGCGCGACGGCGGAAACGATGGCGCAGTACCTCATCGTGCGGGACCGCTTGATGGCTGTGATGGACGCCGACGCAGCCAGGGGTCACCTCATCTTCACGACAGACCCGCAGAAGGGCGTGCTGCGCCGCATCGCTGCAGACGAGCAGATCGCAACACTCTCCGTGCCGTCCAATGTCGGCGGCAGATTCAGTGTGCTGAGTGCCGTCGGGCTGCTTCCGGCAGCGTTGATCGGTATCGACGTGGCGGAACTGCTGCGCGGCGCGTCCGACATGATCGAGCGATGCGACACCGCTACGCTGAACGACAATCCGGCCGGTATGTTCGCGGCATTGCAGTACGCCGCGCAGGTTGAGAACGGAGCGAACATCCATGTCGTGATGCCCTACACGGACCGGCTGCGCGGGATCGCCGACTGGTTCAGCCAGCTGTGGGCGGAGAGTCTCGGAAAGCGCATGGATCGGAATGGCAGCGAGGTTTTCACGGGGCCGACGCCGGTCAGTGCCCTGGGCGCAACGGATCAGCACTCGCAGGTACAGCTCTACATGGAAGGACCGTTCGACAAGACCCTGACGTTCCTTACGGTGGCGGAGTTCGCGACCGACGTCACGATCCCCAGTCTGTATGCGGACGTGGAGGAACTGTCGTATCTGGGCGGGGCGACACTCGGCTCACTGCTATCCGCTGAACAGCGCGCGACGGCGTCAGCACTCACCGCGAGCAGTCGCATGAACATGACAATCGAGCTGCCCGCCATCAACGCGCACACGATCGGCCAGCTGCTGATGCTGTTCCAGATCGCGACCGTGTATGCGGGCGGTTTGTATGGCGTCGACCCGCTCGATCAGCCGGGTGTCGAGCTCGGCAAGCAACTCACGTACGGCCTCATGGGACGCACCGGCTTTGCGGCGGGCCAAGAGTCAGCGGCGACGACGGCGGACGAGGCACACATCGTTCGATGATCGCTTTCCTGAATGGCGATTGGATCGATGAGGCGGTCGCGGGCGTTTCCATCATGGACCGCGGCTTCCTCCATGGGGATGGTGTCTTCGAGACCGCACTCCTCCACAACGGCGCGTACTTTCACCTCGGCGCGCACATCGATCGACTCGCGGGCAGCGCTTCGCAGCTCGGCATCGAGATCCCAGGCGCCGACAAACTCACGGCTGTCGCGCAGGAGATCGCCGCCCGCAATGCGCTCATCGCCGGCTCGCTGCGCATCACCCTCACCGCATCGGCGCCCACAGCACCAGGCACAGTGCTGGTCACACTCGCGAAACGCGACGCTGCGTGGGTCGACAAGGCGGCACAGGGGTGGAATATCATCACAGCGTCCGCGCGCCGTCCTTCCACCGCGGCGATCCCCGCGCAGCTCAAGGCGCTCGGTCGCACCTACGCACTGCTCGCGCGGCGTGAGGCCAGACTCGCACACGCGGACGACGCGCTCCTCCTGACCGACCGTGATGAGGTCTGTGAAGGCCCCGCGTGGAACGTGTTCTGGCGGACCGGAAGTGTCGTTTACACGCCCGCACTCGACCTCGGCGTGCTCGCCGGTATCACGCGCACCATCCTGATCGACATCGCACGCTCCATCGGATACACCGTGTGCGAAGGCGCATTCCCGCGCGTCGACCTCGATCGCGCCGACGAAATCTTCGCGAGCATGACATCGGTCGGCATCGCGCGGATCCGCATGCTCGACGGACGGCGACTGGACCCCGATACGCCGGCCGCCGACGCGATGTATCAGATGTACTGGCGCGAAGTCGACCGCATCTGCGCTGCGGGTGGGGAATGAATTGTGCATCCGTCGCCGGCTTTCCCGTTCGGTGTCTCTTGCCGGTCAGCCGTCTGTGAACGATCCACTGTCACCGCTCAGCCATGAAGGCGAAATCGCGAATCGCTTTCATCTCGTCAGTCGCATGGTCGATGACCTCGCGCACGAGATCAAGAATCCGCTGAACTCGATGGTGATCAACCTCGAGCTCATGCGGTCGCGCGCGCGCAAAGGCGACACCGACGGCGTGCTGGCCCGAGCCGACGTGCTCGAGACGGAGGTACGAAGGCTGAATGCACTGATCGACAGCATTCTGAAGCTCATGCGTCCCGAACGCGTCGCTACGGACGCGATCGCACTTGACCCCGTGCTCGCCGAGCTCGGCGACCTCGTCGGTCTGCAGGCCAAGCTGGCCCGCAAGGCGTTGACCGTTTCCCCTATTGGCGAGGCCGCCGTGGCGAGGGGACGTCGCGAGGCGATCCGGTTCGCGCTCCTCAACCTGCTGGCCGCAGAACTCGATGCGGCGGCGGGCGACTCTGCACGGGTCGATGTGGATGGGATGGCGGATGACGATGACGTTGTCATCCGGATTTCCGCCCGTTCCGACGCCGGTCAGGCAGAGGACGGCGCTCCGAATCACGCTCGCGATAGCGCCATCGAGATGGCCCGCGCGCTCCTCCACGCCGGTGGCGGTGTTGTGGCTGTAGGGGCACAGTCGATGGAGGGTCACGTCGAACGCGTCGTCACCGTCCGTCTCCCTCGGGTCAGGTAAGCTTGACCCTGCTTTGCCACTTCGGATAACTTGAGCAGTTCAGGCTCCTGTGCGGGGCCAAGATTCTCCAATGATTGACCAGAAATTCATGGGTTTTGCGAAAATCCTGATCGCGGATGACGAACGCCATATCGCCGAGGGCCTCCAGATGCTTCTGGCGGAGGATGGCTATGACGTCGATACCGCGACGGACGGAAAAAAGGCGTGGGAAAAGGTGCAGAGCGGGGAGTACGGTCTTGTCCTCGCCGACCTCAAGATGCCGAAAATGGACGGCCTCGAGCTGTTCGCCATGATGAGACAGGAAGGCGTGGACGCCGAGGTCATCATCATCACGGGCAAGGGCACCGTGGATTCGGCCGTCGACGCAATGCGGAACGGCGCGTACGACTACCTGACCAAGCCGCTCGAGATGGACCGCCTCAGGGCGCTGATTCCGAAAGCGCTCGAGAAGTACCAGGTCAAGACGGCGAACCGCGAACTGCAGAAGCGGCTCGAGAGTCTGACGCGCTACGGCGACATGCTGGGGCAGTCCGAGGAGATGGTCCGCATCTACAACATCATCGAAGCGGTTGCCCCGTCGACGGCGAGCGTATTGATCGTGGGTGAGAGCGGGACGGGCAAAGAGCTTGTCGCCCGGGCACTGCACAACAAGTCAGGCCGGGGTAAGGGACCGTTCGTCGCCCTGAATTGCGGCGCGTTCCCCCGTGAGATCCTGGAGAACGAGCTGTTCGGCCACGAGAAGGGCGCGTTCACGGGGGCAATCAACGAGAAGCCCGGTGCATTCGAGCAGGCGGATGGCGGTACGCTGTTCCTCGACGAAGTCGCGGAAATGGAGCCGGACATCCAGGTCAAGTTCCTGCGCGCGCTCGAACAGCGTTCGTTCCGCCGCCTCGGTGGCAAGAAGGAAGTCTCGGTGGACATCCGCGTCATCGCGGCGACCAACAAGAACGTGGAAGACGCGGTCAAGGACGGGAAGCTGCGCGAGGACCTCTATCACCGCCTTGCGGTCATTCCGGTCCATCTGCCGCCGCTTCGCGATCGCGGCCCGGATGTACGCATCCTCGCCGAGGAGTTCCTCCGCCGTTTCGCGAAGGAGCAGGACAAGCAGATCAAGGGGTTCACCGAAGGCGCCATTGCGCTGCTCGAACGCCATCGCTGGCCGGGCAACGTTCGCGAGTTGAAGAATGCCCTGGAACGGGCGGTCATTCTGAGCCGCGGCGAGTGGCTGGAGCCGATCGACCTGCAGCCGCGCAATGTTCATCTCGACGAACGCGAAGCGCATATCCCTGTCGGCACGTCCCTTGAAGATGTAGAACGGATCATGATCCTGAAGACCTTCGCGTTTTGTGAAGGCGATGCCAAGGCCGCAGCCACAATTCTCGGCCTGACACAGAAGGACATGAAGGCGAAGCTGACACAATACACGAAGTAGCCTGCGACGCGCATGCGGGTCGCCACTCGAGGAGGTAAGACATGTCAGACAGGGATGATGCACAGTACGTATTGATCGAGCGGAGCAACGGGGGATCGTTCGGTTCATTTGTCTGGGGCGCTGCACTCGGCGCCGGCCTGGCCCTCCTGCTCGCGCCGCGGTCGGGGCGACAGACTCGCAACGAAATCCGAGCGGGCGTGCAGAAGCTGAGGGACCGCGCCGAGGATGCAGTACGGACCGCGCAGGACGGCGTCACTGATCGCATCGACGGCGTCCGCACCGATGTGCGCGGCCGCGTCGATGCCGCCCGCGGCGCATTCGAGGCCGGCCGTCGCGCTGCGCGCGAGACCCGTCAGGAGTACGACTACCGGACGCGTGACGCGCGGCGTGGCAGTGCAGGTTCCGGCTCACTCGCCGCTGAAGAAGATACCGGCATTTGAGCGAACAGGGCCGATCCCGTTTCGGCCACGCCCGCGCAGAAACGGGCGACTTCGTCCGCCGCGTCTGGAACAAGGCGGACCAGGACCAGATCTTTTTCATGGCGAGCGCCATCGCGTTCAATGTGCTTGTCGCCATTGTCCCGCTGGCGCTCGCTGCGTTGGGGATCGCCGGTCTGATCTTCAACAACATCTACATCGGCGATCCGTCCTATCAGCTTCAACTCGCGATCATCAGCGCGCTGCCCCCCGTCAGCGATGAGTTCGTCGATACCATCGGCAAGCTGCTGACCGACATCATCAACAACTCGAAGAGCTTCACCATCCTCGGTCTGCTGCTTTTCGTCTGGTTCTCCACCCGCCTGATCGGCACGCTCCAAACGGCGCTGCGTGAAGTGTTCGATCTGCAGCAGGAACGCACCATCATCCTTGGCAAGCTCTTCGACATCAAGATGGTGATCGTCGCAGGTACGCTCCTCTCGCTCAATGTCGGCGTCACCGTGCTCATCACATTTCTGACGCGTCGCGGACAGGCGTTGTTCGATGTACAGATCATCGGGTTCTGGGACTCCATGATCGCCAACTTCGCGGCATTCCTCTCCATCTGGACAATGTTCCTGCTGATCTATCGGTACCTGCCCGCGCGACGGATCCAGTGGAGAACCGCCATCATCTCGACGACGTTTGCATCCATCATGTTCGAAGTCATGAAGCGCCTGTTCTCGCTGTACGCGTCGCGCCCCGGGTACGGCGCCCTCTACAGCTCGCTCTCGGTTGCGGCGATTCTCGTGATCTGGGTGTACTACACGGCGATCGCCTTCATCCTGGGCGGTGAAGTCGGGCAGGTCTGGACGCTCCGGCGCATCCGCCGTCGCCAGAAGGAACGGCTGGGGTAACACCGGGGCGCACCGCCTTGGGAACGACCCGCCACTCTCGCTATCTTTGATACATGGCTGATACAACAGAAGGGCGGAAGGTCATCGCCCGCAACAAGAAGGCGCTGCACGACTACGCGATCCTGGACAGCTGGGAGGCGGGCATCGCGCTCGCGGGCCCGGAGGTCAAGTCGATCCGCGCCGGCAAGGTGAGCCTGAGTGAAGCCTTCGCCCGTGTGGACCGGGGCGAGGTGTGGATTCACGGGATGCATGTGACCCCGTACGACCCGGCCGCAACCTGGAATGTGCCGGCCGACCGGTCCCGCAAGCTCCTGCTCAACCGCCGCGAGATCCGGAAGATGATCGGCGCCACGCAGCAGGAAGGCTTCACGCTCGTGCCGCTGGACCTATATCTGACGAAGGGGTATGTAAAAATGACCCTCGCGCTCGGCCGCGGAAAAAAGAACTACGACAAGCGCGAAACCATCAAGACCCGCGACGCGGAGCGGGAGATGCAGCGCGCCACCAGACGTTCGTGAAGAGAATCCTGGCATACCTGATCGCGGCGATGTTGCCGCTGTCCGTTAGCGCGCAGACCCTGCGTGTGACGGGCAACGGCTCGACGCGCGACTACGCGGCCGCTACGGGCGTTCGCGGCTCCGCATATCCTGCCGACGCCGTCGCTCAGATCGGCGGCAGCGTGCGCGCCGACAACGCCGGCGCTCTGGTTCGAGTCTTTGGCGACTCCATCCGCTTCTGGACGGGATCTCCATTCTTCCGCGCGGGTGCAACCATCTTCCATCTCGCGCACGCGCCCGTCGCCAACAACGGCGAACTGCAAATCCCCGAACAGTTCTTCATCCAGTGGTTGCCCGTCCGGTATGCATCACGTCTGGAGTATCGCGAGGGCGCGCTCCGCATGAAGGACGAACGGGTCGCCGCTCCCGTCACGCCGGCTTCAACGCCGCGCACGGCCCCGGCCACGCCGATACCCGGGGCGAAGCGCATCGTCGTCATCGATCCGGGCCATGGCGGCACGGATCCGGGCGCATCCGGACCGAACGGACTCAAGGAGGGACAGGCGGTTTTGATGATTGCCACCCGACTCTCCTCGCTGCTCCGCACGCGCGGCTACGAAGTGCATATGACGCGGACCCGGGATACGCTCATCTCCCTCGCCGACCGGCCGCGCATGGCAAACCGGTGGAAGGGCGACAACGCGGGTACACTCTACATTTCGATCCATGCCAATTCCGGTGTGTCACAGGCCAGGGGGTTTGAAACGTACTTCCTGAGCGAAGCGAGCACGGACGACGAACGGCGCGTCGCGG
Source organism: Longimicrobiales bacterium (assembly GCA_038257485.1). GTDB lineage: Bacteria > Gemmatimonadota > Gemmatimonadetes > Longimicrobiales > RSA9 > DASUXU01. The sequence goes on along the minus strand of JBBSJG010000039.1, from coordinate 7,442 downwards.
AAATGGAAAATTCAGCGGTCCGTTTCGAGAAGCGGGCGGGGCCGACCGCCTCCGAACTCGACCAGGTCCTGAACGGCTTGCGCAACGACTTCTACCTGCGCGCTTCCAATGATTTCGCGACCGTTGTGCAGCAGAACATGGCGCAGTTTCATTCCGGACCCAATCGCGGCGTCAAACGCGCGCCGTTCCGCGTCCTTGTAGGAGCACTGATGCCAGCAGTCCTTGTTGAGGTTGGTTTCATCTCGAACCCGCGAGAGGCCGACCTCCTGGGTACTGCGGCATTTCAGGACAAACTTGCATTCGGTCTCGCGCAGTCCGTCGACGCTTTCTTCCGCGACAATGAGGCGCTGTGGCAATGACGCGGACGCGCGGTGTCGTGCTGCTGTGCGCGGCTCTGCTCACGGTCGGCGCGGCCGCTGGCTGCGGATACTACAATTCGCTGTACAACGCGCAGAACCGGTTCGCCAACGCAGAACGCGAAGCTGCACTCGGCAACATGGCCACCGCATTCAATGAATACGACGAGGCCATTGCCCGCGCAGCGGTGAGCGTACGTCGATACCCGGACAGTCGATGGGCGGATGACGCCCTCCTCCTCATCGGCAGGGCACACTTTGGCAAGCGTTCGGATCGCGAGGCGGGCGCCGCCATGGAACGGCTGCTCCGCGAATCGACGGATCCCGTGTTGCGCGGGCAGGCATTCGCGTATCTCGGCGCCGTCCGCGTCCGGTCGGGCGCAGGCGATGCAGTCACGCCGCTGGACAGCGCGCTCGCCATCGGCGGCGCGCAGGCGAGGCTCGCGCCGTTCATGCATCTGTGGCGTGCACGGGCGAGGTTCGCGTCGGCCGACACCGCGGGCGCATGGCAGGACCTCGACGCAATCGCGCAGGGTACCACCGGAATCCAGGCAGATGCCGGCATTGAGAGACTGAGACGCGCTGTCGAGTCGCGCGATTCCTCGCGGTGGATTCGCGAAATGGGCGCGCTGACGTCCGGCCGCATTCCCACTGCAATCGCCGACTCGATCCGGAGCCTCCTGCAGGAAAGCCGTACGCATTGGGGTGCCGCGTTCGTCAACGCCGCAATGCCCGCGACCATCGGCCAGGAGCTCCCCGAACTGCAGCGCCTTCAACTGCGCCTGAGCCGTGCGGAGTTCATGGCGGCCGCGGGCGATACTGCGCTTGCGATTACAGCCGGCACGGACGTGGCGAGGGCGTCGGACCTGGACGTGTCCTCGACCGCACGCGTACGGGTGGCGCGCTGGCTGCTCGCGACCGTCGACAGCATCGCCGGACTGTCGCGCGTCCGCTCGCTGCTGCTGCCGGCATTCGGCAACCCCGAAGCACTGTCGATGATACGGGGCATTCGCGCAATCGAAGTACTTGCGGATCGGTCGGAGGAAGAGCCAGTCGCAATGTTCGTCGCCGCGGAGTTTGCGCGCGACGACCTGTTCGCACCCCTGCTCGCACGCGTACTGTTCCTCCGCTTTGCGGCCCTGCCTGGCGCCGCAACATGGAGATCGAAAGCACTCATCGCGGCACTCGATCTATCGACGACGCCTTCGCTGCGTTCCGATCCCGAGCGCCGTCTCGCGAGTGTCGATCGTGACCTGTACGTGGATGCCGTGCGTGGCGCACCCGACGCCGACGCCGACGCATACGCGCAAGCGGAAGCCGCGCTACGGATGTCTGCCAATCCTCTTCGCAGGGAAGCCATTGCCATCGCCGCGGCGGGCGACGTCTCGGTCAGCCGCGCTGTCGCGCTGCGTGACAGCATCCGCACGATCCTCATGCGGGACAGCCTCCAACTGCGGTGCACCGTGGTGGTGGACAGTCTGGTCGTGAAGGGAGTCCGTCGCGACAGCACGCATTCCGCGTGCATGCGCAGCGATTCGGCGCGGGTAAATGCGGTGCTGCGGATGGACACCACCCTACTCAAGCCGAAACGCGACACGACCACCAACGCGGCGCTCGCCTTTCGGGCCGGAATACCGTGAAGCTCGACCAGACGCTGTTCGGTTCGCATTTCCAGAACCCCGTCATCCTTGCCAGCGGCACATGCGGGTATGGCGACGAACTCCACGGGATGATGGACCTGGACACCGTCGGCGGACTCGTGTTGAAGGCCGTCACCGTCGAGCCGCGCGACGGCAACGCCGCCCCGCGGGTTGCAGAGTTCAAGGCCGGCATGATGAATTCGATCGGGCTCGCAAATGTGGGCCTGCAGGCGTTCCGTGATGACAAACTGCCGATGATCCTGGCGCTCGTGAACCGTGCGCGCGTGTTCATCAACGTTGCAGGCAGGACCGCCGACGAGTACGGCGAGATCGTACGCAAGCTCGATGATATCGATGGGTTCGCGGCATACGAGCTGAACGTGTCGTGTCCCAACGTCAAGGAGGGCGGCGCCGTGTTCTGCTCTCGCGAGGACCTGCTTGCCGATGCAGTGCGTAGCGCGCGCAGCGCGACGGCCCGCCCGATCGTGGTGAAGCTCGCGCCGAACGTTCCCGATGTCGGGCGCATGGCCGCGGTGTGCGTGGAAGAGGGGGCTGACGGGTTGACGCTGATCAACACGATGCCCGGTCTGCTCTTCGACCTCCAGTCAAGGAAACCGGTGCTCGGCGCCGGGAGCGGCGGTGTCAGCGGGCCGGCTCTGCTGCCGATGGGCGTCCACGCGGTCGCGCAGGCGCGCAAGCGCGTGCAGATTCCCATCATCGGAGCCGGCGGCATCCGGTCTGGGGAGGACGCAGTCCAGTATCTGCTGGCGGGTGCGTCCCTCGTCCAGGTCGGCACCGCGACCTTTGCGGACCCTCGCGCAGCACTGCGTGTACTTTCCGGTATCCGGGATTACGGCAATCGGCAGGGCATCGCCGACATTTCCAGCCTCACCGGCGCTGGTCACCTTTCATGACCCAGGATCCATGACTTCCATCATTGTCGCGCTCGATGTGCCGTCCGCAGACGCCGCGCTTTCGCTGGTCGAGCGCCTCGGCGACCGCGTCGATTACTACAAGATCGGGTCACCCCTGTTCACGCGCATCGGCCCAGCCATTGTGCGCGAGATCAAGGCCCGCGGGAAGCGTGTGTTCCTCGACCTGAAGTATCACGATATCCCGAGCACCGTCGGCAATGCTGTCGAGTCCGCGCGCGAACTCGATGTCGATATGCTCACGCTCCACGCATCCGGCGGCGGTGCCATGCTGCGCGCGGCTGCGGACGCAGCGGGCGAGAACGGTCCCCGCCTGCTCGGCGTCACAATCCTCACGTCCTTCACGGCCGATGATGTCGAGAACGTGTGGGACAAGAAGATCCTGTCGGTCCGCGACGAGGTTGTGCGTCTGGCTGCGCTCGCCGCAGACTCCGGACTGCACGGCATCGTCTCCTCGCCCCTCGAGGCAGAGACCCTCAAGCGCAGGCACGGCGCTCAGTTCATCGTGGTCACACCGGGCATCCGTCACGCGGGCAACCAACTCGGCGATCAGGCGCGCACGGCAACGCCCGCCGACGCGACGCGCGCCGGCGCCGACTACCTCGTCATCGGCCGACCCATTGTGGAAGCCGCCGATCCTGCGGCTGTCGTGGACGCAGTGCGCGCCGACATTGCCGGTGTCGAAACGGTCGTGATCTGACGATGCGGCGAGTGTTCGCGGTCGTTGTTCTCGCACTCCTCGCGACGCACTCTGGCGCGCACGCGCAGAACGTCGATGCCTTCGTATCGAAGGTGGCGACGGCATGGACGCGAGGCGACGCGAATGCGATCACCGCACTCATCGATCAGCGAGGCATCGCACTGGAAGTGCAGGGCACACACGTCGGCTCCATCACCCCAAGACAGGCGACGGCAGTGCTGCGTCGCGTCTTCGAGGATACCGAAACGATTCGGGCAACGGCGGGCGCAGTCAAGAGAACCCCGGGCAATGACGCGCGCGCTTACGCGGAGATCGTCTGGGAGCGCCGTGCCCGCGGCACTACGCAGCCCGAACGCGTCAATGTTTTCATCGCACTCGCGCGCGACGGCGATACCTGGCGCATTACCGAAATCCGGCTCATTCCATGACCATGCTGAGACTCTACAACACACTCACGCGATCGCTCGTCGACTTCGCGCCCGCAGACCCGCAGAATGTCGGCGTCTACGGCTGCGGCCCGACCGTGTACCGCCCGCCGCACATCGGTAATTTCCGGACGTTCCTCTTCAACGATCTGCTCCACCGCTACCTCGAGTGGAAAGGGTTCGGCGTCAGGTTCGTCATGAACCTGACGGATGTGGAAGACAAGATCATCAACGAGGCAGCCACCACATCACGCACCATCGACCAGGTCACCGAGCCGATGATTGCGGCGTTCTTCGCCGATCTCGACACCCTCAATATCCGACCCGCGGACGTGTACCCCCGCGCCACGACCCACATCACCGAAATGATCGACCTCGTACAGCAGCTGATGGAGCGCGGTCACGCCTATGTGTCCGGTGACTCCGTCTACTTCGATATCTCCTCGTTCCCGCAGTACGGCGCGCTGTCACGAATCCCTGCCACCGAGATCCGCTCCGGTGCAGGCCTCGCCACACGCGCCGGCGGCATTGACGCCGATGAGTACGAAAAGGCGGATGCCCGCGACTTCGTCTTGTGGAAAGGCGGGAAGGACGTCGACCGTCAGGTGGGTGCGTCCTGGGACACGCCCTGGGGGACCGGGCGCCCGGGCTGGCACATCGAGTGCTCCGCCATGAGCATGAAGGCGCTCGGGCAGACCTTCGATATTCATACGGGCGGTGAGGACCTCATCTTCCCGCACCACGAGGACGAAATCGCGCAATCGGAGGGCGCCACCGGGCACCCGTTCGCGCACTATTGGCTCCACGTCAAACACCTGCTCGTCAATGGCGAGAAAATGTCGAAGTCAAAAGGCAACGATTTCACGATTCAGCAACTCGTCGAGCGGGGCTACGCGCCGTCGGCGATGCGGTTCCTGCTGCTGAGCGCGCAGTATCGCAAGGAGCTCAACTTCGCGTTCGACGGCCTCGACACGGCGCGCGTCTCGCTCCAGCGCATGCTCGCATTCACCACCCGGCTGGATGCGACGCCGACCGCCGCCGACGCACCGCTTTCCTCGCTGCCTCGCATCGCTGCCAGCGCACTCGCCGATTTCGAAGCCGCCCTCGACGACGACCTCAACACACCCAATGGACTCGCCGTCGTCTTCAATTTCATCCGTGAGGTCAACGCCGAACTCGACCGCGATCAGCTGGTTTCTGCGGATGACATCCGGACCGCACGCGGTGCCGTCGACCGCTTCGATCAGGTCCTCGGCGTCATCGAACTCGCACGCGCCGAGGCCGCAGACGTCACCGACGACCTCGCCGCCTGGGTCGAGGAACGTCTCATCGCCCGACGCGATGCCCGCGGACGACGCGACTTCGCCGCGGCAGACGCCATTCGCGTCGAACTCACCGACGCCGGCGTCGTCGTGGAGGACACCCCGCAGGGACCCCGCTGGAAAAAAGGCTGAAACGCCACTATACTCCGTGCCGCTCCCGGGGCGATCGCCAAACAGCGGGCGAAACGGGCAGTGGAGGGCCGCCAGCGTAGCTCAGCGGTAGAGCACCCGATTTGTAATCGGGCGGTCATCGGTTCAATCCCGATCGCTGGCTTTCCACTTTTAGGCCATACCGGTGCCGGGTCCGGCCGGGGTTGTAACGTTTCGGTATCGTTACTGCGGGGGTAACTCAGTTGGTAGAGTGATAGCCTTCCAAGCTATATGTCGCGGGTTCGAACCCCGTCCCCCGCTCTCTAGATGAGGGCACTGACCTGCTCCGGAGGATCCGTGCCTTGATAGGTGCGCCGTGAAGTCCGGAACCGCCAGGTCTGTCCCACGCTGCTATTCTGCGGATCTCACGATACCATGCCTCCGTTCCGGAAGTCTCCGGACGTATTTCTGGTTTCCAGGATCCTCCCCATCCGCTGGCGGTACTGCCGCAAGCGCGCCCGCCATTTCCTGAACTGCAACGGTCGCCCAACGGGTTGACGGGACAGGCCCCAGGTCATATCATTCAAGTCTGTCCCGGCTTTCGGACGCTTGCGTACCGAGCCGGTGGCCTCAGTGGGAGCATTCTGGTATACGGCAGCCTGCCGTGCGTTTACCACAGAGGTCGGCAGTCAACAGAGGCGGGCTGGAGTCCTATCTGCGTCGCAGCAGGTGGGACGTGTACGGGTATCTCCGTTCACTCCTCCAGGGCTTTTCGCCCACTTCTGACGCGCCTCCGGGCGCACCGCACTGCCTCGTTCGCACCGCCGATCCCAGGATCGGATTGCGGGCTTTCGAAGAATACATGGCTGGCGCGACAAACTGATCAAAAACATGACGCAGGGGAACCATGGGTAAGGCGAAATTCGAGCGTAACAAGCCGCATGTGAACGTGGGCACGATTGGCCACGTCGATCACGGCAAGACGACGCTGACGGCAGCAATCACGCGAATCCAGGCAGCACAGGGACTTGCGGACTTCGTGAGCTTCGACAACATCGACAAGGCGCCGGAAGAGCGCGAGCGTGGCATCACGATCGCGACCGCGCATGTCGAGTACCAGACGACGGCGCGTCACTACGCGCACGTCGACTGCCCGGGTCACGCGGACTACGTGAAGAACATGATCACGGGTGCAGCGCAGATGGACGGCGCGATCCTGGTGGTCTCGGCCGCAGACGGCCCGATGCCGCAGACGCGTGAGCACGTTCTGCTCGCCCGTCAGGTGAACGTGCCGTACGTGGTGGTGTTCCTGAACAAGGTGGACATGGTGGACGATCCGGAACTGATCGAGCTCGTGGAGCTCGAGGTCCGTGAGCTTCTGTCCGAGTATGACTTCCCGGGTGACGACACACCGATCATCCACGGCAGCGGTCTTCGCGCACTCGAGTCGGGTGACCCGAAGAGCGAGTGGGGCATGAAGATCACCGAGCTGATGAACGCGATCGACACCTGGATCCCGGAGCCGGTTCGTGAGACGGACAAGCCGTTCCTGATGCCGGTCGAAGACGTGTTCTCGATCACGGGTCGTGGTACGGTTGCGACGGGTCGTATCGAGCGTGGCAAGATCAAGGTGGGCGACGAAATCGAGATGGTCGGCCTGGCGGATACCCGCAAGACGACGGTCACGGGCGTCGAGATGTTCCGCAAGCTGCTGGATGAGGCACTTGCCGGCGACAACGTGGGTCTGCTGTTGCGCGGTGTTGGCAAGGAAGAGATCGAGCGCGGGATGGTGCTGGCAAAGCCGGGTTCGATCAAGCCGCACACGCAGTTCAAGGCCGAGGTGTACGTGCTGGCGAAGGAAGAGGGTGGCCGTCATACCCCGTTCTTCAACGGCTACCGTCCGCAGTTCTATTTCCGCACGACGGACGTGACGGGTTCGGCGCAGCTGCCGGAAGGCGTAGAGATGGTCATGCCGGG
>JBBSJG010000038.1:0-20125 GCA_038257485.1 Longimicrobiales bacterium | reverse complement strand
GTGAACGAAGCGCCATTGGTAGTCACGGGCCGCGAGAAATAATGAGCGCCGACGAGACATGCTCCCCCCGCGGGCGCAACCGGCGAGACGGGCAGGCCGCGCAGTACCGAGAAGTCCGGGGACCACCGGAGAGAGCCGGCAGCGCGGACGTGCAGCCTGCCCGAAAGTGCAAACGCGTGGAGCACCGTGAGACGCCGTGACATTCGGCCACCCAGCCCGATCGTTTCCGCGGCCTCCGCGAGCATGTCCACATCCAGTCGGTCGAGCAGGAGGCGGCACGTTCGAATGTGACGGAGCTCGGATGCGTCGAGATCGATCGCACTCAGGCGCACATTGCCAATCGCGAAATCAGCGCGTGACGCGCGCTGTAGCAGCGTGCCGATCACGGATCGAAGCGGGGGGTCGGACCGGTCGTCGAGGAGAACGCCGCCGAGCATCAGGGCGCCCCGCAGAGCCAGTTGTCGAACGCGAGCAGCGCGTTCATGTCGTCGTCGCCAAGGCCAAACGCGCGCGCTACGATGGCATCCAGGCGCAGCTGGCGGACTCGCGCCAGCCCACCATCGGCGTGCGCTTCCCTCGCGATATCGATCAATGTGGCGACATCGGTGTCGCGCCATGTACGCGGCAGCGGCAACGACCCGATGGTCCAGGCGAAGAATCGGAACCGCGCGTCCTTGGCGCGCTCCGCGGCCGCGCGCGCGAATGCCCGCATGGGCAGCGAGTTCAGATACGCAGACAGCAGCATTGCCGTGTCGCTGTCGGGCACTGCAACGAAGTACAATGTATTGAGCGGAACCACGGGTACGTCGCTGGAGCCGTCCGCACGAATAGAGTCAGGAACCGCGGCCGCCAGCAGGTTGTCAGCGATGTCTTTCCACACGACCTTGTGTCCGAGCGTAGAGCGCGAAACACGCATGAGCCGGCCAGTCTCCGCGGAAACGCGAATTCCGGTGCGCGCGCCGAGCGCTGTCGCGTGGCGCCGTAGATAGCTCTCCAGCCGCGGCGCCCTGCCCCGACCGCCCTCGTTCCCCGCCGACCAAAGCAACCTGGACGACGGTTCGAACGTCCACGCACGAACATCGGACCCGCGCAGCAGCGGCCGCAGCGCGCTCGTCTCGACGTACCCCGCGAATCGTCGCGCTTCCGCTGTACTGTATGAACGCTTGCGCGCGCGGAAATAGCCCTCCGTCTTGATGTGCGTCAGACCGCCCAGGACGTGGCGGAACTCGCGCGCGATGAGCACATCATTCGCACCCGTGACAACACCCCGCCGAACACACAGTTCGGGTATCTGCGAGATCATGGGACCGGCGCACTGCATCGAGCGGAAGACCGCGAGCACGCGTGGTGGTGCAATCAGCCAGGGAGATGCAGGGTCAGAGCGATCGAGAGGGAGATCGTGCGCATCCTGCAGAAAATCGAGAGGTGGAGAATTCCGTCGCAGCATCCGGATGTGGACGGGACACCGAGCGGCCTCGTCAGTGCCCTTGTGCGCGACAAGCGACATCGTGAATGCGTCCGCGCGGAACACGGCGCGCTGATCCAGGCTGTGATCCTCCACCGACGCGATCCGCGTCTCCCGTAGCAGGAGCGCTCGGGCACTCCCGGCGTACAGCGAACGCATGAGCTTCGCGGGCAGCAGCATGCCGAGCGTTCCAGCAGGTGCGAGGAGTGACAGCGACCGCTCGAGGAACAGCATGGCGAGGTCAACCTGGCCACCACCGGACGTCCCAGTCCTGCACACCTCGTAGCGCTGGCGGACTGCCGCTCCCACTGCCGCCGGCCATCGATGTGCGCGTACCCACGGCGGGTTCGACAGGATGATGTCGAACTGCTCCGCATCTGCGAAGTGAACGCGGAAGCTGAAGAACGGGAGTGCTGCCGAGTCCGCAAGATCCCGCTCGATCGTCGCGACCTCAGTAAGTCGCTTTTGCAGTCGTTGCATGTCGGACAGTGCGATGCGCGCGGACGTCGTCGCCGCACCCCAGAGATCCCGGCCCGCACTGCGTGCCTGCGCATCACGGCCAGCGTACTCGATGCGGACACGCAACGCACCCAGCCATGCGTCCGCGACTGCACGCTCGGCACGGCCGAACGCCGCGCGCAGCCGCGAACGCTCGATTGGATCCGCCTCCACATAGCGGAGAGACAGGGATGCGAGTGAGCCGAGCGCGCGTTGCACAGCGGGGTCCCTGCGCGCGCGGCCATCTTCTGTTGCATCTGCAGTGTCGAGCAGCTCGAGCGGATCCAGCAACGCGTCGCCCTGTCGGATCCGCCGGTCGAGGTTCGGAAGGGGCGGCGGAACAGTGGTGGAGGTATCTGCGAGCGCAAGCCAGAGCCGGAGCGAACACAGGAGTGCCGCATCGTCCAGGATATCGACGCCGTGGAGACATCGTGCGACGACATCACGTCGCACGCATACCTCATCCTCCCCGAGACCGATCCGGGCGGCGCTCAAACCGGACAAGGCGCCGAGCAGAAATGCGCCGGAGCCGCACGCGGGATCGAGCACCCGTACCTCGCGCAACCGTTGCGCTACGCACGCACGCCCGCTCTCCGACAATCCGCTCGCGCTGCCCTGGTGAATGAGGTCGTCAACGGCGGACACCGACACCGACGTCGTCCGTGCGAGATGACCAGCCATGACATCGGCCGTGAGCCGCCGGACAATGCGCGGGGGCGTATAGAACGATCCGGTGTCGCCACGACGGTCCGCCGACATCAGGTTCTCGAATACCCGGCCCAGCATTTCCGGGTCGACGTGTGTGCCATGCAGCGGCGAGGCCACGGAGTGGGCAGCGTCCGATGCCGTAAACCGGAACCGGTCAAGCAGATCACTGAACACGCCGAGCGCGACGGTGTCCGGCAAGTCCAGAGCGCTGTGGCGAAGCTCGATGGCATGCCGCTCGAACAGACCGCCATTGAGATAGGGCAGCGGACCCAGCAGGCGGGCCGGTTCTGCACGGTGCTCGGGCCGCGTGTTGAGTGCGCCAAAGAACAGCGGCGACAGCACGGCATGGTACAGCGTGCTACCTTCATCCCCATCGCGCTGCCATGCACGGACGATCGTCCTCATATAGGACGGGTCACCGCACAGATGGCCCTGCTTCTGCAGGAAGTAGAGGAACAGCAGCCGGCACAGCAGGAGCAGCGCGAGCTGATCCCGCTCCGGCTTCATGTCAGCGGCCAGCCCCGACCATGCGCCCGAGATGCGATCACGCTGGATGCGGACCTCAGAAAAGAACCGTGCGCCCGCCGCGCTGCTGTCGAGCGCGGCTGCATACCGGAGCGCGAGGGATACACCCGGCTCGTTCGCGCGAGCGGTCATGTCCCGCAGAATGTCGAGGTCGGACGCGAGCGGACTGGCCGTCTCGACGGTGAGGTGGCGCAACTGGCCGTCCGGCGCGTAGCATGCAAACGTGAGCGTGCGGTATGATGCACCCGCAATCAGGATCAGGAAGGGACGGGTGGTCTCGATGGCCCTGGCAGCGCGTGCGCACCAGATGATCGAGTCGGCCGAGGCGCCGACCGTAAGCTCGGCAAGCATGACCGCAAGTGTCCCATGCTCCGCGAGCCTCCATGCACGACGAACGGAAAACTGATCGAACGACCGAACCATGGCAGGAAGCGGAACACCGGGGGCCGCACACGAGACTCCGAGCACTTTCATCAGCCGCACGACACCCGAACGGGACGTTGCGCGGACAACGGCGTCGGATAGGCCGCCGACCACATGCACGCGTGCGGAACGAACTGAATCGTGGATTGTCATGAACGTATGAATGCCCTGAAAACGGGGCGCCTCCATGGCGCGATGCGTCAACTTGTCGGGGCGGCCTTGCACCGGATGGCGTTTGGTATCTTCGCGGGGTGGTCGTTCTGAAGAAGGTGCAGCGCTTCTACCGCATGACCAACGGCATCCGGATCTCGGTGCGACCCGTGTACGCGCCGGAGCACTCCGATCCGGCCGAGCCACGTTTCGTATTCGTGTATTTCATCCGCATCGAGAATCTCGGCGACCGCACTGCGCGGCTGATGTGGCGTCACTGGGACATCCACGACGATGTCGCGGGTGACACGCAGGTGGAGGGCGAAGGCGTCGTCGGTGAGCAGCCGGCGCTTGAACCCGGTGGGGTCCACGAGTACAACAGCTTCTGCGTGCTGCGCGGACGCGCGGGGTACATGGAGGGCTGGTATGAGTTTGCGACGGCCGACGGCGATACCTTCCGCGCCGATGTACCTCGCTTCATCCTGGACAGCGACGCGTAACAACACAATCGAGGAGATCACCGATGTACAATCACGTCGCAGCGCGCCGTGTCATGCCACTTGTCGCGGCCGCCGTTCTCGCGATCATCCATGTCGCGCCAGCAGCAACCCAGCAGCCGTCGCCGGCAGCGCAGACGCCGGCGCAGACGCCGACCATCGCGTCAAAGACGGCTGGTACCACAAAGCTCGACGGCTTCATGCCTCTGTACTGGGACGAGAAGGGCGGCAAGTTATGGATGGAGATTCCCCGCCTCAATGAAGAACTTCTGTACTACGTTTCGCTGCCGTCCGGTCTCGGTCAGAACGACATCGGCGGCAACCGCGGCGACCTCGGGCCGTCCTACCTCGTCAAGTTCGAGCGTGTCGGTCCAAAGATCTTCATGATACAGCCGAACTACGAGTATCGCGCGACCACGATGAGCGCGATGGAACGCAAGTCTGTCACGGACGGGTTCCCGACATCGATCATATGGGGCTTCAAGGTCGAGGCCGAAGACGGCGGCAGGATTCTTGTCGATGCAACCGACTTCCTTGTCCGCGACGCGCACGGTGTCGTCAACATCCTGCGCCGCGCCAATCAGGGCGCATACCGGATGGATGCGACACGCAGCGCGATCTACATGCCGCGCACGAAGGCATTCCCCGATAACACCGAAGTCGAAGTGACCGTCACACTGACGAGTGATGCGCCGGGCGCACTGATTCGAAGTGTCGCACCGACCGCGGATGCAGTGACGGTCCGGCAACATCATTCGTTCGTGCGCCTGCCCGACGCGGGATACGAGATGCGCGCGTTCGATCCGCGCGCAGGGTACTTCGGCATCAGCTACATGGACTTCTCGACGCCGATCGGTCAGCCGATCATGAAGCAGTTCATATCACGCCACCGGCTCCAGAAGAAAGACCCTTCCGCGCGCGTGAGCGAAGCGATCAAGCCGATCGTGTATTACCTCGACCCAGGAACGCCGGAGCCCGTGCGCTCCGCACTGCTGGACGGTGCGCGCTGGTGGAACGAGGCCTTCGAAACGGCAGGCTATAGCAATGCGTACCGCGTCGAAATGCTGCCGGACAGCGCCGACCCGATGGACGTGCGATACAACGTGATCCAGTGGGTGCATCGCTCCACACGGGGGTGGAGCTACGGCAACACGATCACCGACCCGCGCACGGGCGAGATTCTGAAGGGTCACGTAACGCTCGGTTCACTGCGTGTGCGCCAGGACTACATGCTCGGCGAAGGACTGACGTCGCCGTACGTCGGCGGCGACGAAGAACCGAAGGAAGTACGTGACATGGCGCTGGCCCGCATTCGCCAGCTTGCTGCGCACGAAGTCGGACACACGCTCGGCCTCGCGCACAACTACATTGCAAGCGCAGAACGCAGCGGCGGCATCCAGTCGGTGATGGACTACCCGCATCCGCTCGTGCAGCTCGACCGCAACGGTGACGTTGATCTCACGCAGGCGTATCCGACGTCGATCGGCGCATGGGACAAAGTCGCCGTCCGATGGGGCTACGGCGATACGCCGAAGACATCGACGCAGGCGACACTCGACACCATCCTCACCAATGCCGCCCGCAGCGGCGTCAGCTTCCTGTCCGATCAGGATGCGCGTCCGACCGGCAGTGCGCACCCACAGGCCCACCTGTGGGACAACGGCAGGAATGCGGTAGCCGAGCTCGACAGGATGATGGCAGTGCGCAATGCAGCGCTCGGGAACTTCGGCGATCGCGCGATCCGCACGCGCATGCCGCTCGCCACGATCGAGGAAGCACTCGTGCCGCTGTACCTGCACCACCGCTATCAGACTGAGGGTGCGGTCAAGACGATCGGTGGACAGTACTACACATATGCGCTGCGCGGCGACGGGCAGACACCGATCCGACCGGCACCCGCGGCCGAACAGAAGACTGCACTCGCGGCTGTGCTGCGCACCATCGACCCGGCGTTTCTCGCACTCCCTCGCGCCGTGATCGACATCATCCCGCCACGCCCGAGCGGATACCAGGCCACCGCCGAGCTATTCGACCGTAACACTGGCGTCACGTTCGACATCCTGTCCCCCGCGACGTCGGCTGCGGACATGACACTGTCCCTGATGCTGGACCCGCAACGCGCGGCACGTCTCGTCGAGCAGCGCGCGCTCGATGCATCAATGCCCGGCCTCGATGACATGCTCACTGCCATCCATGCTGCGACGTTCAGGGCGAATGCAAGGGATGGGTATCAACAGGAGATCGCGCGCTCGATACAGCGCGTCTATGTGGACAACCTGATGGAGCTCGCGTCGCGCGCGACCATGTCCCAGGTGAGGGCCATCGCGTCACTGACACTGAAAAGAATTGCAGCGGAACAGCAGTCACGCACCGGCGACGACGCGACACTGGCGCATGCGTACCTGCTGGGTGCGGACATCGAACGCTTCCTCGAGCGACCACTGCCGCCAATCACGCCCACGCGGTCACTGGCACTGCCCCCCGGTCAACCGATCGGGCAGTAGTTACGCCCGCGCCGGCGTCTGTTCCGCCCACGCACGCGCGCGGGCGAGTCGCTCCGGCGTGCCGATGTCCATCCACGCACACGCGCCCATGTCGTACGACACAATACGTTCGCCGTGGCTCGCCAGACGCAGATATGTATCGATAATGGAGAAGGTGCCGGCCTCCGTGATCATGTCGAGCAGGCGGGGCGATACAACGTGCACGCCCGCGAACGCGAACTGGCTCACGTTCTCGCAGTCCGTATGCACCTCCGCACCGCGGCCACTGCGTTTGTCGTAGCGTCCACACAGACCCATCCCGTCGAACAGCAGGTAACGCGACGTATCCCGGTGGTTGACTGCGAGTGTCGCGAGCGCGCGCGATTCCATGTGCGCGCCATACATCGACCGCAGGTCCACATCACAGATGACATCCGCATTGTGCAGAATGAACGGTGCATCGCGCTTGAACAGCGGAGCCGCATGCAGCAAGCCGCCGCCCGTTTCGAGCGGGGCCTCCTCGCGGGACAGCAACACCTCCACGCCGAAGCCGTCCCGGTCGCGAACGAACTTCTCGATCTGGTCGGCATGGTGAGAGATGTTGATGATCAGCCGGTCGACCCCCGCATCGATCAGGCGACGCGCGACGCGCTCCAGCATCGGTACGCCTCCTACCTCGACGAGTGCCTTCGGCGTGTGCTCAGTAATATCTGCAAGTCTGCTGCCGATGCCGGCGGAAAGGATCATGCCTTCCATGTGCGCGTCACCTCAGACGGTTGCAGTCACGCGGGCGGGCCAGTGCTTCTCTTCCCGATGACTAAGTCGAACGTTCACCTGCGGATACTCGTGCTTCAGATGTGACGCCAGCCGCTCCGCGAAATACACGGAACGATGCTGCCCACCCGTACAGCCGAATGACACCGACAGACTGTTGAACCCGCGGCGCAGGTATTCCTCGACATGATGCTCCACCATCGCGCTCAGACTTCTCCAGAAGTCGTGCGCCTCCGGGGCCTGTTCGATGTAGTTGACCACTGCGGCATCGCGGCCGCACTGGTCCTGATACTCGAGATGCCGACCCGGATTCGGAATCGCGCGGCAGTCGAACACGTGACCGCCACCATGCCCGCCGCCATCCTGCGGATAGCCCCGCCTGAAGCTGAAACTCGTGACATGGATCGTAAGCCCGCTCGTCGGTGCAGGCGTGTCACGCTCGCTCCAGTCCTGCACAATGCGGCGGAACACCGACGCAAGCTCGGGCACGTCAACCGGGAGCCCGACTTCCAGCAGACGCGCGATGTTCTGCGCGGCAAACGGCACACTCTGAAGGAACCTCGCCTTGCGCTCGAAAAATCCGCGGTACCCGTACGCTCCCATCGCCTGCATGATGCGCACGAGGACGTATCCACGATAATGCTCGATGAACTGCGCACGATCCACGGGGCCGTACTTCTCGAGCGCGTCCAGGTAGTGCTCGAGTAGAACATCACGCACCGCATCCGGGATCGCCGCCTTCGCATCATACAGCAGCGACGCAATATCGTACTGCGGTGCACCAAGACGGCCGCCCTGGTAGTCGATGAAATGCGGCTCACCCGCGTCGTCCAGCAGAATGTTGCGCGACTGGAAATCGCGGTACAGGAAAAACGACGTATCCGCCTGCAGCAGGAAATCCGCGAGACGCTGGAAGTCCGCCTCAAGCCTCGCCTCGCTGAACGGGATCTGCGCCAACTTCAGGAAGTGATACTTGAAATAGTTCAGGTCCCACAGGATCGACTGGCGGTCGAACGCAGCGCGTGGATACGCATCATTGAAATCGATCACCTGCGCACCGACTGTCTGGATCCGCGGGAGTTGCTCGACAACACGCTTGTAGACCGGAAGCATCGACGACGGGAACGGAGTCGGATCCTTGCGGCGCGCATCCACCAGCGCCGTGAACAATGTCGTGTCGCCAAGATCTTCCAGCAGCCACACGTGGTTCTCGGCATCCACGCCATACAGCCCAGGCACCGAAATGCCAGCGTCGCGGAACGATCGCGAGTACGAAAAGAACGCACGGTTCTCCTCCGCATCCGGACCATATGCCCCTACCGCCGTCTCGAGGTCAGGACCGATCAAGCGGAAATAGACGCGGTTCGACCCGTCGCCAGCGATCTCGAGGACCGAGCGGGGTGCGTGGCCGAATTGGGCCACAAAAAGGCGTACTAGCGAATCGTGCATCTGTCCTGCTGCTGCTGCGGTTCCCCTGGGATCTGGCATGTTCCAAGCCACCTTCAGCTTCGCGGTTCATCATGCACTGGGTGGAGGATAGAGGCAGGCGGGCCAAACGGGAAGCACGGCACAAGCAAACGGGTTCTCATTCAGGTACCCGCGGTGTACATTGCGACGGGTCCGGCTGCCGTGCCGGCCCCTCGGACGACCTCCTCGATCAAGCAGTGCCGATGAAGGCTACAACGCATCTCCTCCTCGCGGGCACGCTCATTCTGGGCGGTTGTGCCACGGGCGAGCACCTCGGGACGCAGTCCCGTTCGACGATTACGGCACGGACGCCGCGCGCGATGGCCGAGCGCGGCAACCTCCCCGCTGGGTCGCCGGCCGTTGCGACGGGGTGGGAGTCCGCGGGCAGTGCCGCCCTCCGCGCGCAGCTCTTTGTCCAGCCGACCTTCGAAGAAGTACTCGAGTTCCCAGCCGACGTATCCCTTGCCGCGACGTACCGCTTCCAGCTTCGCCGGGGTGATCGCCTCGACGTACAGGTTCGCACGCAACGAGGCGATGCGCCGTTCGCGGACGTCTTCGAGGTCATCGACACCGCGATCTTCCGTCACGTCTACGCCGCTGATCGCAACGGCTCGAAATTCAGCTACACCGCGACGACGGACGGCGTGCACGTACTGCGTTTGCAGCCGCCGGTATCGGGAGGTGGTCGTTATGTGGTGCATGCGAGCGCACCGACTGCGAGCGGCTTTGTATTCCCCGTCATGCACGGCTCGCCGTCGTCCATCGCGGGACAATGGGGCGATGCGCGCGACGGCGGGTCACGCAGTCATAAGGGTGTCGATATTTTCGCGCCTCGCGGCACGCCGGTGGTCGCCGTGTCGGCCGGCGTGATCACGACGGTCGAAAACACGACATCCGGCGGCCGCGTAGTGTGGCAGCGCGATGACGAGCGAGGCATGATGTACTACTACGCGCATCTCGACGAACAGCTCGTGGTGTCGGGGCAGCACGTGTCGCCGGGCGACACGATCGGCCGCGTCGGCAACACCGGCAATGCAAAGGGAAGCAATACGCACCTCCACTTTGGGGTGTTTCGGCCAGGCTACGTCGCGGAAAATCCCACACCGTATCTGCTGGCGACGGCGGACGCAGCAAAGGAGAGTACTGAGCGCGGCGCAATCATGTCAGTGGCCTCTGCAGTCGTGCCGCCGGCGCAGCTCGGCACGCGCGTGCAGCTCACAGGCGACCGTGTTCGACTGCGGGGCGGACCAAGCGAAGGCGCTGCGATCATCGAGCAGATGAAAGCCGGGACGGAGGTCTTCGTGCTGGGATCTCTGAACGGATGGAGCCGCGTTGTGCTCGCGGACGGCAGGACCGGGTTCATCGCCGGATGGCTGCTGCCCTCCGATCGACGCAACACCGGGACCTACTGACGGCGCCGCTGTTCCCGCACTGCCTCAACGATCGCATCAGGCTTCTCTTCCTGGATGAACTGGCCGGCCCCTGCAACACTGTCGATCTTCAAGTGCCTGATCGATTGCGACAGGATCTTCACGTCCGCCGGTGTGATGACCTTCTGCGGTCGACCGGCGCCGACGAGGAGCGTCACGGGCGCAGTGATCTGTGAAAGCCGAGGCTGCAGTGGTGTGCGCTCCCGCGCATTGACCATTCCACGGAACGACGTCTGCACGGAATTGAAGTCGGCATAGTACGCGGTGTATCCGCGGGTCACTTCATCCGTAACCCACGACGGATCGGCCGCAGTCTCGCGCAGGCCGTCCTTGATCTTTCCCCGGATGATGCGCTGCGCGCCGAACACCTTGAGCAGTGGCGCCATCTTCAGAGACATGCGCAGACCACTCGTCGCCGCGGCTTCGTCGGGTCCACCATTGATCGAGATGATGCCATGCGTGAGCGCGGGACGCTGCAGCGACAACCGCATACACATCGATGCGCCGACGGAATGACATACGAACTGCGCATTGTCGATTCCGAGCGAGTCGAGCGCGTCGCCGATCCGTGCGGCCTGCGCCTCCAACGTATAGTCGCCGCCTTTCGGCCGGGAAGACACACCGAAACCGAGTGGCTCGATGATGACGACGTCGTATCCCGCATCCGCGAGACGCGGCGCAAGACCGCGGAAGGTGTATGATGAACCGAGCAGGCCGGGAACCAGAATCACCGGCGTGTCGGACCTGCCGGTCCGGCTCTCGTACGATGTCGCAACGACAGTGTCGCCGACAACACTCGAGATGCGACGAACCTCCGGTGCGCGGACCCACGTGAACGCAGCAACCGCCGGGACCAGTGCAAGCAGGAACGCTGGAAGCACACGCATCAGCTCGACCTCTCCACTTCGTATCCGGCCTCACGCCAGCCGCGGAAGCCACCATCCATCGAGATCACGTTCGTAAAGCCCATCTTCTGCAGGTTGTCCGCGGCCAATGCAGAGCGGAAGCCGCCACCGCAGTACAGGATGATCTCTTCATCGGGATCCGCAACCGCCGTCTCGATATCGCGCTCCAGGACACCACGTCCGATATGCACCGCGCCCGGGATCCGGCTGGCCGCGTACTCGCTCTCCTCGCGGACGTCGATCAAGCGCGGCGTCTCGCCACTCGCAAGCCTCGCCTGCACCGTCGCGACGTCCGTCTCGCGGATCCGGCTCCTCGCCTCATCGACGATCGCCAGGAACCCTGGATTGTGGTGTGCCATGGTCTCGCCCCCGGTTCAAACACTCTGCGGTTTCCGCACCGATCGATTCGAAAAGATCCGCGGCCAGCCATAAACATACAATGGTTCGACCGCGAATGGTTGCGACATTCAAGCACACACCCCCACATTCCGACATCTTACCAGTCACTCAGCGAATCAACCGGAGGCACCGCATGCCGCACGCACTCAATGCGCGCGCGCTCGGCCGAGGGGCACTGTCCGCCCTCGCGCTCGTCGCTCTCAGTACCCAAGTCAGCGCCCAGAAACTCAACCCTGTCCTGTCCACGGAGTCCTGGCAGCGCCCGCCGCAGGCCATTGCGGAGGCCGTAGGCGCACCACGCGAGCGGAACGTTTCGCTGAGCAACGCGAGCCCCGACCGGCGCTATTTCCTGCGGCAGCAGTCGGACGGGATGCCGAGCATGGAGCAATTCGCGCGACCGCACGTCTACCTCGGTGGCCTCCAGGTGGACATGCACGCCAATCGGGCGAGATCGTTGTCGACGCGGGGCGCAGCAGGCTTGTCGATTATTTCGGCGGAGACCGGTCAGGTCCGCGAGCTCGACGTGCCGAAGGGTGCGACTGCATCGAGCGCGCAGTGGTCACCGGACGGGAAGTCCGTCGCATACTTCGCAAACTTCGATAATGCAACGCACATCTACGTTGCAGACGTCGCGAGCGGCAAGGCGAGGGCAGTCACACGCACACCTGTGCTGGCGACGCTGAACACCGCATTCGACTGGACATCCGACGGTAAAGCAGTCGTTGCAGTGCTGGTGCCCGAGGGGCGTGGCGCACCGCCGGCGCCGTCCGCGGTGCCGACCACGCCGATGGTGCGCATAACGACGCCGGAAAAGAATTCGCAGCGCACATACGCGAGCCTGCTCGCGACACCGCACGACATGGCGCTGCTCGAATACCATACGACGGGCCAGCTCGCCGTCATCGACATCAACTCGCGCGCTGTTCGCAAGGTCGGCAAACCCGCGATGATTCGTACGATCGACGCAGGACCGCGCGGCGAGTACCTGCGTGTGACGACGATGACGAAGCCGTTCAGCTACATCGTTCCCACCAGCAGCTTCGGTTCGCGCGAAGAGCTATGGGGTCCGGATGGTCGCGTGGTCATGCGCGTGTCCGACCGGCCGCTCAATGATGGAACACCCCCCGACACGACCGGTCGCGGCGCGCGCGACGGTGAACGTCGCAGCATCACGTGGCGTCCCGACGGTGCTGGCCTGAGCTTCCTGCAGATGGAGCCCGCGCCCGCACGGCGAGGGAACGATACGACCGCGGCGGCAGCCGACACCGCGGCGACAGGCGGCAACGGTCGCGCGACGGCACCACGTCGCAAGGACCGTTTGATGCTGCTGGGGGCGCCGTATGACACAACGAAGGCAGAAGTTGTATACGAAAGCGATGCGCGCATCTCGACGCTCGAGTATTCGCCCGACGGTTCCATCCTGTTCATCACCGAAGGCGGCGCGACAGGCGCCGCGGGTGGAGCAGGCGCTGCAGCACCTGCAGGTGGCCGCGCAGGCGGTGCCGGACCGGCCACCACGCAGTTCGCGATTTACCTTGCGGACCCGACCAAGAAGTATCCCATCATGCGCAGGCCGAGCGGCGACGAGGCGTTCTTCAAGGATCCCGGCACACTGATGATGAAGCCCGGCCCTGTTATGGGGAACGTCGTTCAGTTGTCTGCGGACAACAACCACGTATTCCTGCGCGGCACGCAGTACTTCGAGAAGCCGCAGGAGCAGGCGCCGAAGATGTTCATTGATAAGGTGAACATCAGGACCGGTGAGAAACAGCGGGTATACGACGGCGATCATGCGACGGTCACCGAACGGGTGGTCGCAGTGCTCGATGACGATGCCAGCAAGTTGATTGTCACGCGTGAATCACCGACGACGGTGCTTGACTCCTACCTGCGCGACAGCGCAGGCAAGCTGACGAAGCTGACATCGAACCGCGACTACACGCCGGCCGTCACACAGGCGCAGCGCCGCCGCGTCGAGGTGACCCGCGCCGACGGATTCAAGTTCAAAGTCGACGTCACATTGCCGCAGGACTGGAAGCCGGGCAACAAGCTGCCCGCAATGTTCTGGTTCTATCCGAGCGAGTTCGCGGATCAGACGGCATATGACAGGACATTGCGCACCTACAATCGCAACGCGTACAAGAACCTGGGCGTACGGTCGATGGACTTCCTCGTTCTCGAAGGCTATGCCGTCGTGGAACCGGATGCGCCGATCACGGGCACGGCCGGTCGCATGAATGACAACTACGAGGCAGACCTCCGCAACAGCCTCGCAGCGACCATCGACGAACTCGACAAGCAGGGCATGATCGATCGCAACCGGCTCGGCGTCGGTGGCCACAGCTACGGCGCATTCAGCACCGTCAATGCAATGGTCCACACGCCGTTCTTCAAGGCAGGCATCGCGGGCGACGGCAACTATAACCGTACACTGACACCGATGACGTTCCAGTCGGAGCGTCGCGATATCTGGGAGGCGCGCGAGACATACCTCAACATGTCACCGCTCCTGTTCGCGAATAACCTGACTGGCGCGCTGCTGATGTATCACGGGATGGCAGATCAGAACGTCGGTACTGATCCGATCAATTCGACCCGTCTCTTCCAGGTGCTCGAAGGACTCGGCAAGACGGCGTCACTCTACATGTATCCGTACGAAGACCACGGACCGGCCACAGAGGAGACCATCATGGACCTCTGGGCCCGCTGGGTCAGCTGGCTCGACACATACGTGAAGAATCCACAGCCTTCGAAGAAGGACCCGAAGATCGTCTCCGAATAGACGTCGTCACGGATCTCGCCAGCAAAAACATCAGGCCCCGCAATCGTCGCGGGGCCTGATCTTTCTATGGCGATCCTACCAGCCGGTCACGGCTTCCAGTCGAGAATATCGTCGATCGTGTTGACCGCGACCGAGTGATACGTCGGCCGGGCGCGGCGATAGATGTCGTTCGCCATGGCCTTGCCCCATGTCGTTGCGGCGAGGTCAGTGTAGAGCGGCGCGAGGAACTTTCGACGGCCCTGCGACGTCAGGAAGTTCTCGAGTGCGGGCATTGCCGGTGTGTAGTGTGCACGGATCGCAATGCGCAGCCAGGCGAACAAAACTTCGCTGTTGCCGCTCGAGGACATCTTGAACATGCGGTCCAGCTCGGCTAACCGGTCGGTGGACACACTGTCCGCCACGGTCCGCAGGAAATGCAGCCACTCGTGTGTCGACCACTTCGCGGTCTGAAGTGCTGCCGTCGCACCACCTTCGTTCCAGCTCTTCACCTGTGTCTCTACATTTGTGAACGCACTCGACGACACGGTGGGGATGTTCGACGGGATGCCCGGCTCGTAGATCCAGGACTGCACGTTGACCTTCTGCGCCTCACCTTCCTGGAACAACTTCTCGTTCATGTAGGCGACCATGATCTCGGCGGTCATCGGCTTGAACGCGAAGTGATCGAAGTAGTCCTTTAGGAATGCATCCAGCCTCGGCCGTCCGACGACGGACTCGACCGTCTGCAGGAACGCGGAGCCCTTCTCGTATGCGATGGCTGTCATTCCGGCGTCAGGATCACGACCCGTGAGGTCGAGCTGGAGCTTGGTGTCTGCTGCCGTTGCTCCACCTGCATCGTCCACTCCCGCAGTCATGTCCTGACGACCGAGCGTGCGCAGCATGTCCGCGTAGTCCTTCCCGCGCAGCTCCTCCATGATGCGGCTCTCGATGTACGTCGTGAACCCTTCATTCAGCCAGAAGTCGTTCCAGTTGGCATTGGTGACGAGGTTGCCGGACCACGAGTGCGCAAGTTCGTGTGCGACGAGGGACACGAGTGAGCGGTCGCCCGCGAGCACCGTCGGTGTGGCAAATGTGAGGCGAGGATTCTCCATGCCGCCGAACGGGAATGACGGCGGCAGCACGAGGATGTCGAAGCGACCCCAGCGGTACGGACCGTAGAGGTTGCTCGCGGCCGCAACCATCTGGTCGACCTCGGAGAACTCCGTCGCAGCCTTGTCGACCACGGACGGCTCGGCATACACGCCGGTGTTCTCACCGATCTTGCGGAACGCCAGGTCGCCAACCGCGAGAGCGATGAGGTACGGCGGAATCGGATCCGTCATGCGGAAGCGGTACGCAGTGAGGCCATTGGCCTCCGCGGTACCCTCGTCGCCTACATGTTCCGCACTCATGACCGCACGCATGCCCGCAGGTACGTGCACGGTCGCATCATAGGTCTGGCGGATACCGGGGCTGTCCTGTGTCGGCACCCAGGTGCGCGTGAGGATTGCCTGGCCCTGCGTGAACATGAATGGCTGCTTCTTTCCCGCAGTCTGCGCGGGTGCGAGCCACTGGACGGCGGCGGCATTGGGTGCCGTCTCATACTCGATTACAACGGTGTCCCCCGTCGCGGGCAGCGCAATCGCGAGCGGTTGGCCAACGAACTCCTGGGCCGCGCCGATCTTGAAGCCGAGCGAGTCGCCGGCCGCGCTGGTCACGCGCTTGATCGTGAGGTCGCGGATGTCGAGCACCACACTGTCCGCGTCCGGACCCCGCCGGATCGCGAGCCGCGCGACGCCGGCAATGCGCTTGGTCGCAAAGTCAGGAGTAAGATCGAGCGAGACGTGGGTGACCGCAGCCTCCGCAGGCTGCGCGAACGAGTGCTGATCGTCGGGGAGCGCCGCCTCGGCGGCCGGCGGCGCGTCTGTGGATACATTTTCGCATGCGGCAGTCGCCAGGGCGAGCGCGCAAAGGAGGGCGTAACGTGAAGTCCGGGCCATGTCGCGTTCTCTCGTCGGAGTTCTGCGCTGACGGCGGGAGGCCGCGAGCGGTGGAAGGCCGAAGGTGCCACGCGACACGGACCGCCGCAACAGCGTCAGCCCATGAAGCCGCGGAACCGCTTCGTGTCGACCTTGTACCCCGGAAACACCTTCGCGAGGTCCGCGGTTCCGAGATGGCGCGACGAAACCTCGGCAAACACGTCGCGGAAGTCGGTTGTGAGTGCGAGATCCCGTCCGTCATACAGCTGCTCGGGCTCCAGCCCAGGCCAGTCGCCCAAAATGCGGCCGCCGCTCACACCGCCACCCATGACCATCATGCAGTTCGCGTGGCCATGGTCCGTGCCGCCGCTCCCGTTCTCCCGGACCGTCCGACCGAACTCGCTCATGGTGATGAGCACCACGTCCTCCATGCGGTCGCCCAGGTCGTCATAGAGCGCCCGGATCCCCCGTGCGAGATCGTCCAGACGCCTCGCCAACTGGCCCTCCGCGCCGCCCTGCGCCTGGTGCGTGTCCCAACCGCCGACATCCGCGAACGCGACCTCGACACCGACGCCACTCTTGATCAGCTGCGCGATCTGTCGCAACGAGCGGCCGAACGCCGAGCCCGGATACGACACGCCCGCCGCGGGTGCGTACTGCAGCGGGTTTGCCGCCTTGAGGATGCGGATCGCTTCGAATGCGTCGCCCGCTGCACCTTCAACCGCGTCATTCGTCTCTGTGCGATACACTCGCTGGAATGTCTCTTCCAGTGCACTGTCGCCGCCGCCGCCGACACCGAACTTCTGCAGGTCCGCAATGGCGAGCGCGGGGTGTGCGCCGCGCAGTGAACGCGGCAGCTCTGCGCCGAGCGCAATGCCGCGCAATGCTGCGACACCGCCCACCGTGATCTGACCGACCGCGTGATCCGCTGCATGCGCGCTGCCGTCGGCAAGTGTACGGCCGCAGCAGGACGTGTTCGTCAAGACCCGGTTGAGCCAGCCGTCGCGCGTCGACTTGGCATCCGGTGTGCCGCTCTCCATGTAGTCCTGCGCATCGAAATGCGAGCGCGTGGCACTCGGCGAACCGACCGCGTGAATGATCGACATCTCCTTGCGACCATAGAGGTCGTGCAGCGGGCGTAGCGAGGGATGCAGACCAAAGAAGCCGTCCAGGTCGATCGCGCCGCCGGCGCCCCCGGGCCGCCGCACCGCAATCGATCGACGGCTCGCGTAATACGCAGCCTCGCCGTGCGGTACCACCATACTCAAACCATCCACTGCGCCCCGCTGGAAGATGCAGATCAACGTCTTCTTTCGGGCGGCCGCACGGCCGGCCGTCTCGGCCAGCAATGGCGTACGCAGAAACGCGGGCGGAATACCCAGTGCCAGCAGCGCGAGCGAGCCGTTGCGCACGAACGCGCGCCGATTGATTCCGTTCATCATGCCCTCAGTGCCGCTGGAATTCAGGGGACCCGATCACGAGCCCGACCGCGCGGGCAGCGCGCTGGCGTGGCGCAAGCGCTACGTTCGCGGACGACGATGCATCAGCGATGACAGCCCGCTTCAATGCGTCGGTATTCACACCGGGCAGCAGTGCACGCGTCAAGCCGTCGAGGTTCGCAGTCGCTGATGCTGCCTCTCTCGATTCGGGCGAGCGGGGCCGGATGCCCGCGATCTTTCCCGACGCCAGGTCGATGCCATAGTTCATCCGCGCAAGCATCGCCCCGCTATTCACCCAATCCTCACTTGTCGCGGGATATCCCGTGGGATCAGACGACATGTAAGGCACATGGCCCATGGCGCGCAGAACCTGCATCGCACCACGCCCGTCTACGAACTGCGCATCCGTCATGCGCAGTGTGCTGGCCACCAGATGGAACGGCGTCTTCACTTTGTTGCGACGATGCTCTGCACGATAGAACGCGCTGTCCGTGAACAGCGCGCGGGTCACGAGACGCAGGTCGCCGCCGGTCTTCGTGAACACTGCAGCAAGCCGATCTGCCAGTGCCGGGTCCGGCGTATCCGACACGAAGTACTCAACGAGCTTTGTAGCGATGTGATGCGCAGTGGCCGGGTGCGCGGCGAGGAGCCTGAGCACGTCATCGCCGTCCTCCATACCGCGGCCGCTCGCCAGCTCCTTCCCGAGCACTTCCTTCGCCCCGCGATCGTGCAGCTGCGCGCGGAACACAAACTCGCCGGCATCGTCCGAGCGGGCCTTGGCGTTGAGCGGGCCGAACGACCACCCCGTGAACGCCCTCGCCACATCAACAACGTCCCGCTGCGTGTAGCCGCCATCCACGCCCAGCGTGTGCAGCTCCATCAACTCGCGCGCATAGTTCTCGTTCAGGCCGGCCGCCATACGCTTCGGTTGGGCCTGCGCCAGCGGCCGTCTCGCACCACTGTCGACATGGACGCTGCGCCAGTTGTCCAGGTAGAACAGCATCGCCGGGTGACGCGCCGTCGCACGCAGCATGTCCTCAAAACGGCCGAACACATGCGGACGTATCGCGGATCGCTCGTAGTCTGCGACGAGATATCGGTCGGCACCCTTCTGGAAGAAAACATTGAAGTGGTTGAACCAGAAGTCTGTCATCATCTGCTCGAGCTGGCGCTCGCTCGCCGCCGATCGGACCAGCCTCGCCGATGCCAGCTGAATGAGCACGGTCTGTGGCGAGGGGCCCTTCGACCCGTCCGCCGGTTCGAGCACTCTGTACAGCTCCTGCGGCGTGACTGATGTGTACGGGTAGCGACGCTCGATCGCCGTCACCGCCGTATCTTGGATCCGATCGGGCTGAAGCTGCCGCTCCAGCCACGCAATCCGACCCTCCGACAGCACCGCGGCGATATCGGCAGGCCTCGCTCCGAACGTAGCGCGGTTCAGGAGGTGGATCGCCTGCGCACTGTCTTCCGGTGACGGCGATCGCGAATGCGACGGCGCCTGGGCAGTCGCGGCACGGGCGCCTGCGAGCGCGCCGAGAGACACGACCGCCACGAGCGCGACACGCGCACAGCGGCGGGGTATCAATGCGCCCGGACGCGCGAATCTGTGTGTTCGATGGGCTCTCTTCATGCAGGCTGGACGGCCCTCGCGACACGGATGTTAAAACCACTGCGTTGCCGGACGCCGGGGGGCGTCGCATTGTACCATTCGGCTGGCACCATCTGGCACTATGACGGGGATGATGACACAGATGAAGGTAAACAGAGCGATTGTCGCACTCGCCCTGGCGGGCGTGGCGTCCGTGACGGCGGGGCGGGCGCATGCGCAGACACCCGCGCCGGCCCACATCGACAGTGCACGGGCGGCCGTAGCACGCATAATCACGCCGTCGATCGACGCACCGCCGCCACCTGCGCCGTCGCAGGCATGGCTCGGGTACATTGGCGAGTACGGTTCACAGCGCTATTCGCTGACGATCCTCGAACACAACGGCAGCCTGGTCGCGCTGACCGGTGGCGTACACCTGCACCCGCTCCGCGAGGTCGCGGTTGATACGTTCGCGTTCGTCGCAGA
Organism: Longimicrobiales bacterium; assembly: GCA_038257485.1. Lineage (GTDB taxonomy): Bacteria > Gemmatimonadota > Gemmatimonadetes > Longimicrobiales > RSA9 > DASUXU01. Next base: position 148 of record JBBSJG010000038.1, on the reverse strand, counting down.
CTCGCAGCGGCTGACCTTCGCGCGCGACGCGCGTCGTCGCGTCAATGCGGTCGTGCTCGACAATGCAGTGCTGCAGCGCAGGGCGATCGGGCCGGAAGACGGAGCGACGTTCAAGATCACGCCGCAAAAGCCATTGACGCAGCTGATG
>JBBSJG010000037.1:0-20883 GCA_038257485.1 Longimicrobiales bacterium | reverse complement strand
CGTCAGGATCCTCCCGATCTACGGCGGCCAGCCGATCGTCCAGCAGCTTCGCACGCTGAAGCGAGGTGTGGATGTCGTGGTTGCGACGCCAGGTCGCGCAATCGACCACATCCGTCGCGGCACACTCGACCTGAAGTCCATCAGCTTTGTGGTACTGGACGAAGCGGATGAGATGCTCGACATGGGTTTCGCAGAAGACATCGAGACGATTCTGCAGGAGACCCCGGCGGAGCGTCAGCTCGTTCTCTTTTCTGCGACCATGCCGCCACGCCTGGCGCGGATCGCGGACCGTCACCTGAAGAACCCGACGCGCATCGCAATTTCGCGCGAGACGGAAGAGCGAGGCGAGCCGCCGCTGATCCGCCAGACCGCGTATGTCGTGCATCGTGCACACAAGCTGGCGGCACTCGGTCGCATTCTCGACGTGGAAGCGCCGACCGCGGCACTGATCTTCTGTCGCACACGCAACGAAGTCGATCAGCTGACGGAAGCGCTGAATGGCCGCGGCTATCGTGCCGAAGCGCTGCATGGCGGCATGTCACAGGAGCAGCGTGACCGTGTCATGGGACGTCTGCGCAGCGGTACGGCCGAACTGCTGATCGCGACCGACGTCGCAGCGCGCGGTCTCGACATCGATCTTCTCACGCATGTCGTCAACTACGATGTGCCGTCCGCACCGGAAGCGTACGTGCATCGCATCGGTCGTGTCGGCCGCGCGGGCCGCGAAGGTGTGGCAATCACACTCGCAGAGCCGCGCGAACACCGTCTGCTCAAGAACATCGAGCGGGTGATCCGTCAGAAGCTGTCGATCGCGAAACTGCCGACCGTAGCGGACCTGCGCGCGAGACGGCTGGAGATCACTGTCGCATCGCTTCGCGAGATCCTGCTGGCGGACGACCTGGACAGTTTCCGCGTGGTCGTAGAAAGCCTGTCTGACGAGTTCGACATCATGGACATCGCACTGGCGGCAGTGAAGCAGGCCCATCTCGCGTCCGGTTCAGAGGGCGCTGCGGACGAGAAGGATATTCCTGATGTCCAGGCGGATGGTCCGCGTGGTGCCGACCGCGACCGTTTTTCGTCGCCTCGCGGCCGCGATGACCGCCCCAGGGCCGGGCGTGAGGACCGTGGTGGACGCGAGGGTGGCAGACCACCGCGAGGTAAGGACAGCGGGATGGTCAGCATCTACATCGCGGGTGGCCGCAGTGCGGGAATCCGACCGCAGGACCTGGTCGGAGCGATCGCGAATGAAGCCAATCTGAGTGGTCGTGATATCGGCGCGATTCAGATCGGCGACGATTTCTCGCTGGTCGACGTGCCTGAAGATGCAGCTGCCCATGTGATTGACGCGCTCCGGAACACCAAGATCAAGGGGAAGCGTCTGGCCGTTCGCAGGGACAAGTTCGGCAAGTGATGATGTTCCGACCGTGAGTACGTTCCACACTCACGGTGCCGCTCGCATCGTCCTGATGTCCGCGGCACCATGAGTGTGGTTCAGTCAGCCCTGCATCAGTTTCCCGTTGTCTCCGGCAGCAGCACGAAGCGCGCGTAGTTCTTCGTATTGAAGTACTGCTTCGCCGCCGCCTGGATCTGTGCGGCAGTAAGGCTGCGGATCATCCCGTCATACGCCGTCAACAAACCCTCGAGCGGCTCGCCCGCCTCGTCTCTTGCCTCGATATTGCTCAGCCAGAAGCGATTCGTCTTGAGGTCCACCTCACGCGCACGGATGATCTGCTCCTTTACCCGCGTCAGTTCCGCTTCCGACGCTGGCGCCGCCTTCAGCGAATCAATGATCGCGAACACCGATGAAGACAGCTTCTCCACGTTGTCAATCGATGAGCCGTATGAAATCCTGAGCGAATACGTCGGCTTCGGTTCGCGGGAGCCGCCGCCGCCGACAGACGGACTGTACGTGCCGCCGAGCTGCTCGCGCAGCGTTTCCGTCGTACGCATCTGCGCCAACTCCGTCATGGCACGCATCACGAAGCGGTTCTGCGGTGTGTACACGAACGGCCCAGTGAAGAGGAAGAGCGTCTGCGCCTTCTGCTCCTCGCCCTTCCGGACAACCTTCTCGATCACGCCCTTCGGATACGTCGGGCCGACGTCCTTCCACGTCTCTTTCCGACCCAGCGATGGGAGCGAGCCGAGATACTTCTCGACCATCGGCTTGAATGTCGCCATGTCGATGTTGCCGACGAAGTAGAACGTGAAATCGCTCGCATCGGCATATCGCTGCTTGAAGATCTCGAACGAGCGGACGGGATCGAGCTCTTCGATGAGTGCAGCACTGAACGGTCGATCCCGGAAGTGATGCTGGCTCATGGTTACTGCGACAGTGTCATTGAAGACGGTGCCGGGATCTGCGCCCATGTTCTTGAGGAACTGCGTGATCTGCGTCTTGAGTGCACTGAATGCTACAGTGTCCAGACGCGGCGCAGTGAAGTGCATGTTGATCAGCTGGAAGAGTGTCTCCAGGTCCTTCGGCGATGCACTGCCGCCCATCGACTCCTCGAGGTCGCCAATGGACGCAGAAGCCGAGGCGACCTTGCCCGTGAGCTTCTTCCGGAGATCGATCTGATTGAACTTGCCGAGCCCGCCGCTGTTCATGCCGACGACTGCGTCGACATTGGTGGCGGAGACATAGTCACGGTCCGGTACGAGCGATGCGCCGCCGGGGCTGGTGGCACTCCACAGAATCTCGTCCGCCTTGAAGTCCGTCGGCTTCACGACGACGCGCACACCGTTCTGCAGGCGCCACTCCGTCACACCGACCGCCTCATTCCGCTTCTCGGTCGCGACCTTCCCCGCCATCGGCTCACGTTCCATCAACGGGTCACTCGTGAGCGCTTCGGTGTATGCGGTCAGCGTCCCCTTCGACGCGCGGTCGAACACCGCAAGAATTTCCGCCTGCGTCGGAACCTTCACGCCCGGCTTGTCCGGTGCCTGCACGATGATCAGGCGGTTCTGGTCCGAGATCCAGCTGCGCGCGAGTGTATTGATCTCGGCAAGCGTGATCGTCGGCAGCAACTGCTGAACCATGCGGTATTCCCACTCCACGCCCGGAGCGGGGCTGTCGTGCAGGTAGTTTCCGATGTATTCGGCGACGAATGCCGCGGACGGAAGCTTGTCGCGCTCGGTGAATGTGCGCTCATAGCTGCGCTGCATGTTCTGCTTTGCGCGCGCCAGCTCATCCTGAAGGAAACCGAACTCGTCAACCCGCCTCGCCTCCTTCAGCAGCGCTTCAACGCCCTCTTCGATCTGACCTTCCTTCGCGCCCGCGACCAGTGTAAACGCGTCCTGGGTCCGCGCAATGAAGCTGCCCTTCGAGCCGCCCGCGAAAACGAACGGCGCGCCCGGCTTCTGCGTGATCTCACCCAGCCGCGCGTTGAACATGCCCAGGTACAGGCGCTCCGCGAGACCCCGGCGGTAGTCGCCGACCGTCACGACCTTCTCCGTGGGAAGCTTGTAGACGATGTTCACGCTCGATGACGTTGCTTCCTTGTCGGTCGCGATCGCAACCAACGGCTCCACATTCGGCGGAACCGTGGCAAGCGTACGCGGACGCGGATTGGCTTTCGGCGGAATACTGCTGAAATGCTTTTTGATGAGCGCTTCGATATCAGCCTTGTTGAAGTCACCGACTGCAATCACGGCCATCAGGTCGGGACGGTACCAGTCATTGTAGAAGCGACGCAGCCGTTCCGGTGTCGCCGCCATGATGCTCTGGTCTGTCCCGATCGGCAGCCGGCTCGCGTACAGCGACCCTTTGAATGCGACCGGGAGCCACTGCTGCAGCATGCGGTCTCCTGCGCCCTTGCGGCCTCGCCACTCCTCTAGCACGACGCCTCGCTCGTTCGTCACCTCGGTTGCGTCGAACAGCTGACCATGTGCCCAGTCCTCCAGGATCTGGAACCCCTTCGCCACGAGATGCGCGGAGTCCGTCGGGACCGGCAGGATATAGATGGTCTCGTCAAAGCTCGTCGATGCATTCAGGTCCGCACCGAACCGTACGCCGATCGACTCGAGATACGCGACCAGTTCGTTCTTCTTGAAGTTCGTGGTGCCATTGAACGCAGTGTGCTCGAGGAAATGCGCCAGACCGAGTTGGTCCGGATCCTCGAGAATCGATCCGGCGTTCACCACCAGTCTCAGCTCAGCCCGATTTTCAGGCTTCGCGTTCTGGCGGATGTAATAGCGAATCCCGTTCGGCAGCGTGCCGATGGTCACAGTGGGATCCACGGGCACGCGGTCCGTCAGTGCGGGCACCTGCGTGGCAGGCGCTGGAGTGGGTGCGGTCTGCGCGAACGCGGACGGGGCCGCGAGCAGCGTGAGGAGAGCGATGCGTATCGATCGATACATGGGGAGCTTCCGGAGAAGGGTCGGGGCGAGGTCCGCCGGGCGGCGGCATACCTTTGCATGAACATTAGGTAAATCGCCCCTCCCGGAGCAATGGTGCCTTTCCAGATTCCTCGTCTTGACCGATCTTTAACGGCTGAATCCCCTCCCAAAAAGGAGACTTGCGAATGATGCGGAAGCTCGTAGTAGAGGCGATCGGTACATTTTTTCTGATCTTCACGATCGGCATGGTCATCATCGATCCCGGTGCGGGTGCGCTGGCACCGCTCGCGATCGGAAGTGTTCTGATGGTCATGGTCTACGCTGGTGGTCACATCTCAGGCGCCCACTACAACCCGGCAGTCACGCTCGCGGTATTCATCCGCCGGAAGGCGACGTTGCAGGAGATGTTCGGGTATTGGGTCGCCCAGCTCGTGGGTGCGGGCATCGCGGCCACGGTCGTGAACGGGTTCAAGGCGACGTCACTCGTCGCGAGTGCACCCCTGCCCGCTGCGCCGGCACTCCTCGCAGAGTTCCTGTTCACGTTCGCTCTTGTGTACGTCGTGCTCAATGTCGCGACGGCAAGAGGTACGGAGGGCAACTCCAACTATGGGCTCGCGATCGGCTTCACGGTGATGGCTGGTGCTTTCGCGGTCGGTCCGGTCTCCGGCGCCGTCTTTAACCCCGCGGTCGCCATTGGTGTCACGATGATGGGCCTGTTCGAGATGTCCAGCATCTGGATCTTCTTTGTTGCACAGTTCGCCGCCGCGGCCGCTGCTGCACTGCTGTTCAATGCACTCGACCTGAGCAATGACAAGGCCGTGAACACGGCGGTCGAGGATCAGGGCAAACTACGCCAGGCCGGCGCGACGAAGTGAGCAGAAGATCTTGACCGACGAGACACGGTTCACGCAGGAGATCCAGCGCCGCCGCACGTTCGCGATCATCAGCCATCCGGATGCGGGCAAGACGACGCTGACGGAAAAACTGCTGCTGTACGGCGGTGCCATCCATCTTGCTGGATCGGTGAAGGCGAGGCGTGCGGCGAGGCATGCGACGTCCGACTGGATGGAGATGGAGCAGGAACGAGGCATCTCCATCACGTCGAGCGTACTGCAGTTCGACTATTCGGGGTTCAGGATCAACCTGCTGGATACGCCGGGCCATCAGGACTTCTCGGAAGACACGTACCGCACGCTGGTCGCCGCTGACAGTGCGGTCATGCTGCTCGACAACCGCAAGGGTGTCGAGGAACAGACGCGCAAACTGTTCAGTGTCTGCAAGCTGCGCCGCATCCCGATCTTTACATTCGTCAACAAGGTGGACCGTCCCGGCGAGGATCCGCTGAAGCTGATCGATGACGTGGAGAAGGACCTGGGCATCGCCGTATATCCGGTAACCTGGCCGATCGTGAACAGTGATGGGTTCGTCGGTGTGTTCGACCGCAGCAACGGCGAGGTCCATCTGTTCGAGCGCGAGCGCGATCACGGTCAGCGCCGCGTAACGGATAATGTTCACGGCCTGTATGACGACGTCGTGATCGACATCATGGGCGAGAACGCGCACCACCAGCTGCTCGAGCAGCTCGAGTTGCTCGATGCACTCGGCTCGACCTTCGATCGCGAGGCGTTCGCGCGCGGCGAAGTGTCGCCTGCATTTTTCGGCAGTGCCCTGACAAATTTCGGCGTCGAGCCATTCCTGAAGTCGTTCCTCGAGCTTGCACCTGCACCCGCACCACGTGAGTCGGATGCGGGCATGGTCGATCCGCTGTCGCCTGACTTCAGTGGTTTTGTTTTCAAGATCCAGGCGAACATGGATCCGAAGCACCGCGATCGCATCGCATTCGTGCGGATCTGCTCGGGCGCATATGAGGCGGGGATGTCCGTTTTGAATGTGCGGAGCGGCAAGGAAATGCGATTGACGGCGCCATCGCAGTTCATGGCGAGGGAGCGGACACTGGTGGATGAGGCGTGGGCCGGCGATGTCGTGGGCATCCACGACCGCGGCAATCTCCGGATCGGCGATTCCCTGGCCGAGCACGGCACTGCGGCGTTCCAGGGCATCCCCCGTTTCTCGCCCGAGCATTTCGCGCGCGTTTCCGTGCCTGATCCGCTGCGCCGCAAGCACCTGGATACGGGGCTGCAGCAGTTGTCGGAGGAAGGTGCGGTCCAGGTGTTCTACGAAGAAGGCCTTACGGGGCCGTCACCGATGGTGGGCGCTGTCGGCCCGCTGCAGTTCGAAGTGCTGCTGCATCGCCTCGAGCACGAGTACAATGTCGTGGCTACACTGCACCCGCTCGGGTACCATGCAGCGCGCTGGATCGTGGGCAGTCCCGCAGCGATCGACGAAGTCGTGCGCGGCTATGGCCGGGCGCGCGTGGCGGACGCGAAGGGAGCGCCGCTCGTGCTGTTCCCGAATGAATGGTCACTGCGCAGTGCAATCGACAAGGCCGAGGGCGTAACCTTCCACGAGGTCGCTCCCTGATCCGTTCCGGTTCCTGCCGGTCGCTTTCGCGTCGTCGGGAGGTTTCACGCTAAGTGCGCGAAGTGGGAACGGAAAGTTACACCAGGCGATTCCCGTGTTTCCGCAGACACGAATGATTCACCGATGGTTGTTGTTAAACAACAACAAATGCACGGCGTGACCGGCGTCCGCCGGTTCACCGCGCGGCACGACTTTCCGTACACTTCGCGCTCTTCGCGTGAAAACTATCTGGGCAATACTGATTCTAAAAACGTTCGCGTCGTCGGTGACGACGGGACGTTTGCTCAGGGTGCCTCATCCCGGCCGTCGGAGATGAAGGCGGCAGACCGCGGCACCACGATGTCCAGTTCCGCTTCGCCGGTGATCAAACGGGCGTCACGGGCATTCAGGAGCCAGCTCCAGAACCAGCTGAGCATGACCTGGAGGCGGTTCCGGAAGCCGATCAGGAATGCGACGTGGAGCCCGCCCCAGATCAGCCAGGCGATGAACCCGCCGAACTTGAGGCCGCCAATGTCCGCGACCGCCTTCGCTTTCCCGATCACGGCCATCGACCCCTTGTCCAGGTAGCTGAACGGGCGTCGTTCCCCGGGTGTGGTGCGACCGGCCAGCTCCGACGCGATCAGCCGGCCGACGTACTGCCCGGACTGGATCCCACCCTGCGCGACGCCTGGCACAGGCTCGCCGTTCTTTGCGGATGTCGCGGCCATCATGTCACCCGTAACGAACACATTCGGGTGGCCGGGCACTGCGAGGTCGGGACCGACCAGCACGCGGCCCGCACGGTCGAGCGGGACACCCAGGGTACCGCCCAGCGGGCTCGCCTTGACGCCCGCCGCCCAGAACACGTTGCGGATCGCGATGAATTCGTCGCCTGCATAGATTCCGTCACGCACGATATTGGTGACGATCGAGTTGAGCCGAACCTCGACACCCATCTTCTCGAGGTCGCGATGCGCGCGCGCGCTCAACGTTGGAGCGAACGGACCGAGCAGACGGTCACCTCCCTCGAACAGGATCACACGTGTCGTGCGCGTATCGATGTGCTTGTAATCCTCCGGCAGCGTCTGACCGGCAATTTCCATGATGGCGCCCGCCAGTTCCACACCCGTTGCACCGCCGCCGACAATACCGAACGTGAGCGCAGCGCGGCGTGCGTCGGCACTGCCCTCGTACTCCGCCGACTCGTATGCGAGCAGGATACGGCGCCGAAGCTCCGTCGCGTCCTCGAGGGTCTTCAGGCCGGGCGCGATCGCGGCCCACTCGTCGTGCCCGAAGTACGCGTGTGTCGCGCCTGCCGCGAGGATGAGATAGTCGTATGCGACGTGGCCGTCACGAAAGTGAACATGCCCTCGCGCGAGATCGATCGCCGTGACGGCAGCGAGCGCGACCTCGCAGTTCGCCTGCCCACGCAGGACGGTGCGGATGGGCGCGCTGATGTCCGCGGGCGACAGTGATGCCGTCGCAACCTGGTACAACAGCGGCTGAAACACGTGATGGTTCCGCCGATCGAACAGCGTGATGTCCGCGTCCGCCTTCGCGAGGCCCCTCGCGGCCGCGATGCCGGCAAAGCCGCCGCCCACAATCAGGACTCGCGGTCGTAGTCTCTTCATCATGGCTTCATGGTGCGACGGATAGCGGCCCTGGCGCAACCGTGCTTCCACGGCACGGGCCGAAGCAGTACTGTTGACCGATGATGACGCCATCCACGAACCCTGTCTTCGCCGCGCTGTGCATCGCCTGCCTGCCCGCGCTCGTGCACGCGCAGGACGCAGTCATCCCGCGCACCCTCGAACCGCGCGCGTCCTACGTCGCATATCGCATCCCGTCACCGCTGGTCATCGACGGTGGACTGAACGACGCCGCATGGAGCGCCGCCCCCTGGACCGCCGACTTCGTGGACATCGAAGGTGCAGTGAAGGCGGCGCCATCGCTGCGCACGCGGGTGAAGATGCTATGGGACGACACCTATCTCTACATTGCGGCGGATATGGTGGAGCCGGACGTGTGGGGAACCATCACAAAACGCGATGCCGTAATCTTCCACGACAATGACTTCGAGGTCTTCCTCGATCCCGATGGCGATACGCACACATACTACGAACTGGAGATCAATGCGCTCGGTACAGTATGGGATCTGGCACTGCCGCGGCCTTACCGTGACGGCGGAAAGGCGCGTGACGACTGGAACATCGACGGACTGCGCAGCGCAGTGCAGGTCAGGGGTACATTGAATCGCACGGGTGATGTCGATGACGGATGGACGGTGGAGCTGGCATTGCCGTGGGCGGCGCTGCGCGAACGCGGTTCACAACCGCCGCGCGATGGCGAACAGTGGCGCGTCAATTTCTCACGCGTAGAGTGGGACGCGGATACGGTGAACGGTGCGTACGTCAAACGCAATGGATCGAACGGCAAACCACTCCCTGAGCACAACTGGGTGTGGTCGCCGCAGGGTGCGATCAATATGCACATGCCCGAACGGTGGGGCACCGTGCAATTCTCCGCGAAGCACGCAGCGGCCGGAGTCGGTCATGTGCGCGCGGACGCTGATGAATATGTGCGCGACGGGTTACGCTCGGTGTACTACGCGCAGCGGCTGTATCGCGAACGGCACGGAGTATACGCAAGCGACCTCGTCATGCTCCAGAGCGCCGCGCTCCGGATTCCGGGAACGCCGCTGTCGGATGTCGTGCGGGCGGGCGCACGCATGACTACCACGCCGGACGGATACCGGGCAACAATGCAGGGCGCCGATGGCGCCATGATGTTGATCACGCAGGATGGCAGGATCCGGAGGGACTCTTGAGACGCAGGACATTCATCCGCATGACGGGCATGGCCGGAGCGGCAGCTGCGCAGATGTCGCCGTTCGAGCTCTCTGCAAACTCGCCGACAACGCAGGCACCACGTGCCACGCGGCGGTTCGGCGCGTGGTCGGGCGGATACGACAGTGTCGAGAAGTGGAAGCGCGCGCTCGCGCGCATGCGCCAGGCCGGCATGAATACGATCCTGCCTGGTGTCGGTGACGAGGAGCTGCGTCGTGTGATACCGCTGGCACGCGAAGAGGGCATCGATGTGCACGCGTGGCGTGTCCAGATGCGGAGCGACGAGATGATCGCGAAGCATCCGGAGTGGTATGCGGTCAGTCGCAATGGCGAGTCCACAGCCGTGAAGCCGCCGTACGTCGGGTACTACCAGTTCATGTGTCCATCGCGGGACGAAGTGCGTGACTGGGTGGTTGCGCGCGCGCGCGCAGTGGCAAAAATCGATGGACTCGCCAGCGTGCATCTCGACTACATCCGCCTGCCGGACGTAATCCTGCCTGTAGCTCTCTGGCCGAAATACAATCTCGTGCAGGATCATGAAATGCCCGAGTTCGATTTCTGCTACTGCGACGTATGCCGCTCGCGGTTCCGCGAGCAGAGTGGCCTGGACCCGATGCGGATGGAGGACCCGGCCGCGAACGAGGCCTGGCGGAGATTCAGGTGGGATGCCATCACGCGCATCGTCAATGCAATCCATGACGCGGTTCACGCGGAGGGCAACATTGTGACGGCCGCCGTGTTCCCGACGCCCTCGATCGCGCGCGCGCTGGTGCGGCAGGACTGGCCCAGCTGGAAGGTGGATGAACTGATGCCGATGATCTACAACGGGTTCTACAACGAACCGGTCGAGTGGGTCGGGAAGGCGACCCGGGAATGCGTGTCCGCCGTCGCCGGAAAAGTTCCCATCCACACCGGACTGTATGTACCCGACCTCGATCCGCAGGGGATCGCGCGGGCGGCATCACTGTCGCTGGATGCGGGCGCCTCAGGCGTCGTGGTGTTCGATCTGAACGCAATCTCGGACGCCCATATGTCCGCATTGGCCGATGTCCTGCGCAGCCGGAACTCCTGACGCGAATCTGCGTATGCCTTACAGGTCGTTTGCAGACAGACCAGTCGGCCGGGGCATGGGTCACGGCCAGTACACACACCAGGAGACACATGAACACGATCAAGATTCTGGCAACGGTTGCAGTGACGGCCGGCGCTCTCTTCGCATTGCAGGCACCGGTTTCAGCCCAGACCATCGGCTTCAAGGGCGGCATGACGTACTCGAAGCTCGATGTCGAGGGTGACGACGCAGGCGACTACCTCGGCAAGTTCGGCGGCGGCGGCTTCGTCCGCTTCGGTTTCGCCGGTCTCGGCATGCAGGCGGAACTGCTGGCGCTGACGAAGGGCTCGAAAGAGGACTTCGAAGGTTCGAGTGCGAGCCTCAAGCTCGACTACATCGAGGTCCCGGTCCTGGCCCGCTTCGGGCTCGGCGCAAACCCGATGATCTCACCGTACATCATGGTCGGACCGGCGTTCGCATTCGAGACGGGTTGCAGTGCAGAGCTCTCGGGCGGCGGCGGCAACATCGGGGCGGATTGCGATGACACGGATTTCCCGCGCAAGAAGTTCGACATTGGCGCGGCCGGCGTTGCAGGTCTCGAGTTCCGTGCCGGTCCGGGCAACATCCTTGTCGAGGGTCGCTACACGCACGGCCTGCTGAACATCAATGACGATGACAGAGTGGGCAATGATGGGAAGATCATGAATCGTTCTTTCGCGGTCATGGCCGGCTACGCGATCACACTCCGCTAGTTCGGAGCAGCCGCGACTCGATCGCGGACACTGAAGAATGAAACGGCTCCCCGGCGATACTGCCCGGGGAGCCGCTTTATTCTCAGCACTGCGTTGGGGACTTCGTGCTACATGCGGCCCGATGTCGAACGCGCTGCCTTGCCGCAATCGGGCCACGGACCACCCTCAACCTTCGTGCGCGAGATCAGTTCGGGATCTTCGCTCGACAGGTATACGAGCATCGCCGTCAGTGTCGCGTTCCGGCGGACGTCGTCGAACACGATCTTGTCGAACGTGTCGCGGTTGGTGTGCCAGGTCTCGCTGCCGTAATTCCAGTTCGATGAGGACAGGCCGAATGACGGTGTGGCCTTGCACGCGAAGACTGCGCCGTCCGTGCCGCCCGGTGAAGTCGGCACTGTCGTCGACGCGCGATACTGGATGCTGTCCGTGAATTCCTTCGGCAGCTTCGCCTTCCACGCCTGCAGGTGGTCATTGATGCCGACCAGGCCACCACCGCCGCTGACGGACTGGATGCGGCCCGTACCGTTGTCCTGGTTGTAGATCGCCTGCAACTTCGCGAGCACTTCCGGATGATCCTCCGTCCACGCGCGTGAACCGACCAGGCCGTGCTCTTCACTGCTCCAGTGACCAACAATGATCGTGCGCTTCGGATTCGGATACACCTTCTTGAGGATGCGCATCGCCTCCATCATCACGATTGTGCCCGTACCATTGTCTGTCGCACCTGACGCGCCATCCCATGAATCGAAGTGCGCCGAGAGTACGATGTACTCGTCGGGCTTCGTGGTTCCGGGAATTGTCGCAATGGTGTTGAACACGGGCTGCTCGCCGAGCAGTGCAGCATCAGCGGTCACACGGATCTGCGGGCTCATGCCGCTCTCCGCGAGGCGATACACAAGGCCGTAGTCCTCGCAGCTCAGTGCGATGCCCGGCGAATTGACGTTGTACGTCTCGAAAATGGCGATCGCGCCAACTGCATCCGTCGGACGCGTCGTCAGCACACCTGCCGCACCTGCTGCATCGATGCGCCTACTGAGTGCACCACCAGCGAGGCCTGTCGAATAGCCGGTCCCTCGTGTACGCGCACGCCATTCCGCATTGCTCTTCGCGGTGTCAGCCGCGTAGAACGCACGTGCCGACGCGGATCCGAACTGGTTCCAGTCGGCGGTCGGACGGCACGAGAGCTTCGGCGCCGAGATCATCACATACTTGCCCCTCGCCTGCGGGAGCCAGCGCGCAAACGCGTTGCTGTCGGCGAACGTCGGGAGGATGATCGCGGTGCCGATGACCGGCTGGTTATTGGTGCCCGGGCTCCATGCGAGCATGGTCCCCTCGAGCGAGCGCACGCGAGGGCTCAGAAGGTCGATGCTCTGCGTGCCACGCCGCCAGCCACGCCACGTGCCGTACTGCTCGTTTTTCGCGTTGATCCCCCATGACGTATACATGCGAACCAGCCAGTCATTCGCATTCTTCATGTTGGGCGATCCCGTCAGGCGTGGCCCGACGGAATCCATCAGGATGTGGGACAACTGCCGGGTTTGCGTATTGTCCATTCCTTCCGTCCAGATCCGCTTCAGAACTGCATCATCGGTCGGGAACGTCGCGACGGCTGGCGGCTGCGTTGCCGCTGTCACCGGTGGCTGCGGTGCGGCCGGTGACGGCGCGACGGATGTGGGGGCAGGCTGGACACCCGGGCTGCACGCGAGCATGCCGACGCCCGCGGCCAGGATAACGAGTTTGCGCATATGAGGTCCTGTCGTCTGTGAAATGGTACTGTGAGGTACAGGCGCCTCAATATTACCTGCTTCGCCGCCTGCCGCGAGTAGCTGGCGCGCCTGTCTGTCCCATGCCGCGGGGCTCCACTAGGTTTCCGCCATGTCTGAACCCAAGAACAAGAAGAAGGTCGACTACCGCAGCGCCTGGGCCGAAGCCCGCGCCCTGGTAGCCGACCATCGCAAGACGCTCGCGATCGGGCTCGGCCTCATGGTCATCAACCGCCTCGCCGGTCTCGTGCTGCCGTACACCCCCAAATATCTCATCGACGACGTCATCGGGAAGCAGCGCGCAGACCTGCTGCTGCCACTCGTCGGCATCGTCGCGCTCGCCGCGATCATCCAGGCCATTACCGCCTTCGCAATTTCCCAGGTTGTCAGCGTGGCGGCGCAAGGCGCCATTGCGAAGATGAGGCAGGACGTGCAGGCCCACATCCTCCGTCTCCCGGTCGGCTACTTCGATGCGAACAAGACAGGCGTCATGATCTCCCGCATCATGACCGACCCTGAGGGGATCCGCAATCTCGTAGGGACGGGTCTGATCCAGCTGATCGGCGGTTCCATCACGGCGATTATCGCACTCGTCGTGCTGCTGAGGACCAACTGGCAACTCACGGTCGGGACCCTCGCGCTCATGCTGTGCTTCGCCGCAGCCATGGCCATCGCGTTCAAGCGACTGCGCCCGATTTTCCGCAAGCGCGGCGAAATTCAGGCTGAAGTCACGGGTCGTCTGACCGAGTCGCTCGGCGGCGTTCGCCTCCTGAAGACATATGTGGCCGAGGAGCGCGAGGAGAAGGTGTTTGCCGAGGGGGTCGACCGGCTCTTCCGCAACGTTGCATCGACGATCAGCGGTACGTCTGCCGTGACGGCGGTGTCCACAGTCATCATCGGGCTGGTCAGTGTCCTCATCATGTACTTCGGTGGCACTGCCATGCTGAACGGCACGATGACACTCGGCGAATGGTTCCGCTACGTCCTGTTCGTCGGTGTTATGGTCGCGCCGCTCGTGCAGATTTCATCCATCAGCACACAGATCTCCGAGGCGTTTGCTGGCCTCGATCGCATTCACGAGATCCGTTCACAGGCGACGGAGGATCAGCAGGACGCAGCGCGCGAACCCGTGGGCGCGCTGGGCGGTGAAGTCACGTTCGAGCACGTGTCGTTCGAGTACAAGGAGGGCGTGCCGGTGCTGAAGGACATCGACTTCCACGCGCCGGCGGGCACAACCACAGCGCTCGTCGGGCCGTCCGGTTCGGGAAAGAGCACACTGGTCGGACTCGCCATGGCCTTCTATCGTCCGACGACGGGCCGCATTCTCATCGATGGACGGGACCTCAACGAGCTCCGACTGCGCGAGTTCCGAAAGAACCTCGGCGTCGTCATGCAGGACAACTTCCTGTTCGATGGAACCGTCCGCGAGAACATTGCATTCGCGAAACCGGGCGCAACCGATGCGGAGATCCGTAGCGCGAGTCGTATCGCGCACTGCGACGAGTTCATCGACCGGTTCGACGAAGGCTATGACACGATTGTCGGCGAGCGTGGTGTAAAGCTGTCGGGCGGCCAGCGTCAGCGCGTGGGCATTGCCCGCGCAATCCTCGCCGATCCGCGCGTCCTCATCCTCGACGAGGCCACGTCCAGCCTCGACAGCGAGGCCGAGGCGATGATCCAGGACGGGCTGCACACGCTCCGGCAGGGGCGCACCACGTTCGTCATCGCACACCGGCTCTCCACGATCCGCAGTGCCGACCAGATCCTCGTTCTCGACAATGGCAGCATCGTCGAGCGCGGCACACACGATGCGTTGATGGCGCTAAACGGACTGTACCGCAAGCTCTACGAGCGGCAGTACGGCCTCATGACGGACCTGTTTATCAATCCCGGCGAGGAACCGCCGGGCCAGGAAGGATCGATGAAGTAGCATGGATCTGATCGAGCTGTTCAAGGCGGCCATCATGGGCGTGGTCGAAGGCGCAACCGAGTTCATTCCGGTGTCTTCCACCGGCCATCTCATCCTTGTCGGCGACTGGCTCAACTTTCTCACGGAAACCAAACGCGAGACCTTCGAGGTCTTCATCCAGCTTGGTGCAATCCTCGCTATCGTCTGGATCTACCGTGAAAAAATTCTGCGCACGTTCGGCGGATGGAAGAGCCCTGTCGAGCGTCGCCTGCTCATCAATCTCGTGATCGCGTTTCTGCCCGCAGCCGTCATCGGTTTTCTCATCCACGACTGGATGAAGGAGGTGCTGTTCAAGCCTCTCGTCGTCGCGAGCGCGCTCGTCATCGGCGGTGTCGTCATCCTCATCATCGAGGCGATGAAGCCGCGCAACAAGGTTGCAACTGTCGACGACATTCCGATGCCGACCGCCCTCGGCGTCGGCATCGCCCAGGTGCTCGCCCTTATTCCGGGTGTGTCGCGCTCCGGTGCGACCATCATGGGTGGCGTGACACTCGGACTGTCACGGGTCGCAGCGACCGAATTCTCGTTCTTTCTCGCCATCCCCATCATGTTTGCGGCGACCCTGTTCGACCTGTTCAAGGCGAGGGATGTCCTGTCCGTATCCGACGCACCCGTCTTCGCCGTAGGCTTTATCGTCTCCTTCATCACTGCCGTGGTTGTCGTCAGGAAATTCCTGCAGTTCGTGTCCAGCCACACGTTCAAGCCCTTCGCGTGGTACCGCATCGTGTTCGGCATCATGCTGTTGGCCTACTACCTGACGGTCGGCGGCTAGGCCAGTCCGCTCAGGGCTTTGTGTTGCAGACCGGCCCGAATTCCACTATATTGGACATGCATGTGGGGCGGGCCGACTGGTCCGGACTCACCATTGAGGGGGCTCTGGCCGCTGGCCACGCCCCTATTTCTTTGTTCCGATCAGGGCCCCGCGGACGAGAAGATAAGCGGGGCCCTTATACGTTCAGGAACAACAGAAACATGAATAAGACTGCAGACATCGGGCAGCCTGGCCATTCGGCCACGCCCCGTTTCGACACACTCGGACTCTCGCCGGAGCTGCTCAGGGCGCTCACGGACCTCGAGTTCACGACTCCCACACCAGTTCAGGTTCAGGCGATTCCGGCCGCGATTTCGGGCCGCGACGTTCTGGGTTCCGCCGCTACGGGCAGCGGCAAGACGGCCGCATTCATGCTGCCGATCCTGCAGCGTCTGGCCGGCAAGCCGCGCGGATCGATCCGCGCCCTCGTCCTGGCACCGACTCGCGAGTTGGCAGCGCAGATCGTCGAGCATGCCAACCTCCTGTCGAAGCACACACGCGTTCGCGCGGCGGCCATCTACGGCGGCGTCGGCATGAAACCACAGGAAGACGCGATCCGTCGGGGCGTCGACATTCTCGTCGCCACACCGGGCCGTCTCCTGGATCACTGCCAGCGTGGCTATGTGAACTTCGGCGCGCTCGAGGTGCTCGTGCTGGATGAAGCGGACCGCATGCTGGACATGGGATTCATGCCCGACATCAAGCGGATCCTCAACCAGCTGCCGCGCACGCCACGCCAGACATTGCTGTTCTCGGCGACCATGCCGGCACCGATTGCGGCATTGGCGAACAGCCTCATGCAGAACCCGCTGACTGTATCGGTCGAGCGGACCCAGACGACGGCGAAGGGTGTGACCCAGGCGCTGTTCCCCGTCGCGTCGCACCTCAAGCTGAACCTGCTGGCCGAGCTGCTGACGCGGAACGAGATCGGCAATGCGATCGTGTTCTGCCGTACCAAGCACCGCGCGAACCGCATCGCTGAGCGCCTGGAGAAGCTCGGCTTCTCCAGCGCGAAGATGCACGGCAACAGGAGTCAGGCCCAGCGCACGGACGCCCTCGCGGGCTTCAAGACGGGCCGCTACCGCCTGCTGGTTGCGACGGACATCGTGGCGCGAGGCATCGACGTCGAAGCACTCGAGCACGTGGTCAACTTCGATGTGCCGGTGACGCCGGAGGATTACATCCACCGTGCGGGCCGTACGGGCCGCGCGGAAGCGGTCGGCGAGGCGTACACGCTGTATTCACGCGACGAAGAGTCGATGATCAAGGCGATCGAGCGCATGGTTGGGAGGACAATCGAGCGTCGCACACTGGACGGCTTCGATTACAATGCCGCCGCGACCGAGAAGCTCGAGGTTCCGATTCAGGACCGGATCGCAGCGATTCGCGCCCAGCGCTCCACGGAGCGTGCGCGTGCACGTGAGAAGGAAGAGCGTCGTGCCCGAGGCGAGGCCGAGCCGAAGCGTGGCCAGCCCCATCGCAAGCGTCGCGGCCCGGGTGGCAGCGGCGGCGGTGGCGGCAACGGACGCCAGGTCGCATAGTTTGTAAGCCTGATCGAGAATGAATATTGCGGGCCGCGCTCAACGAATCGAGCGCGGCCCGCGTCACATCTCAAGCAAGGCGAATCCGTCCCATCGGGGACGCGCAAACCATAAGAAGGCATGACATGAACAAGTTCTACAGATCCCGCTCGTTTGCATGGCTGCTCGCGGTTGTTGCGGGCAGCGCAATCGCGGCAACACGCCCGACGCCGACCGTCGACGACTTCAAGATGACGCAGCCCAAGGTGCCGGTGGTGCTGAGTGTCCATGACACGATTGGTCTGGAGTACGATTTCCGCCTGGAAAGAGCCGGCCGCTAGGCGATGACGGAACTGCAGCCGGGCGAAGTACTGCAGAAGGGGATTGGAGGAAAGCTGCGCCGGCTACTGCCATTCCTCGGGCCCGCATTCGTCGCATCGGTTGCGTATGTGGATCCTGGTAACTTCGCGACGAACATCCAGGGTGGCGCGAAGTACGGGTACATGCTGCTGTGGGTCATCGTCGCGAGTAACCTGATGGCGATGCTGATCCAGACGCTCTCCGCGAAGCTCGGCATCGCGACGGGCAAGAACCTCGCGGAGATGTGTCGCGACCAGTTCCCCCGCCCGCTCGTGTGGTTCATGTGGGTCGTTTCGGAGTTGGTCGCCATTGCCACCGATCTCGCCGAATTCCTCGGCGCCGCACTCGGGTTCTATCTGTTGTTCGGCATGCCGCTCTTTCCCGCAGCGCTCCTCACCGCTGTCGTCACCTTCGCGATCCTCGCACTGCAGCGCTACGGCCATCGTCCGATCGAGATCGTGATCACCGTGATGGTCGGTGTGATCGCAGCGTGCTACCTGATCGAGACCATGCTCGAATCGCACGCGTGGGGCACGATCCTGCGCAGCGCAGTGACACCGAAATTCGATGGTAGCGAGAGCCTGTTGCTTGCCGTCGGCATTCTCGGCGCCACGGTCATGCCGCACGTCATCTTCCTGCATTCTTCGCTCACGCAGGACCGCATTCGCCCAACGACGGACCGGCAGGCGAAGATCCTCCTGCGCTATACCATCATCGATGTCGTCATCGCGATGGGGATCGCCGGCCTCATCAATGGCGCCATGCTCATCATGGCTGCATCGACATTCCACTCCGCGGGCTATGTCGGAATCGCATCGATCGAGGAAGCGTACAAAACGTTGACACCGCTGCTTGGTCCGCTTGCGGGCAGTGTATTCGCGATCTCCCTGCTTGCGTCAGGTCTGTCATCGTCGACGGTCGGGACCATGGCGGGGCAGGTGATCATGCAGGGCTTCCTTCACTGGCACATTCCGATGTGGGTGCGTCGGGCGGTCACCATCCTCCCCGCGCTGGTGATCATCGCAATGGGCTTCGATCCTACGCGCACCCTCGTCATCAGTCAGGTCGTGCTGTCCTTCGGGATCCCGTTCGCGCTCATTCCCCTGGTGATGTTTACTCGCCGGGAAGACCTTATGGGCGTGCTGGTCAACCGGAAGGGGACGACACTCGTCGCAAGCATTGTCGCCCTGATGATTGTCGGGCTCAATATGTATCTGCTCTATGACGTCTTCATGGGACTCGCCAAATGAAGAATGCATTCAAACGCATCCTGCTGCCGCTCGACGGCTCGACCATGGCCGAGGCGGTAATCCCGTTCGCAATGGGACTCGCTGCACGCACCAGTGCTTCTATTACACTGCTGCATGTGCTTGAGCGGAATGCACCGAGCACCGTGCATGGTCAAACGCATCTCAAGCAGGAAACGGAAGCGCTTGCATATCTCGATGGCGTGGCGGCACGTTGCACGCAACAGGATGTGTCGGTGGAGACGCACGTGCACAATCACGCAATCCAGGACGTAGCAGCGAGCATCGCGGCCCATGCGGCCGAGCTGGATGCGGACCTGATCGCGATCGCGACGCATGGCTCGAGTGGTGTGCGCGGCATGCTCTTCGGCGACATCGCTCAGCAGACACTACGCCTGTGCACGACGTCGTTGCTGCTCGTCCGGCCCGATGAGAATGGCGGCGCCCAACCGTTTCAATGCGACGAGCTGCTGCTCGCTCTCGATCCGGCATTGCACGGCGATGTCGCACTGCCTGTCGCCTCCGCACTCGCGCGCGCGTGCGACGCGCGTATTCGCCTGGTCACCGTGATCCCGCAGCCGGGCGCGCTGCCGCCAAGACGTCGCGCGGCGGCCATCTTCGCGCCGGCCTCGACGCGCGCCGTCCTCGCACTCGAGCGAGAAGACGCGCTCGAATACCTGGAGGAAAAGCAGGTGGCTTTGAAGGCCGAGGGCGTGGAGTCCACGGTGGAAGTGCGAACCGGCGACCCCGTTGATGAAGTCGCCGGTATGCTGCGGCAGAAGAGCGCCGATCTGCTGGTTCTCGCGACGCACGGGCAGGCCGGACTGGGCGCGTTGCTCGCGGGCAGCTTCGGCCCGCGCATCATGTCACGCGCCCAATACCCCGTCCTGCTGGTGCGCGCGCGCTGACGGTCGAGTACACACTTCCGGATCTTGACTTTTGTAAGGCAATCAGGGCAACGTGTCAGTGGCACGGACACTGCGGCATGTTGGTGTGAGCGAAGAACCTCAGCAGGAGCGTGAAATGGCAGACTGGTCGAGCTCGGGAGAGGAACCGAACGAAGTGAATGGGCAGGGCGCGACGCGGAGTCGACGGAAGGTCACTGAAACACAGTACTTCAGTACGGCGCGGACGGCGCCGCGCGCGCCCCATGAGAGTCGGATCGGCACGGATGAAGCGCACGCGAAACTGCAGGCGGCACGCAACAGTGCGCAGCGCGATCCCGCGCGTATCCGTCTGGACGATGTCAGCGCGGATCATTAGCGAGAGCGTGTTCTCTCCGCGCTGACCGCTTGCCGCGCGCGCACATTCAGCGAGCGCGCGCGGCGAGCCTTCCTTCCACCATTTCCGCCAGGGCGAACACGGACAGAGGAGACGAACCCTCTGCCTTGTTGTTCACGATGACGTAGGCATCCCGTCTTTCGTCGGCCGCATCGATTGCGGCATCCACGATTGCATTGCGCGTTTCGTCGTCGGCATCGACGATCCGGTTGAACGGTGTGTATGCAGCGCGTGCCTCGTTGTAGCCGTGGCGCGTGTGCAGCATCCAACGGATGACGAGCGCGCGCTGTTCACGCGCGCGCAGCTCGACAGCGTAGAGCGGACCGCGCGGCAGTGCTGTCAGGAACTCTCGCAGTCTAATGGCGAAGCCGTCGGGCCCGCCGACGCGCTGGGGATGCATCGGTGAAAACTGGAACAGGATGGGTCCTGCGCGGTCACCGAGCCCTCGCAGGATCGGATCGATGATGACTTCCGTGGCGTAGTCGGGG
>JBBSJG010000036.1:0-20888 GCA_038257485.1 Longimicrobiales bacterium | reverse complement strand
CACGCCTCGCACGCGAGCGCGCCGACGCTAGAGGCGCCCGCGCATTGCATCCAGATACTGGACGACATCGACCAGTCCTTCCACGGTTCGAATGCGCTCCGCTGGCACGCCGCGCACATGGTGATTCTCTGCGCGCAGCCATGCCGCCGCCTGCGCATCATCCCCGCCCACCAGTGCGTCCAGACTCCGGAACAGACGCAGGAACAGCAGCGCCAGCTCACCCTGCTTGCTCCCTGGATCCAGCGACCCCGCGGACCGCAACCGCGAAATGGTCGCCTCACTGGTGCCCACGATGTCGGCCAGCGCGCGACCGCGCACGCCGAGTCGGTCGGCAGCCGCGAACAGTGCCTTACAGAGGGTCCGCGCGGGACCATACGCCGGGTAGAGCAGTGGGCGGTTCATTTCCCATGCAATATTGCGTGTTTTTATTTCATTAGCAAGTGCCGGACATGCGCGACTCGACCGCGGCCGGGCGCCCTTCTTGCCTCGCCACACAGCCATGAACTTCCTGAGTGGACACCCATGGTGGCTGATGGTGCTGGCGGGGATCGGTATTCTCGCGGTCGGCACCGGCATGGTCACGCTTTTCTCTTCCTGGGGCAATCGCCCCGGCCGCATCTGGGCGGACCAGATCAGTCCGGTCGATGCCGACGGTTTCATGCGTCCGCTGGCAGCGCTCCTGGGCGTGCCGCTGCGTCGGGGCGGTCGCATCGAATTGATCAACAATGGTGATGCGTGGATGGAGGTGCTGCTGCGTGACATTGCCGATGCGCGTCTCAGCATCACGTTCTCCGTGTATATCTGGGAGCCAGGTCGGATGAGCGACCGGATCTTCGAAGCGCTGAAGGCGAGGGCATCTGCGGGCGTCGAGGTCCGCGTGCTGCTGGACGGCCTGGGCGGCATGAAGTGTCCGGAGGAGTCCGTGAAGGAGCTCGAAGCGGTGGGCGGCAAGGTCGCGACGTTCCGTCCGCCCCACCTGGGGAAGCTGCTGCGTTTCAATCAGCGGAACCACCGTCGTGCGATCGTGATGGACGGCGTCGTGGGCCATACGGGCGGCATGGCGGTGGGGGACAAGTGGCTGGGTGACGCGCGGGATCCAGGGGAATGGCGTGACGCGATGCTGCGGGTGACGGGCTGCGCGGTGGAGAGCGTGCAGTGTGCGTTTGCCGAGCACTGGGCCTATGTGACGGGCGAGGTGTTGAACGGTGAAAAGTACTTCCCGCAATATCAGGACGGCGATTCATCACTGCGCACGCTGGGCCTCGTGAGCTCGCCGGCACCGGAGGAACATCCTCTGGGCGTGTTCCTGTTCATGGCGTTCCTGGCATCGAAGGAGCGTCTTTGGATCACGACGCCGTACTTCGTGCCGGACGAGCATACGCTGTATGTGATCAAGCGGCAGGCGAGGGAGGGCGTTGACGTGCGTGTGCTGGTACCGAACGAGCACATCGATGCGCGCACGATCCGTCGCGCGGCGCAGCGGTACTACGCGCAGCTGATGGACGCGGGCGTGAAGGTATACGAGTACCAGCCGACCATGATGCACACGAAGCTGATCGTCATCGACGGCAAGTTTTCGATTGTCGGTTCAGCGAACCTGGATATCCGCTCGAAGCAGTTGAACCAGGAAAACGTGATTGGTGCGCTGGATCCGGTGCTCGCGCAGAAGCTCGAGGCGACGTTCCTGAAGGACCTCGAGAGCGCCCGCCAGATCGATCCCGCGGAGTGGAAGCGCCGCGGACTCGGTGCACGCGTTCTCGAGCGGGTCACGGCTTTTTTCAGCGAGCAGTTCTAGCGTCCGGGCACAGTGGCGGTATCTTGGTTGAAGCGCCTACTTCGACCGGAGCACCCTATGTCCCGCTGTTTCGCACATCCTCTGTTGATCGCAACGTTCCTCTCGTCTGCCGCCCTGTCCGTATCTGCGCAGGGCCGCGGTGCGCAGGCCGCGCGCGGCGGTGCCGCTCCATCGCGTGCCGCGTCGCCCGCGCAGGCCCCCGCGGACCTGGTGCTTCGCAACGGCCGGATCATGACGGTGGACTCATCGGGTCCACAGGCGCAGGCGTTGGCAGTACGCGGGTCGCGCATCGTTGCGATCGGCACGACTGCACAGATCAACCGGCTGGTGGGCCGCAACACGCGGGTGATCGATCTGGCCGGCCGCCTCGCGGTACCCGGCTTCATCGAGGGACACGGCCATTTCATGAGTCTTGGCGAAGCAAAGCTGAACCTCGACCTGACGCAGGCGAAGAGCTGGAGCGACATCGTTGCGATGGTGCGGGGTGCCGCGGCGGACGTCCGGAAGGATGCATGGATCGTGGGCCGCGGGTGGCACCAGGAGAAGTGGACGTCGGTGCCCGCCGGCAGTGTCGACGGTGTGCCGCTTCATGCGACGATCGACGGTGCATCCCCGAACAATCCGATCATCCTCGAGCACGCGAGCGGCCACGCCATCTACGTGAACAAGCGCGCACTCGAGTTGGCGGGCATCACGCGGCGTACCGCGAACCCGGCGGGCGGCGAGATCGTGAAGGATGCACGCGGCGAGCCGACGGGTCTCCTGCGCGAGAACGCTGCGGACCTGGTGAGCCGCGCGTACAACGCTGCGGATGCGAAGCGGACGCCGACCGAACGTGCGGCAATGCGCAAGCGCATCGTGGATCTGGCCGGCAAGGAGGCGCTGTCGAAGGGCATCACTTCATTCGTCGATGCCGGCACAGGCTTCGGCATGATCGACTATTTCAAGGAGCTCGAGTCGAAGAAGGCGCTGCCCGTCCGGTTGTACGTGATGGTCGGTGGCTCGAACGACGAGCTGTCGCGCAATCTCGCGAAGTATCGGATGCCTGCGGACACCAATGACTTCCTGGTGGTCCGCTCGATCAAGGTGTCGATCGACGGCGCACTCGGCTCGCATGGCGCCTGGCTGCTCAAGCCGTACGCCGACCTGCCGAAGAGCGTCGGCCTTGCCACGACGCAGCCAAAGAGCGTGGAGGCGACGGCGAAACTCGCGATCGCGAGCGGGTTCCAGCTCAATGTCCACGCCATCGGCGATCGCGCCAACCGCGAGGTACTCGACGTCTACGAGCGCACGTTCCGCGCGAATCCGAATCGACGTGACGTGCGGTGGCGCATCGAGCATGCGCAGCACCTCGACCCCGCCGACATCCCGCGCTTCGGCAAGCTCGGCATCATCGCCTCGATGCAGGGCGTCCACGCCACATCGGACGGACCGTGGGTCGACAAGAAACTGGGCGCCACGCGCGTGAAGAACGGCGCGTACGTCTGGCAGAGCCTGATGAAGACCGGCGCAATCATCGCGAACGGGACCGACGTCCCGGTCGAGGATATCAATCCCATCGCCAGCTTCTATTCATCCGTCGCGCGCATCACCAACACCGGCGCGCGGTTCCTCCCGGAACAGCGCATGACCCGGGACCAGGCACTCCGGTCCTACACGCTGAACAATGCATACGCCACATTCTGGGAAAAGGAGCTCGGCTCGCTGTCGGTCGGCAAGCTCGCTGACATCACGATCCTCGACCGCGACATCATGACCATCCCGGAGGCGCAGATCCCCGCCGCCAGGGTGCTGTATACCATTGTTGGCGGGAGCGTGCGCTACGACAGGGCCGCGTCGAGGTGAGGCTTCACCCTTGAAGCGCGCGAACGTAGTCCTCGCCGCGATGTTATTGGCGCTCAGTGTCTGGGGGTACATGCAGCTGCCGGACCGCATCCCCACGCATTTCAATGCATCGGGCGAAGCGGACGGGTGGGGCAGGCGGGTGTCGTTCCTTGTAATGCCCGTCATCGGAATCGTAACGTTGGCGGGCCTCGAATTCACGAAGTGGTTGTGCCTGCGGAATCCCGGACTCGCGAACATGCCGGACAAGAAGCGCTTCCTGGAGCTGCCGGCTGTCGAACAGCGGCGCGTGCTGGAGGGCATGCTGGACCTGCTGGACTACGCGGGAGCGGGGACGCTGGTGCTGTTCTCCGTCATCCAACTCTCGACGTACCGTACGGCGCTCGGCCATGACGCGTCAGGCCTGCTGACCGGGATGCTGATCGCGACGCTCGTCGGAACGCTCGCCCTGCCCGTGTTCATGCTCATCTCTGTCCAGCGTCGCATGGACGAGGCCGTGAAGCGCGTGAAGATGGGTGGCGAGATCCGCTGAGGACCGCGGGTCCGCCGTCGCATTCAACAATACCGCCATCCCACGCGACGTGTGGGACCTCATGCACGTTCGATTCGGAGAACGCCGTGCGCTATATCATGCGACAGAGAATTCTCGCCTGAGGCGGAATCGGATGACGCTGCCTGGCCGGATCGCCCGCCGCATGCTGCTCTGGTCGCTGACACTGCTGTTGCTGTGGCTGATCGTGACGCAGGTGTTCGACCGGCTCGATCAACGGCTGCCGCTGTTCGCTGCATTGGTCGTGACCTACGCAGTCTCTGCGTATCTGCTCCTGCCCCAACTCATCCGATCTTGCCGCCGCGTTCCTTGCGATCGGCTGGCACCGTGCCGACCGTTTGTCGCTTGGCAGCAGCTGGCGGATGATCTGGGCCGCGAGCGCGGATGCACAGGCGGAGATCGGGGATGCGAAGTACTGGATGCGGAAGCACCCGACGGCGACAGCGGAATCGCGCGCGTGGGCGCACGACGCACGATTCATCGACACCACGACTGCCGCGGAGGGCGGGTTCGTGTCGGACGGCAGAATACGGTGTGGCGTGCTCGCGCGGCCGGCAGACCCGCCGGACGCGCCGACGTAAATAGAGCGCCGCGAGCCTGATGACTCGCGGCGCTCTTTTTTTCCGGCCGGAGCCGGCAGGACTAGCGCATCATGTCCTTGATCGCGTCCACGCCACCTGACAGCACTTCACCAGCACGGTCCATGGCTGCCTCGGCTGCCTTGCGGGCCGGGCCCTTACGCGGGCGCTTTGTCGACGCACGACGCTTGGTTGCCTTCTTGGCGCCACCACGCTTGGCGGTCTTCTTTGCCGCCTTCTTCGCGGTGCCACGCTTGGCGGTCTTCTTCGCTGCCTTCTTCGCGGTGCCACGCTTGGCGGTCTTCTTCGCCGCCTTCTTCGCGGTGCCACGCTTGGCTGTCTTCTTCGCCGCCTTCTTGGCGCCGCCACGCTTGGCTGTCTTCTTCGCCGCCTTCTTGGCGCCGCCACGCTTGGCTGTCTTCTTTGCCGCTTTCTTGGCGCCGCCACGCTTGGCTGTCTTCTTCGCCGCCTTCTTGGCGCCGCCACGCTTGGCTGTCTTCTTCGCCGCCTTCTTGGCACCGCCGCGCTTCACGGCCTTCTTCGCGCCACCACGCTTCGCCGCCTTCTTGGCACCGCCGCGCTTTGCTGCAGTCTTGCGTGCGCCCTTCTTGGCGGTGCGCTTCGCTGCGCCGCGCTTCGCGGTCGTTTTGCGGGCCGCCTTCTTCGCGGTCGTCTTCTTTGCGGCCTTCTTCGCGCCCTTGCGGGCGCCCTTCTTTGCTGCCTTGCGTGTAGCCATCGTGTCGATCTCCTGTGTCCTGTGGCCGAGTTGTTTGCGGTGTTAAGTCACCGCTAACACATCTACAGTGCAACAAGCGTACACGCGTGTCGCGCAAGAAACAAGGTTTTTCTTTGCGCGCGATGAACACGCGCGCACGCGCGTCATCGTAATGACGTCGTGTTCTGCATCACCCAATCGGTCTGGAGATCATTGCCGAGCATGAATGGCTGCGTGCCGGCCTGCTCGAAATCGAGCTTGTGATAGAATGCGATCGCGCGCGGATTCCTCTCCCACACGCCGAGCCAGACCGTCCGCGCGCCGAGCTGTCGTGCCTGGTCGAACACGGCGTCCATGAGCGCGCGGGCGAGCCCACGACCGTGCTGATGGTGCGCCACGTAGAATCGTTTGATCTCGATCGGTGCATCGCCAACAGTCACGCGGTCCGGCGGCCCCGGCGCCACGTGGGCATAGGCGAGGATGGCGTCCGCGTCGTTCACGGCGAGGAGTGTGAACGACCCGGGCTCCGCGATTTCAGACGCCTGCTGCGCCGTCGAGAACGCGCCGGCCGCGTATGCGTCGGTGTCTGCCGGGTCGTTGTCCGGCCCGAATGTGCGGATAAAAATGTCCCGCGCGAATGCACTGAGGGCGGCTGCATCAGCGGGTGCGGCCAAGCGGAAGTGGTATGATATGTCCTGCCGCGCGTCACGATCGGTGCGCGTCATCGGGGCCGCCGCGCGTCACGGAGGAACCGGTTCGCGACCTGCATCAGGCGACGATCCTGCTCTGCGAAGTCGACGTCGCCGAGCTCCGCCAGGATCGACTCGACGAACGGCGCGAGGTCTGGATGGCCCCATTGATACCCGGTCGCCGATTCCGCCTGCACTGTGATGTTGTCGCGTGCGGCCTCGAGCAGCACGCGAGCGGATGCGGCCGCGTACCCGGGCGAGCCGGGTGCCGGCAGGGCGAACGTGTGGACGGGCTCGAATGTGTCGTCGTCCTCTTTTACGAATGCGCGGGACATGTGAAGATCCTTTCCCCTTCCCCGGACCTGGTCCAGATTGTCCGGCAATATCGATCTTCCGACAGAACCCCGCAAAATGGGTGCTGGTTCGGGTCAAACCTGAATAACTGAACAGTGGTCCGCCAAATGAACGCGCGCAGTATCGCGACCACGGTCGCCGTCACCCTCACGGTGTGCCTCCTGCTGGCGGCCACATGCGTGTATTCCGGTCTGTACGACATCAGCGCGGCCGGCGGGCGCAGCGGTCTCCTCGACGTGGTGCGCTCGACGCTCACCGGGCAGTCTGTGGCGTCGCACGCACGAGGAGAGAATCCGCCCGTCCTGGATGCGGCGGCGGTCGAGACGGGCGCCGAAATGTTTCATGCGACGTGCGTCGTCTGCCACGGAGGTCCCGGCCTGGCGAGGGGACGGATCGGCGAGGGATTGAATCCGCCCGCACTGGAATTGTCGACGGACGCTGCAGGGCGGTTGTCGGAGGCGCAGATCTTCTGGATCGCGAGGAACGGTATCCGATTCACCGGTATGCCCGCGTTCGACCAGTCACACAGCGATGCTCAGCTCTGGGCGATCGCGAAGTTTGTGAAGACCATGGATGGGATGGCTGAGGCGGAATACGAAACGATCTTCCGGCGGATCAAAGCGAAGAACGGCGGCGTGTTACCGGGCAGCGAGCCGCAGCCGGCGCACGATCACTGACCAGCACGCGACTGCCGCGTGATCAGCGCGCGGGTACCACGCCGAGGTTCTGAACGATCGCCTGATACGCGGCGGAGCCGTGCAGCGGCTTCAGTAGCGGGTGGATGACGAAGTACGGGAAGTTCGCATCGTTTCTCGCCGCATGGGTCTTCCGCACGAGCCGCAGCGCACTGTCGTGATCGCCGATCCCGGCGAACCAGAGCGCAGTGAAGCCGGAACCGAGCGCGGACTCGAGCGACGCGGCCGCGCGGCTCGCTTCGGCGCGAGGCACCGTCCCCGCGGCACCGCGGATCACATTCGTGAGTGCAGCGGCCAGCTTCGCATCATCGCCTGCATACGCACGCGCGGCGGCCTCGGCCTCCGAGTACTTCTTCGCAGTGAGCGCCGTCAGCGCGTGTGTGAGGTGGCCCAACCGGTACTCGGGGTATGCGGCTGCGCCGTTTCGGAAGACCACGAGCGCGCTGTCCAGTTCGCCGCGGATCGTCAACAGATACCCGAGCGTATTTCTGGCGGCGGGTGAGTTCGGCATCAGCCGCATCGCCTCCTCGATCTCCACCACGGCCTCGCCTGTACGACCCAGCATCGTCAGCGTCTCCGCATACCACTGGTGCGCGGTGCCATAGCTCGGCATGAACGTGATGGCGTTCTCGTATGACGTCTCCGCCATCGCCGGGTTCCAGCCGATGTTCTGCGTGATCTGACCGAGCGCTGCGTGCGCCTGACCGAGGGTAGGCGCGAGACCGATGG
This sequence comes from Longimicrobiales bacterium, assembly GCA_038257485.1. Classification (GTDB taxonomy): domain Bacteria; phylum Gemmatimonadota; class Gemmatimonadetes; order Longimicrobiales; family RSA9; genus DASUXU01. Next base: position 12,941 of record JBBSJG010000036.1, on the reverse strand, counting down.
CGACGGCTGCCGCCGCCGTGCCCTTGTTGCCCGCCTCCTCGAACGGGAACGCACTGACTGTCGGCAGCACTGCATAGACCTGCGCGATGCCCGCATGCGCCAGTGCGAACCGCGGATCGAGCGCGATCGCCCGCTCGAACAGGTCCAGTGCAAGGCGCAATGCCGGCTCCGTCCGCGTGTTGAGCGCCGCCTGCCCCTTGCTGTACAGGTCGTACGCCTCGGCGTTCGTCGTGCCCCGGCTCGCCGACGCCTGCGCCATCCCGTTCGTGATCTGGAGCTCGAGCGAGCTTGCGACTGCCGACGCGATCTCGTCCTGCACCTGGAAGACATTCGACGTCGGGCGCGTGAATGACTCCGAATACAGCAGTGCATTCGTCGCCGGGTTGATCAGCTTCACGGTGATACGCATGCTCCCCTGGGACTTGCGCACACTGCCCTGCAGGATCGCCTGGACCTTGAGGCGTTCCGCGATACTGCGCAGGTCGCCGCCGCGACTGGTGCCGGCATACCCCTCACCCGAGACGATCTGGAGCTGTGCGACCTGCGCCAGGCGGTTCATCAGCTCTTCCGTCATGCCGTCCGCGAAATACTGCTGGTCATGCAGCTCGCTGATGTCTTCGAAGGGCAGTACTGCGATTGCACGGATGTTCGCGAGTGTCGCGCCATCGGCAGCCAGCTGATCGTCGACCGTGACCGGCTGCATGACCCGCGTATAGGCGGCGAGCGATACGATCGCGACCAGGATGCCGAGCCCGAACATGCCCGTCGCACGCGCGGACAACACGACCTGCGGAGGCCGATCCTGCCGCACCGCGGGCATCGAAAGGTGCGTGACATCCGGCGAGCCCTGCGCGGCACTCTGCCGCTGGACCTCCTCCAGCGACGGCGTGCGGATAATGCCGTCCTTGGTGAGATCGAACATCCACGACAGCACGAGCATCACCGGGATGCCCGCGATGGCGGCGAACAACACGTATTTGGCGACGGGGTGCGTCCAGTCCAACAGGCCGCTTACGGTGTCGGTGACTTCCAGCGCGAACCAGGACGCGACGAGGTACGCGCCGACGACACGAAACACGCGTCGACGCTGTAACTCCTCAACGAGCCTCTGGATTGTCACGGGGTCCTCCGACGTGCGCCCAAGTTATCTGTAGACCTCAATATAACGGATTCCGGCGACGGCGGGCGCGCGGTCCGTCGACACGGTGCGGCGGCCGTCTGTAGATATGACACCCATGCGCACGTAAACGTTGGGTGCATTCAGCCGAAATGGGCTCGCTCGCGGGGAACGGAGGATGGAATGCGGCGAACGTGGGGTCGGCGACGCGACCGCACGACCCTCAGCCGCCGCGGCCGCCGCCCTGACCCGGGAGATTGGGCACCGGACGACGCGCACCTCGATGGCAGACCACACAGTTGATCACGGGCGGGCTGTCGCCAAACTCCGGAATCGTGCGATTGCCCTCGTTGATCATCGTCACCATCCGGATCATCCCGCGCGCCTCCGTCTTCTCCTCCCGGTCACTCGCCTCCCACTTCGTCGTGTTGTGGCAGTGCGCGCACGACACACCCAGCGCACGCGAATAATCCTGGTTCATGATGGCGAGCACCCGCGTCGCCGACTGGCCCTTCAACAACTGGATGTCCTTGAACACCTGCTCCGCTGGAAGATTCCCGCGACCCGCGATCGATGCCGTGATCTCTGCGACCCACCTCTCGTTCTGCGTAGCGATCGAGTCAGGCATCACCGGGAGCTGCGCCTGCGGTGCGCCCGCACGACCCGCTGGCGTTGGAACCGTCGCATTCGCTGCCGACGGACCGGCCCCCGAATTCGCACACGCGGCCATCGTGAAAACTGCTGCTGCTGCGAGCCCGGCTACGTTGCTGCGTATCCGCATGGCGACTCCTTTGGGGTGGGTTTGGACACCGACAATCTTGTGCGGAACGACCCGATGGGCCAGTGCCATCCCGCCCTTCCCGACCCGTTACTCTTGACTTGAAAGGCCCGCGGACAAGATTCAGACATCCTTCTAAATATGGGAGCAAGATGAAGGCATTGCGGATCGGTCAACGCGCAGGACGCAGAGCAATCGTGACGGTTTTTCTGGCGACGGCAGCATGGCTGTCCGCGGCATCGCCCGCGCATGCGCAGGTCGCGACATCGAAGGCGAAGAGCGCGGGCGTCGCATTCGTGACGAAGATGTCGACGGGTGAGTACGCGGATGCGGCGTCGATGGCCGCGCCGTCCGTGGCGACGGCGCTGACGGAGCAGACGCTGCGCGGGCTGTGGCTGCAGCTGACGGCTGCGGGCGCGTTCCGGTCGGTCGTCGCGGATGCGGTGAGCGAGAGTGGTGCATTCACGCTCGTCGACGTGACGATGCAGTTCAGTTCTGCTGTGCGTGCGCGCATTGCGATGGATTCGCTGCAGCGTGTGACGGGCTTCTTCATGCTGCCGTCGCCGAAATCGGCAAGCAGGGCATACGTCCCGCCGGAGTATGTGGACACGACGAAGTTCGAGGAAGTCGACATTCGGCTGTCGACGCGCGTGGCCGCGCTGCCCGGTGTCCTGACGCTTCCTCGCGGAGTGGCGCGTGCGCCGGTTGTCGTCCTGGTGCACGGATCCGGGCCCAACGATCGGGATGAATCCATCGGACCGAACCGCCCGTTCCGTGACCTGGCGTGGGGCCTCGCATCACAGGGCATCGCGGTGCTGCGCTACGACAAGCGATCGTTCGTCGCGCCGGGATTGATGGACGCGAATACGACGGTCGAGGAGGAAGTCATCCTGGATGCGCTGACGGCACTCGACTCCGCGCGTGCCCATCCGCGGATCGAGGCCAGCCGCGTATTCCTGCTGGGTCATTCACTGGGTGGCATGCTGGGTCCGGAGATCGCGTCGCGGGATCGTGAGCTTGCGGGCGCCATCATCCTGGCGGGCACGCCTCGTCAGCTCGCCGAAGTGATGATCGAGCAATACCAGTATCTCGGATCGTTACCGAGCAATGCGGGCGAGGAGGCACAGACGCACATTGCGACGGCGCGGGTGCAGCTGGAGCGATTGATCCGCCATGAACCTGCCGCAACCGATCTCGTGATGGGTATTCAGGCGTCGTATTTCTACGACCTCAGTGCACGCGAGCCGTTGCCGTTTGCGCGCGCTCTGACGATCCCCGTTCTGTATCTACAGGGTGGCCGCGACTATCAGGTGACGACGCAGGACCTGGAGTTGTGGAGGACGGGACTCAAGGACTCGAAGACGTCGTCCTTCAAGCTGTATCCCGACCTCAACCACCTGTTCGCCACCGGCACCGGCAAGGCGACGCCGGCGGAGTACCTGGTGGCCGGTCATGTTGCAGCCGAAGTGATCCGCGATCTGGTGGAGTTTGTGCGGAAATGACCGTGCCCTGCGGGCACTGGCGGACCCTGCACTTCGTGCAATGGCGGACCGTGGCCGTTGGCCACTGGCGAGGGCGGACCGTGCACTGCGTGCACTGGCGGAAGTGAACGGCGGTGGGGACGCACATCTCGCCTTTCGCCAGTGGCCGCAGGCCACGGTCCGCCCGTCGCCAGGGCCCGCAGGGCCACGGTCCGTGAGTGGCCGCAGGCCACGGTCGCCTCGTCACCCCAGCTCGGCGATCCGATCGCGCACACGCAGCGGGATCGACGCCTTCGTATTGCGCGCGTAGTCGTACGCGACGACGACACCGCCGCCTGTCGCGGCGGTGCTGGCGAGTGTGGTGCTGTGGATGATGTATTCCATGACGAAGCGGTCATCCGTCAGTTCCGTTGCGCGCGCGCCTATGCGTACTGCGTCTGGAAACCTGAGCGGTCGCTTGAATGTGCAGTGGGTGCTGGCGAGAATGGGGCCAACGCCGTCGTTGTCCGCGGGCTCGGCAAAACCGATCGCGATGAGGAATGCGATGCGGGCGCTCTCGAAGTATCGGAAGTAGACGGCGTTGTTGACGTGATTGAAGGCGTCCATCTCGCCCCATGCGACGTCGACATCGAGCACGATCGGGAATGCGGCAATATCGGCGGCCGTACTCATTTCCGGCGGTGGTAGAATGTGACGGCCTGCTCTCCGAACTTTCGCATGCGGCCGCGGCCGGGCAACGGATGATCGACTCCGTGCTCGACGCACAGGATGTTCGCGAACGGGACCTCGAGCCAGTACTCGACCAGACGATCTGCCTTGAGCGATCCATACGGCGGGTCCGCGAGTGCGATGTCATACTTCCCGGCGGGCAGCCGCTCCGCATACACGATCGCGTCCTGCTTGAACACGCGCGCATCTCCGCCCGCTCGGATCTTGGCGATGTTCGCCTTCAGTGCGTGCAATGCGGACGGGCTGTTTTCGACGAAATCGGCGTAGCGGGCGCCGCGCGAAAGTGCCTCGATTCCGAGCGCACCGCTGCCGGCGAACAGGTCGAGCACGCGTGTGCCCTTCAGCTGCTCGCCGAGCTCCGTCATCCACGCCTCCCGCACCACTTCCGATGTCGGCCGGATCCGACCGGCGGGAGAAACCAGTTTTGTGTCGGCCCAGCGGCCGCCTACGATTCGCATGGTCGCAATCCGCGCGCGGGCCCGCGCACTTCGGTGAATGTCATGGGCGCAGTATCGTCGCGCGTGTACGCGGCGTCAATGTCGGCGGCCCGCGCGGCGGTACGCAGTTTGCCTCATAAGTGTTTGCACAAAACGCATTTACCCATGGAGGTCACATGGCACGCGAACGAGAGCTGATCGAGCCCAGCAAGGATGACAAGCGGTACATCCGCCGCGACGACGAGGGTCGCTTCACGGAGGACCAGGTCGACGTGGGGCGCTCGCTGTCACAGGACGCGAAGCAGCATTCCAAGACGAAGGTGAAGAAGGGGCAGGGCGATCAAGGCGATCGCTGACCACGGGGGTCAGCGATTGTCGAATGGTCGGGTTGGTTCCTGGCGGGGCAGGCGGTCCACAACGCCGCCCTGCCGGAGCTCGCCGCATGTCGTGCGGGCGGTTCCATCAGGCGTACGTACATTGATGCGGTCGACGAGCGTCGTATCGATTGGCGTATGACTGCTGTTGTATGCATTCGCGCAGCGGCGCACCGGGTCGACCTGCCGGATACGCTGCCACAGGATGGATGCCAGGAGGACAATCAAACCCACCATCATCGCCATGACAACGAGTGAACGACAGCCTGGCAGGCGGCTGCGTTCGATGCCATCGGTCGTTCCGCCGTTCACTGGATCATTCATGGTGCGAAGGTCGCGGGGGGTATGGAGTGCGTCAAGACGCCGAATGTCCTGACGCTCTGACGCGGTCGATCGTGTCGGCTTCGTCTGCGCCCTTGTCATCGCGGTATCGTTTCACACGCGCGAACCGGAGTGCGACGCCGCCCGGGTAGCGTGGGCTCGTCTGGATTCCTTCGAACGCGATCTCGACAACGAGCTCCGGTCGAACGCGTACGATGTTGCCTTCCCTTCCGATTTCGCGCGCGAGCAGCTCACGCGTCTGCCACTCCAGCATCACATCGGTCAGGCCCTTGAACGTCTTGCCGAGCATGACAAAGCCGCCAGCATCGGAATCGCGCGCGCCGAGATGCAGGTTGCTGAGATACCCCTGACGCCGGCCGTGCCCCCACTCCGCAGCGAGCACCACCAGGTCGAGCGTATCCGCCTGCTTCACCTTCAGCCATCCGCCGCCGCGTTTGCCCGCGTCGTAGATCGAGTCCAGTGACTTTGCGACGAGCCCTTCATGGCCGGCTTTGCGTGCTGCAGCCATGAACGTCCTCGCCGTTTCGACATTGTCCGTCTCGATACGCGGGACAATGCTGCCGGCATCGACGACATCGGCGAGTGCAGCGAATCGATCCGTCGCGGACCGATCCAGCAGCGACTCGCCATTCGCATACAGCAGATCGAAGAAGTATGTGGAGAGGGGCAGCGCATCGCGCAACTGCTCCGCGTTCACCTTGCTGCCGAATCGCTGCATGGTCCGCTGGAACGGTTGTGGCGAGCCGTCGGCATGCAGGACAATGGCTTCGCCATCGAGGATCAGCTCGTGCGCGGGGAGTGCGAGGACAGCCGCGACGAGCTCGGGCGTGGCGGTCGTGACCTCATTCAGGCGACGGCTGTAGACCTGAACCTCGGCACCTTGTTTGTGGACCTGGACCCGCGCGCCGTCGAGTTTATAGTCGAGCGCAGCACGACCGAGCTTCGATATCGCTTCATCCACGTCCTGCGCAGGTTGTGCGAGCATGGGCTGCACCGGGCGGAACAGCTGGACCGCGAACTGCGCGAGCGCTGGTTCGCCGCCGGTCAGCGCGGCGTGGGCGACGCGCGGCAGGTCGCCTGCGAGTTGCAGCGCGCGTCGCACTGCCGCGAGTGGAACGGCGGCGGCGCGCGCGACGGCATCCGTGAGCACGCCTTCGAGTGCGCCTTGCCGGATCTCGCCATAAACGAGGCGGGCGAGGAAATTTTGTTCTGCCGACGTCGCTCTCGCGAACAGTGCGGTCAGTGCGTCACCGCGTGCGCGCGTCGAACCGGCGCCTCCGAGTGCGGCAATCCGTTCGAAGACCGCATCGACATCGTGAAGTGTGAGGCTGTGTGTATCCGCGGGGGTCGATGCCGCGGCAGCGCGTACGGCCGCGGGGCCGAGACCGATCCGGCCCTGCGGCAGTTCACCGATCAGGAATGCAGTTGCAATCGCGCTCTCGCCCGGGTCCGCCGCGGCTGCGTTCCGAAGTGCGTCGGCGAGCAGAGCGACCTTGGCGTTGCGCGACGAAACCCCGCCCGCCCGATCGGACGCCTCGACCAGTTCGTGCAGCAGCACGGTTCAGCTGGCGCGCGCGGTGTACTTCTCTTGCTCGCGGTCGGCTGCGGGGTCCGGTGTGGGCATTTCCATCCCGCCACGGTACTGATAACCGAGCTCATCTTCGCTCAGCCCCGCCAGCCGTCGCATACGATCCACTGAGTGAAGCAGTTCGAGCTGCAGGCGCTCGACCTCCGCGACTGCTCCGACCGCGCCGGAGCGCTCGCGCACGGCTGCACGGTTCATGCGCCTCACAACCGTGAGGAAGTAGTCGGTCTCCTTGCGCAGTGGCCTGAACTCGCGCTCATTCGGGAAGAGTGAGCGCGTGATTTCCCAGATGCCCGCCTCAAGCAGGATGAGGCCGAGGGCGACGAGCAGTACGCGGGTGTACGTGGCCTCGACCGCGAGGACGGCATACAGAACGATCGCCGTGCCGATCAGCGTGAGGAGGACCTGCGTCAGTCTTCTGATTCTTCGCATGAAACCCTGTACAGGCATGGGCGGTGCCGCATCGTGATTCATCGCTTATTCTCCCGATTTCCCAGGTCCCACGCCAAATTGTCATGCACTTGACGGCCGTTGTCCCACGGCATCCGAGACATTCGTAGCCATGTCACAGCACAAATTTCCGATGTCATTCGAACGGCTCCATGTGGATCACGACATCCAGGATCTGCGGCACGTCCGCTGTGATCTTGCGACGCACGCGGCCACCGAGGAAGTGAGCGTCGCGCAATGACAGCGCCGGGTCGGCCTGCACATGCATCACGATGCGATACCCCGCACCCGTTCGTCTCGCCAGCGTCTTCTCGACCGCGCACACACCGTCGATCGACATCGCGGCGTCGCACACGCGGCGGATGAGGCCGGGATCCGGCGCGCGGTCCATGAGGTCCCCAATGGCCGGCCGGAGCAGCTTGACGCCACCATACATGATGATGCACGCAGCAATGAGTGCCGCGTAGTCGTCCGCCGATGCATACTTCTCACCGCCGATGAGCGCGATGGCGATGCCAAAGAACGCGGCCATCGATGTGATCGCGTCGGCGCGGTGGTGCTGCGCATCGGCCGTTACGGCGGGGCTGTCGATCTCGGCACCAACCGCAGCAACGCGGCGGAATAGAATTTCCTTGATGACCATGACGAGGACGAGGACAACCAGCGTATACGGTGCCGGCAGGTGGCTCGGAATGCGGATCGCGCGGATTGCCTGGATCGCGATGCCGACGGCGGCAGCCATCAGCATCAGCGATACGACCGCAGCGGACAGCGCCTCGGCCTTGCCATATCCGAAGTGGTACTCATCGTCCGGCGACTTCGATGCGACTTGAAGGCCGCGCCATACGATCAGTGATGAGAAGATGTCGGTCGTGGATTCAACGCCGTCCGCGATGAGTGCGTAGGAGTTGCCGAGTACGCCGGTGATGACTTTGACGACGGCGAGTACGGCATTGATGAGGAGGCCCGCCTGGGCGGACCGGATGCCACGTAACTCGCGCTCACTCATGGAGCATCCTGCGGCGTGAGGCGGGCCGAGTCAAGTGCGGGCGGCGAACCGCCCGCACTCAGCTGTTCAGAGGGCTGTGGCGTCGAACGTGTTGCACTGGCGGATATCACCCGTCTGGTAGCCACGGTTGAACCAGCGCATGCGCTGTTCGGACGTTCCGTGGGTGAAGCTTTCCGGCACGACCCTGCCTTGCGCTTCGCGCTGCAATCTGTCGTCGCCGATCGCGGACGCTGCGCCGAGCGCTTCCGCGATGTCGCCTTCCTGGATCAGGCCTCGCTGCTTGTCCGAGCTGTGCGCCCACAGCCCCGCGAAACAGTCCGCCTGGAGCTCCATCTTTACCGACAACTGGTTCGCCGTCGTCGTGGTGGCGCCCTGTCGCGCATTCGCGACGTTGTCCGCTACGCCCAGGAGGTTCTGGACGTGGTGGCCAACCTCGTGCGCGATTACATATGCCTGCGCCACGTCGCCCGGCGCGCCAAAGCGCGAACGCAGGTCTTCGAAGAAGCTCAGGTCGATATAGATCTGCTGATCCGCGGAGCAGTAGAACGGACCGACGGCTTCACCCGCGATGCCGCACGCACTGGAGACACTGCCATTGAAAATGTTGAGCTTGGGCTCGACGTACTGCTGGCCGTTCTGTGAGAAGATGCCGTTCCACGTGTCCTCGGTGTCACCAAGGATGCGCTCGACGAACTCTACCGTGGAGTCGTTCTGCGCTAGCGGTGCTCCCTGATCGGACGGCGCTCCACCCTGGTTCAGGATCTCGCCCGGGTTCACACCCAGCAGCAAGGCGATCAGGGCGATCACCAGGCCTGCACCGCCACCGATCGCACCGATGCCCGGGCCGCCACGGCCCTGGACGTTCGTGCTGCGCCTGGCTTCTCTCCACTTCATGCCGGTCTCACATGTTCGGGTTCCCGTTGACGCGCCCACCTGCCGCGCCGGCTGTCACCCGCCCAATGCAAATCCCGCGCTCCACCGCCAGACCGGCTCAGGACCGGCCCCGGTATAGGGTTTCCAGGATTTCGCGGTGGTGCAGCTCGTGTCCGGCGATGATCGCCGCGAGCGCACGCACCGAGACCTCGTTGCCATTGGCACTCCCCCGCCGCGGCCAGGACTCATGCGGCAGGCCCCGCAGCATTGCGATCGTCGCACTCCTCACGGTCGCCAGCTCCTCGATCAGGCCCGCCAGGTCGCGCTCACCAAATGACGCCGCCGCCACGAATTCGTTCTCGTCGAACCCGGCAAGTGGCGTCCGGTCCCCCCTCGCCACGCGCATCGCCCGGTACGACATCACACGCTCCGTGTCGCACAGATGGCCCACGACCTCTTTCACGGTCCACTTCCCGGGCGCATAGCCGCGGTCCGCGTCGCCCGGCTTCACGGTACTCAGCACGGCCCGCGTGTCGATCAGCTGATCCCGCAAAATTGCCGCAATGTCACCGGTCGGCACGCGCGCGATGTACTTCGCATAGAACTCGGCGTATTCGCCCGGTGCCGGGCGCTGGTGTAGATGGTCCATGGTGCGCATATCCGCTGTTCGGGTTCGTTGACGTCCGACGCTAATACAACGGGGCGGTCGACCCGGCGTCAATCCGTGCGCAGCGCCCTGATCGGATTCACACGCGCCGCTCTTCTGCAGGCCGCACAGCCGCCGAAATACGAAGCCCCCACCCGGACCTGACGCAACGCGTCTCCGGGTGGGGACTTCCAATACAACATTTTGCGACGCCCTGGGCTTTGCGGCGTCGACCACCGCTTACGGCGTCGGCGCGCCCTTCTTCGGCGGCACCATCGTCATCGGGCCACCATCACCACTCGCATCCGCGCACGGTCCGGCATACGATCCGTCATCGAGCTTCTCGAGATTGCACTTCACGTCCGTGTCCATCGCGAGGAACGAAAACGACAGCTTCTTACCGTCGAGCTTGATCGCAGTGACCGGGAACGTGACGCCCATGTCGCTGATCGTAAGATCCATCTTCATCGAGTCACCCGGTGCGGTGACGTCGAACACCAATGCGAGCGCCTGCCCGTTCGGCGGTGTCACCGTGCCCGACCATTTGCCGACCTCGAGCTTCGCGGCCGGTGCGGCGGGTGCGGTCGGGGCCTGTGCGGACAGGCCGATCGGCAGTGCGAGGGCGAACATCGCTGCCGCCATTACGCGTGTCATGTTCTTCATGGACGGACCTCTGGTCAGATGATGGACTACGGCGTCGGAGACAGTACGCTTGGTAAGTTCATAAAGTGTCGCGCCTGCGAGCCCGGTTCGCAACATCCTTGATGATTCACCATGGTGCATCGCCCGTCCGACCCGCCTTGCCTGCGCGGCGCCCGCGCTGTCCTGGCACCCGCTCTCGCCCTCGGGCGTACACAACGGAAGTGCACGCGAAGCACGGAGAAGTTGGACGGAAAGTCCGGCCGCGTAAGACTGGGTTCGCGAATGAGCGGTTGTTATGAAGCCAGTTCGTGGAGCAGTGCTGACATGCGGATGTCGAACGGGTCAGCGGTCGGGTCTTCGTCGGCGACTTCGTAGTTTTCCTGCGGGGTCTCGAGGATGAGCGGGATCTCGCGGCTGCGGCGATCGGAGAGGAGCCAGCGGAACGGCTCGACGCCGATCCGGCCTTCGCCCAGAAGCATGTGACGGTCCTTGTTTGAACCGAGGGTGCCTTCACTGTCATTGAGATGAAAGAACGACGGGACTTCACCCGCGGCTTCTTCGAACTCATCGAGGATGGCGGTGAACCGCGTCTGGCTCTCTGTGATGTCGTAACCGGATGAGAAGAGGTGGCACGTGTCGAGGCCATAGCCCGCGCGGTCGCGAACGTCGGCCGGAATATTCGACAGGATTGCACCCACCTCGGCAGCGGTTCGCCCGAGAGTCTTGCCCGCGCCCGCGGTGTTCTCGACCAGGAGTTTAACGTCGCTCGAAACTGATCGCAGCGCCTGCGTCATTGCTTTCGCGACGCGCTCCGCCGCGGCAGCCGGATCGCCGTCGCTTGCAGACCCCGGATGAAAACAGACACCGCCGACACCAAGGGCGCTCGATCGCTCCATCTCCTTGGCGAGACCTGCAGCAGCACGCTCCCACTTGTCCGCTTCCGCGGTTGCGACGCTCAATACATAGGCCGCGTGCACGATGACGTGCTCCGCGCGAACACCGGTTTCCGCGAGTGCCGCGTGGAACCGTTCTACACGTTTCGGATTGATATTGGATTTGTCGCCATAGAACTTCGGGATGGCTGTGAACAACTGGAGCGTAGTGAGGCCTGCATTCGCGGAACGGCGCACCGCCATGTCGATGCCGCCGTTGTCCACCGTATGCGATCCGAAAATGTGCGTCATGTTACCAGCCGTTATAGAGTACACCCTGCAAAGCTGCGCGACGTGCAGTGAACCGCCGTTCGTCCGGTTGGATCTGACGCCGCGGATCCAGCTTGTTCCGCTCACGATAGACTGCACCGAACAGGTGATCCGCGCCAGTCTCGTCTCCCATCATGAGCAGCAGCTCCGCCAGGTACAGCCGCATCGAGTCCGTGCTCGCGATCACCGACATGCGGCGGATCTGCGTTACCACGACCTCGTCACGCCCTGCATCAGCGGCAGCTGCGACATAGCGCGCCATGTGCGTCTGCGCATCACCATCGAAGCCTTCGCCCAGCGCCAGCCACGTCAACGTGCATCGTGTCCGCACCACGCTCGGCACCAGCCGGATCACCTTGCGACACAGCGCAGCCGCCGGCTCGAAACGGTCCGCCTTCACATGTGTGTCGATCGCCTCGCCATAGTACTCAAGCGCATTCGACACGCGGCCTGCTTCTACCAGCAGGTCGCCCGCGCGGTTGTAGAACTCCGCAGCGCCACCCGGCCCGTGGGCGCTCCGCGCCCGCTGATCGAGGTCGTCGAGCTGCCGCCGCAGTGTCTCAGTTGCCGCCTTATCCGTCCGCTTGAAGAACATGGGTCCGCTCCCGTGCTTGCGATGCAGCGATCCGAACGCGGCGCGAACTTTCGTTCGAACCGCGTAAGGCTATGTCGTTTCGGTGTTTGGGGGTTGTACTCCGATGTGGCGGATGGGGTTCCTCGTATAGAGCCAGTCGCATGCAGCCCCCCGCCCCGGCCGCCTATCGATCCGACTGCCTCGCCAGCGACCGGAAATATGCATCGACCAGAGACCGGAACTGCGAGGGCACCTCGCCCGACCCCGGCAGGAAGATCTTCTCCGTTTCCTCGCCCATGACGGCACGCCGAAGTCCGTACTCGAATCTCGCCATCCCGGCAACAACATCCTGCTGGATCCGTGCGAGCGCTTCCGGGTTTCGATAAGCACCCTCCGAGATCAGCTGGCGCATGCCCTCAATGGCTTGATCGAGGTCATCCGTATCCCGGCCCTGGCCGCCACCCGCGATTTCGCGGCGCAGCGCCTGAGCATCCGCGAGCCGCTGGCTCGCCTCGGCCCGCATCTGGCGCGTCGTCTCGGCGGAGAGCCTTCCGTACTGACCAACCTGCCCGCCGCCCATCGCATTCGTGGCCCCCGCACGCGGGTTCGGGTTGCTTCCCTGCTGTCCCTGCTGTCCCTGCTGTCCCTGCTGTCCCTGCTGTCCCTGCTCTCCCTGCTGTCCCTGCTGTCCCTGCTGTCCCT
>JBBSJG010000035.1:0-20934 GCA_038257485.1 Longimicrobiales bacterium | reverse complement strand
TCGGATTCGTCGTGGTCGGTGGTGGCGTGGCCGTGTGGCAGCTTGTGTGCAGTCCTGACAGCTGGTCGCGCCGCAACGGGTTGTGCACGTCGCGACGCTGGATTTGGGAATGAGATACCCCCGAATACCACGTGTAGTCACGGTCAATTCGGGGACTTTGCATCGACGGAGCGGTTATCCGCCGCTATTCGTCGAGAGCCCTGAACCGTGCGTCCCCACGCAACGCACCGAACATCGGATCGGCCCGCAGCCAGTGCTTCGTCCAGCCGGCTGGCAGCCGCATCAGCTCGGCGAGCTGTTCGATCGCCTCGTCGTGCGCTCCGGCCTGGGCATACACCTCCGCGGCTTGCCAGGATGAGTCGATCCACCGCCAATAATCGAGTGTCCTCGGCATCAGATCCTGTTTCTTCCAGCTCCCAGGCTTTGCAGGCCCGCCTTTAATGATCTTTACGCAACGTGAAAATCCCCGGAGGTCGTTGATTGCAACGGCCCACGGGGATTTTCAGTGCGATCGTTCCTACATGGAGCCGGCGGGAATCGAACCCGCGTCCGTAAAGAGATCCCTCAAAGCATCTACGTGCGTGTCGTGCGATTCTTAGTTTCTCATCCGATCAGTCGGCTCTGCACGCCAGCCTCTCACGGACCAGCCCTGTTAGATCTCATCCCGGCCGACAAGGCGGCAGTCCGGGACCAGCCCGATTTAGCGACGTCCTCTGAACGGCCTCGGGCCGGGTCAGACAGAAGACGGGCACGTAAGGTTAGTTACGCAGCCAATGCCAGTTGATTGTTGGCACTTGAATTGTTCCCATTGATTTACGAGGTAACGGGTCCTCGGCACGCAGCTCCGACTTCACTACCCACGTCGAATCCTGGTCGGCCCCTGCACTGGCAATCTAGGGCAAATCCCCTGCCCTGTCAATGTACAACGGCTGTAAACCACTGCACCGCGGTCACTTACGGCGTCACGACCCGATTCCGCCCGGTCTTCTTGGCCGTGTACAACGCCTCGTCGGCAGTCGCCAGCAGGCGGCCGGCTTCCTTGACGCGTTCGGGCGCCGAGGCCACGCCGACCGACACCGTTACGGGGACCGTGCGCCCAGCCCACGAGACAACCAGGTTGTCGACGGAGTGCCGTATGCGTTCGGCGACCTCGGCTGCAGCAGCGCGCTGCGTCTCCGGGAGCAGGACGGCGAGCTCTTCCCCACCGAAGCGCGCCGCGGTGTCCACGTCGCGGACACAGGACTGAACGACGCGTGCGAGCTCGCGCAGCACATGGTCGCCGCCCTCATGGCCGTGCTGATCGTTGATGGCCTTGAAATGGTCGACATCGATCATGAGGAGGGAGATCGGCCGGCCATACCGTTCGAATCGACTGGACTCGAGGTGGAGCGCGGAGTCGAATGCCCTGCGGTTGCGGAGTCCGGTGAGGGCATCGGTCTCGGCAGTCATCTTGAGCTGGCCGAACTGGCGCGCGTGCTGGAGGTGCAAGGCTGCATACGGCGCAATCGCGGACACCAGATCGAGACCGCCCTGATCGAGCCGTTGCTCGCGGGTGCTCCACACGACAAGCACACTGGAGATGCCGGTCGACGTGCTGAGCGGAATTGCGGCAAACGTGCGGACGCGCGAGATCCAGCGATCCTCCGGCGTCGCGATGTGCGTCGCACCCGGCTTCCACGCGCCCTGTGGCCGGATGAGCGGAATGCCTGCGCGTACCGCGAGCGCGAGTTCCGACGTCGGGCTGGTGAACACGCCGTCGCGCGCAGGCCCGCCGTCGCCACCAGCCACACTGATGATGGAGCCGCTCTCGCCATCCCATAGCGCCACTGCGCCGCCCGTCGCGTCGGTGAGCTGAATGGACGCGGCCAGGAGTTCATCAGCCGCGGGTTCGAGTTCCGTGACGACGGGAATGCGGTGGAGCAGACCGAGGAGCAGTTGCATGCGACGGCGGACGGCCTCTGTCGAAGACTGTTGATCGATGAGGTCGAGGAGCAGTCGCAACGGTGCAACGGCTGTCGCAAGCAGTGCGGGATTGTATGCGCTCTGAGCATCGAACTCGAAGGTGACGATCCATGCGCGATCGTCCGCATGTTGCACGGTACTGCCACCGCCGAGACGCTGCGCTACGACATGCGCTGCGGCATCGGCCCATGCGGGCGAGGGGTCGATGCGTAGCGGCGTCCCCTCCCTGGCTGCCCATGCGATCGGGTCGCCGCGTAGCGCACGCGGTGCGGGAAGCGCGCGCGCGTGTGCGTGCAGCGCGTGCAGTACGTCAGCGGATGCATCGGCCTGCCAGAGCAGCGCTGTATTTGCACCGACGCTCTCGCACACGAGACGCAGCGCATCAGCGATAAGCTTGCGGCTCTCCTGCTCACGCGTCTTTGTCGAGATTTCCGCGGCAGTCGGCGGCGGCGGCGCGAGCGCAGCGTCGGTTGAGCGGATGCGCGCATCGAGCGAAGCGCGCCGCGTGCCGACGACGTAGCCGGTGACAGCAGCTGCGATAATCGCGACGACCAACGCGAGGATCATGTTGTCGAGAGCTCAGTCCGTGCGACGAGCGGCGCGGAGGATGCGGATGGCGGCACAGGCAGCGCCGAAACCATTGTCGATGTTCACGACCGTGAGGCCGGACGCGCAGCTGTTGAGCATGCCGAGAAGCGCGGCGATGCCGCCGAACGCTGCGCCGTAGCCAACGCTTGTGGGCACCGCGATGACGGGCACCGCGACCAGCCCACCGACGACGGACGGCAGAGCGCCTTCCATACCGGCAACAACAATGATGACGGAGGCGCGCTGCAGGACAGGACCCTGCTCCAGCAGACGATGGATACCTGCGACGCCAACGTCATACGCACGCTCGACCGTGGCGCCCATGGCAGCTGCGGTGACTGCGGCTTCCTCTGCGACAGGCAGGTCTGACGTGCCTGCACTCAACAGCAGCACGGTCCCCGTCAGAGCATCCTCTGCATGGGTATGCGACGGCATGTGCGCTGTGCGCGCGAGACGATTGACCTCGACACCGGGGTATGCCGCTTCAAGTGCGTCGAGCGTTGCGGTGTCCGCGCGCGTTGCCAGGAAACCACCCGCGTGCTGCTTCAGCCGGCCGCAGATCTCGACCGTCTGCTGCACTGTCTTGCCGGCGCTGAATACGACTTCGGGAAAGCCATTGCGCAGAGCGCGATGCAGGTCGAGCCGTGCATACGGGATCTCGCCGGAATCGGTGGATCCGCCGTCGCCATCATTGCCATTGTCGTTGTTTGCAACGGGTGCGGTGGGAAGCCACGCGAGACGGTCGAGTGCGTGCTGCGGATCGAGCGCTCCACGGGCGACGTCCTCCAGCAGGCGGAGGACGCGATCGTGGCTCATGCCGCCACCAGTTCGTGCGTGGCGCGGTACCGCTCGAGCAACGATTCCGCATCCGCGAGGCTGGTGACGCGGAACAGCTCTTCGCGCAGATACTTTCCACCCGGCAGACCCTTGGTGTACCAGCCGAGGTGCTTCCGGAACTCGATCATCGCGCGCTGTTCGTCACGTTCGAACAACACCGCATTACGCGCGTGCTCGATCACGATGTCGAACCGCTCGGTAACACCCGGTGCGTCCGGGATCGGTTCCCCGTTCAATGCAGCTCTCGCCTGGGTGAAGATCCACGGTGCGCCATGCGATCCGCGCGCGATCATGATGCCCGCACAGTTCGTGTGTTCCTTCATGCGGCGCGCATCCGGGCCCGACCAGACGTCGCCGTTACCGATCACCGGGATATCGAGCGCGTCGACAACCGCAGCGATCTCATCCCAGTTCGCATGCCCCGAATACATCTGCGTGCGGGACCTCGCGTGCAACGTGAGGACGCGCGCGCCTGCGTCCTGACAGCGCAGACCGATCTCCACGGGCTGGCGCGTGTCGTCGCTCCATCCGCTTCGGATCTTCACGGTTGTCGGGATCGAGATGGCGCTGGACACCGCACGGATGATGTCCTGCACCAGGTCCAGGTCGCGCAGACAGCCCGATCCGCCGTTCCGCTTGACCACCTTCTTGACGGGGCAGCCGAAGTTGATGTCCAGGAAGTCCGGGTGATAGATGTCCTCGACCAGCGCAGCGGCCTCGGCCATGCCGGCCGGGTCCGCTCCAAAGATCTGCACCCCGATCGGGCGTTCCTCGTCATCGAACCGCAGATAGTCGTGCGTCTTCTCGCTGCCACGCCGAAGTCCCTCGGCGCTCACGAATTCGCTGACCACGACATCGGCACCAAAGCGGCGGCACAGCCGGCGGAACGGCGATTCACTGACGCCGGCCTGCGGTGCGAGATAGAGGGGCGTGAAGCCCGTCTCGAGCTGTGTCAACAGTTGCTGAAACATGTCCGGAAGTTAACCAGCGGAAGGGGTCCGATCAATTGCCGCACTGCTTTACACCCGTATGCCCCGTCCTTATGTTCGATCGCCGCGCAGCCGCGGCGGAACACCGCGCCGTGGCGCTTCACGCACGCGCGTCCTGGAGGGGTTAAATGGAATTACGCGAATTTTTCGATAGAGACGCAATCGCACTCACCCTCGCGGCTGAGACCAAGGACGAGATCCTCAAAGAGCTGATCGCGTTGCTGAAGGTGGACGAGAAGAGCGAGGGCATCCTGTACAAAATGCTGAAGCGGCGCGAGAACCTGGGTTCCACCGGCATCGGGCGAGGAATCGCAATTCCCCACTGCCGATCGCTCGTCGTGAACCGGCTCCGTGTCGCATTCGGCCGTAAGCCGGATGGCGTCGAGTTCAATGCCATCGACAGCAAGCCCGTACACAACTTCTTTCTTATCGTGGCGCCGCCGCTCGAAGTGAGCAACCAGTATCTGCCCGTGCTCGGACGCCTCGCGCAGTTTGCGAAAGAGGCGGACACCACGAACAAGCTCAGCCAGTTGCAGACACCGGACGAATTCCTCGGCCTGCTCGAGGTACCCGCGGGCTGAGCAGATGCCGTCGCATACAATTCGTGTCCGTGTAAAAACAAAGCGCCGGCTCCCCTCGAGGAACCGGCGCTTCGTTCAGTTGGCTACTATCAACTTGATTGGCTGAGATCGTTCTCCATTCACTTCCAACCGAGCGAAGTACAACCCCGAAGCGACCTTCTTGCCGAAACGGTCAGTGCCGTCCCAGTAAGCTTCAAATTCTCCGGGCGCCGCGTACGCCAGCTTGTCGAGTGCGGATCCGTTGCCGTTCGGGTGATTCAACGCCGAAGGCACGGCAACAAGCCTGTGCAGCTGATCGTAGATCTTCATACTCACTACCACATTCCGACCGTCCTGAAACAACGCTTCGCCGAGTACGAACGGGATCCGCGTCGTCGGGTTGAA
The DNA here is from genome assembly GCA_038257485.1 of Longimicrobiales bacterium. Classification (GTDB taxonomy): domain Bacteria; phylum Gemmatimonadota; class Gemmatimonadetes; order Longimicrobiales; family RSA9; genus DASUXU01. The sequence continues at coordinate 15,593 of JBBSJG010000035.1, read as the reverse complement.
CGGATTGGGATAGTTTGGCTTCAGTTGGACGTTAGGTCGGCTTCCGGTCTGACCGCTCTGCGCTGATGCAGGTGCGGAAAAAAGGCCGAGAGCCAGCAGGAGGACGATGCCCACGCCGTACGCGTGTTTCATCGAACCCTCCGCACAGATTTACCCGTGCTGTAAAAAAGTTTGCGATACGCCTCCGCTGAGGACAGGTGTTTTGAGTACTGCTCCACTTGGCATGATAGACGATGATGTCCATGGAGTCAAGGATTTTGATGCCAACAAGCTAGCTCCCCGCGCCGGGAGCACTGTCTGATGGTTCCAGGGGCGTCGGCCGGCCGGTCCAGATGCGGTCATCGCCGGACCTGCGCGTGTATCCGTGGAGGTCGAGGAACGCGAGAATCGGCATCAGATGTTTGCGGGTCACGCCGATCCGATCCTTCAGTTCCGTCATCGTCAGCGCCGTCCCGGCCTCGAACTGCGCCGCCATTTCCTGAACAAGGCTGGCGACGGCGCCCGGGTCCATGAAGCGGTCCGTTGTGATTGCGACGGCGGACCCGCGGTCCTCGAGAAACCTGAGAATTGCGATCAGGTCGGCGCGTGCCCGCAGGTCATCCGGGAAGTCACTGATGGCGACCGGCTGGCGCCCGGCGCCACGCAGGATGCTGATGATGCGGTCCGCGGCGACGCCCTGCCCGGCATTCGTAGCGCGCGTGAAGTCGTTTCGAGCGATTGCGCCCTCGTCGGTGCGGAGGCTGCCGTCGTCCAGAAGCCGGCGCAATGCCCAGTCGAGGACGGGGGCGGGTTCGTGCCCGGCCAGTGTGCGAATGTTGGCGGGCGGGATGCCCCGCGCGAGCGGGTGATCGCGGTGCCAGGCGTCGACGGCTGCGATTACGGTTGCATGGGCGGCGGCACCGGCGGCTTCCGGGTAGAGACGGCCGCCCGCCGTGAAGGCCGTGTGGCGCGAGCCGGCGGGGGCGAGGTCGGCGCGGGCCGCAGCCGGCAGCAGCAGGGGCAGCCTCGCCGGTTCGACGCCGGCTTTGCCAGCCAGCGCGAGGAGTGCTTCGAACGCGTCCGATCCGGTGAGCCCGTCGAGCAGCTGGGATAGCTGCCGGGTGAGCTTCTTCCGTTTTGGCGCATCCGGCTCTGCCACGGCGCCACCCGCGATCGTGTGCACGGGCGAATAGGAGCGGATGACGAAGCGGTCCCCTGCCCTGGCAGCACAGGGCTCTTCGAGGCGGAGCTGAACCCACGCCTCATCACCCGGCTCGATGGCGGGCTGTTCGAGCATGGCGACGCGCGCGAGGACCTCGGTGGTCCCCAGATGGAAGCGCACGCGCTGTCTGTGACGCAGGGGTCTGTCAGCGCTGCCGACCACGCGCACTCTCGCCGTGATGATGGAGGCCGCGCGCCATGCGGCCCCGTCCACGAGCGTGTCGCCGCGGTCGATCGTGGCGCGATCAACCGCGAGCGCGAGCGCGGCGCGTTCCCCCGCGTACGCGATATCGCGACTGGCGCCGTGGACCTGGATGCCCCTGACCCGTGCAGCCACACCGGAGGGCATGATGACAAGCTGTGCATCGCGGCGGACTTCCCCGCTCCACACGGTTCCGGTGACGACGGTACCGGTGCCATGCACCGTGAAGGCGCGGTCGACGGGCATTCTGAACACGTCATCCGTGCGACGTTCGGTGACGGTGGCAGCCGCATGCGCGATGGCATCACGCAGCGCGGGGATGCCGACACCGGTCGTTGATGACACGGGAATGATGGGCGCGCCGGCGAAACGGGTGTCCCCGAGGGTGGTGGCGACATCGGCCGCAACGAGATCGAGCCACTCGCTTTCGACGAGGTCTGCCTTGGTGAGAGCGACAACTGCAGCGCGCACCTCGAGCAACTCCATGATGGCGAGGTGTTCGCGGGTCTGCGGCATGACCCCTTCGTCGGCGGCAATGACGAGCACGACGAGGTCGATGCCGGTCGCACCCGCGAGCATGTTGCGGACGAGCCCTTCGTGACCCGGGACATCGACGATGCCGATGTCGAGGCCGTCCATCGACAGTGCCGCGAAGCCCAGGTCGATCGTGATCCCCCTTCGCTTCTCTTCCGGAAGGCGATCTGTGTCGACACCGGTGAGTGCGCGAACGAGTGTGGTCTTGCCGTGATCGATGTGGCCGGCCGTACCGAGGATGAGGCGTCGCATGATCAGAGGAGGCGTGTCGCGGACAGGAACGCGAGGGACCGCAGGGTGGAGCCTTCGAGCACATGATGATCGAGATATCGCTCGAGTAGCGACCAGTGTCCTGCGGTGAGCTCCATCGGGACGGGCTCTGCCGACATCATGCGGATGAGGGCGTCGCGGGCGTGGGCCGGGAGCGCGCTGCCGCCGCCGGCGTCACGGCAGTCACCGCAGAGCGCGCCACCCGCGCTGTAGCTGAAGCGCGTGTCTTCAGTGGGTTCGATGGTGCGCCCGCAGTTCACGCACTGTTCGAGCGATGGTGCGAATCCGAGTGCTGCGACGAGTGCCCAGGTCTGCGCGAGTGTGGTCGCCTCGATCGCTGCGGTATCCGCTTCCGTGAGTGTGTCGAATGCGTCGCGCAGGCGGTCGAACAGCGCAGGCTGATTCTCCTCGCTGGCAGTGCGCAGGATCATCTCGGACAGGAGGGATGCGCCGCCGAAGCGCATGAGGTCAGCGCCGAGCGCCTGGCGACCACGCACGAGGTCGAATGCCGAGAGTGTGAGCAGTTCCTGGTTCTGCTTGAGGTAAAACGATGCAGTGCCCTGCGTGAAGAGCTCGAGCAGTCCACTGTAGCGGCTCTTCGGTCGAGTGGCGCCTCGCGCAATGACGGAGCGCACACCATAGTCGCGGGTCAGCAGGCGGAGGATGCGGCTGGTGTCGCCGTATGGAAAAGCCTGGAGGATGATTGCGTCGGTCGTTACAACAGACAATGCCGGATCAGAGCGCCGGTCGTGCAGCGCGCGTGACCAGCTCGTCGCGACGCGCACGCAGTGCAGCATCATCCACTGTGGCAGTGTTCGGGTGCCGCGCTTCATCGAGCTCTGCAAGCGCGAGCAATGCGCGGCGTCGATCCGGCACGCGCGTGCGTCCAATGGTGAGCATCCCGATCAACGCGGCGATCGCCAGCGCGGGTAGAATCCAGACGAGGCGTCGGGTCGGGTCGGGGGCGGCCGGCGCTGGAGGCATCACGGCCTGTGCGTCGTCCGACACGAGGTTGCGCGCCGACGTTGCTGCGACGCCCACCTGCACTGCATGGATCGTAACGCTGTCGAACGGAGCACGAAACGCGTCACCGATATACAGTTCGTTATCGAAGCGCGCCGCGAGGAAGTAGACCGCGTCGCTGGATGCATCGGCAGCCGGGACATCGAGACGGAACGTTCCGTCCGCGCTGCTCGTGCCGGTCGCGACCGTCACACCGGTGGTGCCCATGACGCGATGCAGGACGACGGTCTGTGCGGGTAACGCCTTGCCGTCAGGTCCGCTCACAACGCCGCGCACGACGCCCGCCTGCTGCGCTTGTGCGGGCAGTGCTGTGAGTGTGGCCAGCAGCAGACCAGCGCGGATGAAGCTGAGCCTCTTCATGGATTGAAACGTCCCAGGTCCTCGGGGTTCATGCGGCGGATGTACTCGCGCAGTTCCTCGGGTGAAAGCCCACCGGCCGGTCCCGCGCCATCCTTCTGTTCGGAACCGCCCGGCAGAAACTCCTGGGTTGCATCCGTGGCATCCGCGATCTCGACGGACGTATGCTCGAGCAGGTCCTCCGTCGTGAAGATCTGGGCAGCCATGCGCAGTGCGATGGCGATGGAATCGGAAGGGCGCGCATCGATGCTGATGATCTCGGCGTCGCGTTGCACGATCAGTTCAGCGAAGTACGTATGCTCGATGACCTTGGTGATCATGACGCGTTGAAGTGTGCCACCCATTCCCATGATCACGGATGCGAACAGATCATGCGTGAGCGGGCGGGCGAACTTCATTCCCGCGATCTCCATGGCGATGGCGCTCGCTTCACCCGGCCCGATCCAGATGGGAAGCACGCGTGCGCCGTCGACTTCCTGAAGGATGACGACGGGTGTATTCGACGTGCGGTCGAGCCCGAGGCTCTGGACCTTTACTTCAATCATGCGATCTCATGTATCCACTGACAGGTTCCAGCGACCGGAGAACATCGACAGGTCGAGCCATTGCGACAGGCCATCCGTCAGAATCGCGACGACTGCCGCGGGCGTCGATGCACGGAGGGCTTCCGCGACAGCTTCGCGCGCGTGTCCGACGGGTACACTGCGGACCACCTTTTTGATCTCCGGCAGCGCTGAAGGCGCCACACTGAATGCGGTGATGCCGAGTCCCAGCAGCATGTACACGCCGAGGGGGTTGCCGGCCACCTCTCCGCAGACGCCCACTTCGATACCCGCCTCCCGGCCCGCCTGTGCCGTTCGGTTGATCAGTCTCAGGACGCTGGGATGGAACGGTGTATAGAGCGGCGCCAGGCGCGCGTTGCCACGATCGACGGCGAGGGTGTACTGCACCAGATCGTTCGTCCCGATGGAGAAGAAGTCGGCATAGCGGGCCAGCTCATGCGCGGTCATCGCGGCAGCCGGCGTCTCCACCATGATCCCGACCTTGTATCCCTGATTGAACGGGATGCCGTCGCTCCGAAGCTTGTGTTCCTCTTCCTGCAACATCTGCCGGGTTCGCTGGATTTCCTCGATATCGTTGACGAGAGGCAGCATGATGCGAACGTCGCCGTGCGCGGTCGCACGAAGGAGCGCGCGCAACTGGGCGCGAAACATGTCAGGCGTGTCGAGGCATACGCGGATGGCTCGCCATCCCAGAAACGGGTTCTCCTCCGGTGGCATGTGCAGGAACAACGGGAACTTGTCACCGCCGAGGTCGTACGTGCGGATGTAGACGGTGTCCGCGGGGAAGACCGCCGCCACCTGCTTGTAGCATTGGTACTGTTCCTCCTCCTCCGGCGGCGCGCTGCGCCCTACAACGAAGAACTCCGTGCGGTACAGGCCGATGCCTCGCGCGCCGTGGCTGCGGGCGAACTCCGCTTCGCTCGGCAGGTCGATGTTCGCGCGCAGCAGCACCGGCTGGTGGTCCGGGGTTACTGCATCGAGATGCGCGAGCAGCATGAGTTCCTGCTCCCATTCGCGCACCTTGAAATCGCGCTCTCGGTACATCTGCTTCTCGGCATCGGACGGCCGCACAATGATACGGCCGGTGCGCCCGTCGAGAATCAGCTCTTCGCCCGGCTCGACCCGACCGGACAAATCGCTGAGACTCACAACGGAAGGCAGGTTGAGGGAGCGCGACAGAATCGCGGAGTGTGATGTTCGCGTCCCTCCGTCGGTGGCGATGCCGATGATGCGGTCGCGGTCGAGCTGAACAGTGATCGTCGGCGTGAGGTCCTTGGCGACGACGATGACACGTTCCTTCACATCCGACAGGCTGAAATCCGGATCCGGCATGCCGATGAGACGCCGCACGACGCGCAGCTGGATGTCCAGCAGATCATTCACACGGTCCATGATCATCTGGTGTCCGCTGCGCGACCATTCGGCTTGGAATTCCATCATGCGCAGTTCGAACGCGCGTGCGGCGGAGAGACGGTTCTCGCGGATGTACGCGACAGTGCTGCTGATCATCTCGTGGTCGTCGAGCATCAGGATCTGCGGCTCGAAAATCTGCGCTTCCACTACGCCGAGGCGTTCCTCCGTGGCGACCTGGATTTCGCGGATACGATCCTGCGCCCAAGTTCTCGCCTCTTCGAACCGTGCGACCTCCGCCTCGACTTCGTCCGGCTCTACCGTGATGTGCGGGGCGCGAGGCATCTCCCAGCGCAGTACGTACGCCGGTCCGATGACGATACCGGGTGAAGCAGGTATGCCGTCACGCACAAAACGCATGGCTCAATCCTCTCCGAAACGACGTTCAATCAGGCCAGCCAGCTCCTGAATCGCGGTCTCCGCGTCCTGCCCCGAAGTCCGGATCGTGATCTCGCATCCACACTCCGCTGCGAGCATCATCATCCCCATGATGCTCTTCCCGTTGACCTCGAGATCATCCCGTCTGACGAAGACGTCAGCTGCGAACCGGTTCGCCAGCTTGACGAACTCGGCAGATGGCCGAGCGTGCAGACCGCTCTGGTTCAGGATGGCGAGTGTGCGTTCGAATTCGCCTGTCTGTGTACTCATGAAGTCGTCCTGAGCAGAAAGCCAATCGAGGCGATGATGACGAGTGCCACCATCAGCGGGTATCGGACAGCAGAACCGAACTTGAGTCCAACGACGGCGGCAACGGCGCCGCCCAGGACCCATGGTGGTGGAAGCCGATCACCCGTGAGGGCGCCGACGGCCACAAGCGGAAGAATGAGGCCGAGGAGGAACGCGCCCGCATGCGCGAACCCTTCATGGAATCGTTCCAGGTTGGACTCGCGCAGACGCTGCGCGACCTGCTTGCCCGCGTCCCATCCGGTTCTGAGAGACCACCATCGGAGCGTGATATGGGCCGTGTTATAGACGAGCAGGAACACGACCAGGCTCAGCCACCATGGGGCCCCCAGCAGCAGTAATGCAAGGGCGAGGAGGAGGCAGCAGGGTCGGAGGCCCGCCCAAACCATGCGGTCTCCGAGGCTGCCGAGTGCGCTTCGAAGGGCGCCCTTGAAGCGGCTTACGACCTCGGGAGACTCGCCCTCGCTCTCAAGCCTGGCAACGGCGCCGAGCGCGATCCCGGCCAGGTACGGGTGGCAATTGAAGAGTGAGGTGTGACGTCGCACCGCGTCCTGCAACGCTTCGGGGCGGCCGGCATAGATAACACGCAACGCGGGCAGCAGGGAGAACCCGAACCCGGTACCGAGGAGCGTGCGATAGTTCCACGATCCCTGAATGGCGAATGACCGCAGAAATACGCGAAAACGGACGCCGGCGCCAATCGTGTCCTTCATGTGAGCAGCAGGAGGATGGAGCCGCAGACGGCACCGGCGAGGAAAAGGGTTCGGCGCTCGCGCAGCCCGCCGAACAGTCCGATGGCGCCCGCGAGCATCATTGCCGCCGTGACGGCAATGGACCCGGAGCTGAGCATGAGCGGGCCATGCCAGTCGTGAACGATGGCGGGCAGGAGATTGGCGCCGATGAAGACACCGACCATGACGATCACTGCGGCACGCACGAAGTCGAGGGTGGTGGAGAGCAAATGGAGTGCCTCGACACTCCGGTCGGTCATGCGTTGCGGGTCATGTTTGGGCAGTACGAGGCGCTCATTGAGGCGACGTTCGAATACCGTGGACAGTCCGGTGACGTATTCCCAGAGCAGCGAGAACACGACCGCGAGGAGGAACGCCCCGGCGTGCATCTCCGGGAGTCCCGCAAACCCAAGCGCGCCTACGCCCGCGACGGTGGCCGTTCCGGAGTCCGGATAGCGGGCCGCGCCGACGGGTAGGTTGGGCAGGTCGAAGATCTCGATGACCGCGCCCACGAGCATCCCCTCAAGCGGGCGGTGGAAGGCGAGACCCGCAAGGGCGCCCGCAACGAGCGGGCGTGACAGCATTGCCTGTGGAAAGCTGGTGGCGTCGAGTCCGACGATCCCACCGACGAGGGCGAGCCACAGCCAGGTCACGCGCGGCGCTCCACAGGCTCGAGCTGCTCCGCGTCCACGCGCCGGCTGCCAGGAAGATCCCTGGCCGACACAATCACGCCCTCGGCCGCAAGGTCATGGAGTAGTGTGAAGTCCTCTGCATTGAGATAGAGATATGGTAGGACCGGGCGGCGTCCGGGCGCGTGATGAATGCCGCCGAGGTTCACTTCCTCGTCGCGCATGACACCGCCGGTCGCGAGGCGCTGCATGGATCCGATATCACGCGTCATCACAATGATCCGCTCTTCAGACCCTCGCCATGCCTGCAGTTGTGCTCGCGCATCCTCGATGGAAAGGAAATCGCTCGCCAGGTCGGGCGGCAATCCGAGTGTGTACAGCTCCTGTTCCCAGTCCGATGACGCAAGTTCGTCATCAACCACGACGATTCTCTGCGGATGGAGGTGAGTGCCCCATCCCACGACGACCTGACCATGGATCAGGCGCTCGTCGATGCGGTAGAGAACGATCATGCCATGCGTCCCGGCGGTGCGGAAGGCACACTCATGATTGACGTGCGTCCGCGATCGACAAGTTTTTCGATGAGGGCGTCGATCGGCTCGTTCCGTCCCATGGCGAACTCCAGGAGCAGCGGTAGGTTCGCGCCGCAGACGACAGCGGTGTCGGGCAGTTGGTGGGTCAGACGGCGGGCCGCGACTGCACAGCTGCCACTCTGCAGATCCGTGAACAGGATGGTGCTGACGCCGGGCACGAGCAGCTCACGCACAGCGGCGATCAATGCATCGGGCGACAGGCCTCGATTGCTCAGCGGCAGAAGCGCCTCTTCTTCCAGGCCTGTGATCTGACGTACGGCATCCACAATGCCCGCCGCCATCAGACCATGGCCGATCACGATTCCACGGACATCACTCATAGTCTTCTTCCAGGTAGTGTCGCACCGGACGCATCGCCGCCTGCAGCCGTTCGTTGAACAGCTCTGCGGAGTTGACGCCCGAATACTTCAGCAGGTGGTTCATCGCGACGATCTCCGAAATCACCGTGATATTCTTGCCCGCGACGAGGGGCACGACGACCTTGGGTATCTTCACGCCAAGGATATCCGCTTCGATCTTGTCGAGACCCGTGCGATCATACTGGGCATTCGTGTCGAGATCCACGAGCTGAACGATCACTTCGATGCGCTTTTGCTGGCGGATCGCGCGAATCCCGAACAGCGCACGGATGTCGATGATGCCGATACCGCGGATCTCCATGTGATGCATCTGAAGCTCGGGACCGCGGCCGATGATCACGTCATTGCCCCGCCTTGCTGCGATCACCATGTCATCTGCAACGAGACGGTGACCGCGTTCGATCAGATCGAGAACGCACTCGCTTTTGCCGATGCCACTGCGTCCGATAAAGAGCAGGCCTACACCGTACACGTCTGCAAGTGAACCGTGCAATGTCGACGTCGGCGCGAGCTGGTCCTCGAGATAGGGTTGCAGCCTGCGATAGAACTCGCCGGTCTTCACGGGCGACCGGAACAACGGCACGTTGTGGGTTCGGCATATGTCGGCCAGGACGGGCGGGACATCGAGCATTTTCGTCACAAACAGGGCGGGCACACCGAGCGACAGGAATCGGTCGAGTGTAGTGCTGCACTGTTCCGGTGACAACGACTCGAGAAACCGGATCTCGGTTTCACCAAGGACCTGCACGCGTCCGGTCAGGAACCGGTCGGTGAAACCGGCCAGGACAATGCCGGGATTGGAGAGCGTAGACGCTTCAATCTCGCGGGAGAGCGACACGCCGGGCGTAAGCAGCTCGAGCTCGAGCAGCGCTTCCTTCGCTTCGAACAGGTCCTGCACAACGAGTTTCGGCTTCTTCATGTCTGTGCCGCTCCACCTCTGCGCATGTCCTCCCCGCCCGCGATGATCGCTGCGAGGTGCCGTTCCGTCAGATCTGCTGCCCGGTCCCACGAATGACCCGCCGCGAAAGCGCGCGCGCCGTCGCCAAGCCTGTCCCTCAATGCCGTGTCCCCTGCGATCGCGGCAATGCGGTCCGCGAGTGATGCGACGTCGCCATGCGGAACCAGGAACCCGGTCACCCCGTCCACGACTGAATCGCGCAGGCCCGGCGCATCGCTGGCCACGGTGGCGGTGCCGCATGCGGCAGCCTCCAGGTTACTGATACCCCACCCTTCCTTGGGCGATGTCAGCGCATGGACCCACGTACGATGCAAGAGTTCGCGCTTCTCCTGCTCGGTCACGAAACCGACGAATTCGACGAGATCGCCGATTTCCAAGTCATCTGCGAGCGCGCGCAGGGCCACCGTCGCATCACCACGGCCCGCAACCATAAGTCGCACGTCGGTCCCGCGGGATCTGAGCAGTGCGATGGCCTGGATGATGAGATCGACACGCTTGTACTTCTTGAGCCGCCCCAGATAGAGCACCGTCGGTGTCGGATACCTCTCGAACGAACCGCCGCCTGCGAAGAAATCGAGATCGACGCCATTTTCGATCACCTCGATACGATCGGCGTGAAAGCCACGACGGATCATATCATCCCGCGTGCTACCGGACACTACTTCGACGGGAATATCACGATAGAACAGGGGGAGCGGCTGTTCGAGGAGCCACGTAGCGGCTGCAAACGGCAAGCTGGCTTCCTGGAACGCGGTGGCTCCGAAGAGGTGATGAACCACGAGCGCGACCGGTCTGCGTGCCCACAGCGGCGCGAACACAGGAACCTTGTTGAGATCCTCTACGACGACATCGAAGTTCCGGTGCATGAGCCGGCGCCGGTAGTAGCGAGGGGCTGTGACGGAGAATGTGTGGCGTCCGCCGGTGCGGTGGACTTCCATGTCGTCGATGACGAGGCGACGGGGTGCGCCGTCCCATCCTGAAACGAGCAATGTGACGCTGTGACCACGGCGGGCGAGGCGCCCGAAGATCTCGTGCAGGTGGATTTCGGCGCCGCCCGCCTGCGGATTGAGGCGGTCCTGCCAGTTTACGACCAGCAGGTTCATTGGACCTCGCGAGGCGAGGTTCAGCGGACCTCCCCGGCACTGCGGTCATTGGAGCGCATGAGCGCGTCGAGCACGCCATTGACGAAGCGCGCGCTCTGGTGCGTGCTGAAACGCTCCGCGAGACGGAGGGCCTCCTGGATCGCGACCAGTGGAGGGACGTCCTCGGAGAAGAGCAGCTCGGCCGCGCCGATGCGGAGCACATTGCGGTCGATCACTGCAAGGCGTTCCATGCGCCAGTTCTCGAGCGCGCTGTCGAGTTCGTGGTCGATCTCGCCGAGGTGGTCATCGATCAGGCCGATCAACACGCGCAAATATTCTTCAGCCTCGATGTTGATGCGCCGATTCATCAGGAAGCTGTCGATGAAACGGGCGGGCGACCCTTCACTGCCCCGGCTCTCCCAGGAATAGAGGGCCTGCAGGGCCCAGCTGCGGGCGCGGCTACGTGAGCGCATTGACGCTCAATCCGCGCGCGAACAGTGCCATTTCGAGAGCCGCCAGCGCGGACTCCCAGCCCTTGTTGCCTTCACGGCCGCCCGCACGTGCAAACGCCTGATCGTTGTCTTCTACAGTCAGCAAACCAAATCCAATCGGTATGCCACTCTCCATCTGTACCTGCGCGAGACCGTTGGTAGCGGCGCCTGCAACGTACTCGAAGTGCGGCGTGTCACCACGAATTACGCAGCCGATCGCGATGATCGCGTCGAACCCGTTCGCGGCGAGGTGTCGTGTGGCGAGCGGGAGTTCCCATGCTCCCGGCACGTTGAACATTTCGATGTCGGATGCGCGAGCCCCATGGTCGACCAGACACGCCCGTGCGCCAACGGCCAGGCGGTCCGTGACGGCTGCATTGAACCGCGCGCTGACAATGGCAAAACGGAGACCGCTCGCGCTCATGCTGCCAATGACGGGACTTGCGAAGCCGGCGTTACTCACGCGTCGCTGCGCTCTCTGCATCGCTGTGTTTGGCCGCCGGCTGCGCGGCATCGTTCAGAAGGTGGCCGAGCTTGTCACGCTTCGTCGACAGGTAGCCGCGGTTGTGCAACCCTGGAACAACCTGCAGTGGCTCGCTTCTCGTAACGCGCAGACCGTAGCCTTCGAGCCCGACGATTTTGCGAGGGTTGTTCGTCAGCAAACGGATTGTCGAGAGTCCGAGATCGAGCAGGATCTGTGCACCGATTCCGTAGTCGCGCAAATCCGGCTTGAAGCCGAGCGATTCATTCGCTTGAACGGTGTCCAGCCCGCCGTCCTGCAACGCATATGCGCGGATCTTGTTGCCGAAGCCGATCCCCCGTCCTTCCTGGCGCAAATATACGACGGCGCCCATGCCTTCGTCCTGGATGCGTCGCATCGCTGCGTGCAGCTGTTCACCGCAATCGCACCGCATCGAATGGAACACATCCCCCGTGAGGCACTCGGAGTGCATGCGAACCAGGACGTTCTTCTTCCCTTCAATCGCACCTTTGACAATCGCGACGTGCTCACGGTGATCGATCTGGTTCGCGAATGCGATGACGCGGAACTCGCCTTCCGGTGTCGGCATCGATGCTTCGGCAATCCGCTTGACGAGCCGCTCGTTCTCGAGACGGTACCGCACGTTCTGGGCGACCGTGATGAACTTGAGGCCGTGCGTCTTCGCGAACACCTCCAGCTGCGGACGCCTCGCCATCGAGCCGTCCTCATTCAGGATCTCGCAGATGACACCGGCAGGTGTCAGACCGGCGAGTCTCGCCAGATCGACGGATGCTTCGGTCTGGCCTACTCGACGCAGAACACCGCCGGGCACGGACCGCAGCGGGAACATGTGGCCGGGGCGTCGAAGGTCATGCGGTTTCGACGCTGGATCGACGAGCACCTGGATCGTGCGCGCGCGGTCCGACGCGCTGATGCCTGTAGTGACGCCGAATCGCGGAGCGGCATCGACGGCGACCGTGAATGCCGTCGTCATCGCCTCCGTATTCATTTCCGTCATCGGCGTGAGGCCGAGTGCCTCCGTACGTTCCGGCGTAAGCGTCGTGCAGATCAGGCCCCGCCCGTGTACGGCCATGAAGTTGACCAGCTCGGGCGTGATCTTCGCGGCGGCGCAGACGAGGTCGCCCTCATTCTCGCGGTCCTCGTCATCTGCGACGATGACCATGCGGCCCTGCCGGATATCCTCAATGGCATCTTCAACGCGATCGAACGACATACTCACGATTCTCCGTGACGGGTAGCGGCTGCAGTCCGTCGGAGATAACTGACGACGAAGCGCCCCAACATGTCACCTTCCAGGTTCACCTCGTCGCCAGTGGCGAGGTATCGAAGCGTCGTGCTCTCCCACGTGTGCGGGATCAGCGCGACTTCTGCTGTATCCATATCCGGCATCGTGTTCACGGTCAGACTCACACCCTGAATCGCGATGGACCCGTGCAGCACCGTGACTTCGGCCACCGTTGCCGGGAGCCGGACCTGCAACAGGACATGCTCGCCGTCACGCTCGATGCGTTCGATGACACCGGTACCGTCGACATGGCCCTGCACGAGGTGCCCGCCCAGACGTCCACCAAGCGGCAGCGCCCGTTCGAGATTCACCAGTCGGCCTGCCTCGAGCGACCGGAACGTGGTCCGGCTCAATGTCGTGCCAATCGCCTCCACTTCGAACACATCTCCATCGATCGCGACGACCGTCTGGCATACGCCGTCGATTGCGACGGAATCCCCGATCGCGACCGCCGACAGATACCCCGCAGTCGCCTCGATGGCGATCCGGCGGCCGTTCGCGACCTCGACAATCTCGCGCACCGGCGCGACCCGTTCAACGATACCCGTAAACATCCCTACTCCGGCCGAGTCCCGCTGCGCTCGCCGGGATCGGCGGAGCGATCAAATCTAACGGCGAAATCGCGTCCGTAGTGGCTCACGACGGGGCCGACCCAGTCGTGCGGGGCAAGTGTGCGGGGACGGCCATCATGACCGGGAGGCACGTCGAACGCCGGAATCCCCCCCGGCCCAAGGACCAGTGGGCCGTAGAACAGTGTCAGACGGTTCACCACGTCTTCCACGAGGAGTGACCCCGCCAACCGGCCTCCGCCCTCGCACAGGACGGAATGGATGTCCTGTTCCCACAGGGCGGCAAGGATCCCGTGAACATCCATTCGACCGCCCGGGCGCGTGGTCTCCGGCACGCGGAGCACGGTGACGCCTGCATCGTGGAGGGCGCGGGCACGCCTGTCGTCCGCGTTCTGAGCCGTGACAACAATGACCGGCGCATCGGCCGCGGTGCGAACCAGATTCGAGGACAGGGGCAGTTGCAGCGAGCTGTCGGCGACGACCCGGGCGGGAGGAACGCGTGGACTGATGGAGCCACGGGCCGTGAGCATGGGGTCGTCGGCGAGGACGGTCCCGATCCCGACCAGGATCGCGTCGAAACCGGCGCGGAGGCGGTGCACCGCGGCGGCCGCTTCGGCACCTGTGATCGCTGTTTCGATGCCCGCCCCTTCTGCGATGCGACCATCCAACGACAGCGCGAGCTTCAATGCCACGTACGGTGTGGTCTGCGTGTGGACGTGGGTGAAGATCGCATTGAGCGATTGCGCCTCGGATGCCAGCACACCGGGTGTTACATCGACGCCCGCGTCGGCGAGAACAGCGTGTCCACCGGCCGCGGTGCCGTTCGGGTCATGCGCGGCAAACACGACGCGCGTGATGCCCGCTGCGATAACCGCGGCCGCGCACGGTGGCGTCTTACCGTGGTGTGCGCATGGCTCGAGCGTGACATAAAGTGTGGAACCCGCTGCGCTGTCACCGGCATTTGCGATGGCGCGGGTCTCGGCGTGCGCGCCACCGTACTCCTCATGCCAACCCTCGGCAACAACAACGCCGTCCTTCACGAGTACAGCGCCAACCATTGGATTGGGATGGACCATGCCCCAGCCGCGCTCGGCAAGCAAGAGCGCTCGTCGCATGTGGGTAGTGTCCATCGTCGACCCGGTCAAAACGCGATGCGCACCGCGAAACCGGCGAAGACCGCATTCTTCTCAGTCAGGTCCGACGCCGCCGGCACCGACGTATCGCCCGCACCGTTCTGTACGCCTACTTCCCCGACCACGTTGACGATGAGGAATGTCCATGAGGCATTAGCGAAATACGACACGCGATCCGTGCTGAGGTCGTCCGTGCTGACGCGTACGGTCGTGCCGGTCAGAAGGGATGGATCGCGCACTGCAAAACGTGCCTCGCCATCATACCTGTCGTATCCGGCGCCCAACGTGACACCGAGTCCGATGAGCGGAATGCGTTTACTGATGGCGCCGCGGAAGCTTACAGCAGAGAGGTCCTCCATCGCGAAGAAGGCATCACGCGATTGGAGTGTGCTGTCTCCGTAGCTCATTGTGCCGATGCTGCGATACATCCCGGACACCGAGATGCCCGGCGCCGTGAACGACTCGCGGAGCAGGCCGAGGCGTGCACCTGCAGCCCAGCTGATCGGCGCGTCATCCGGGAATCCCTCGCCCTTCGGCAGTGGCACCCTTCCGACGCTGCCGATGATATCGATTGAGCCCAGGCCGCCGGCCGTGGGAGCAATGGAGATGCCGGAGAACACGCCGATGCTTGCGTCCACGTTGATGGTCGGCAGTGGGAAGCTGAGGTTGTCACCGCCGCCGATATCCTCGAGCGGGGGCGTCTCGACGAGGGCTGCGGTCACACGCGCGCCAATGCTTACGCGGGGCACCGTACCGAGGCGGAATCCGAGGGTGCTCGCCGTGCCGGGCACGGGGTTGCCACCACTCAGAGCAATGCCGAGTCGTGGCTGGATGATCTCGATGCCCTCACCTACGCGATTGCAGAATGTGCGAAGCCGCTGATTGGACGTCGCGGTCGAACACTGATCGGCGAACGTATCCTGCGCAGCGGCCACGCCCGGGAGCATCAGCAGGCATGCGAGGACGGCTGGCAACGAGTGTGCACGTAGCTGTCTGTTCACGGCCGTCTCCAGAGTTG
>JBBSJG010000034.1:0-21052 GCA_038257485.1 Longimicrobiales bacterium | reverse complement strand
CCTCGAAGGCTTCGAGGAGGATGGCGCCCCCCGCGTCATCGACATCGCGTCACTCGCCACCGATCGGCCACGCCTCTTCCTGTCGTCCCGCCTGATCCTCGATTGGTCGGCGGCCGAGCATGCCGCACAACTCCGCGGCGGACCGCTCACGGTCGGCGATGAGGTGATCGGCTACTTCGCGCCCGCCGGTGATCAGAATCCTGAGCTTGACCTGCTATGCAGTGCGGCGAAGGGTGCAGCGAAGGGTGCCGCGAAGGCGTCATCCGCGCAGGGCGGTTCCCTGCCCGGCCACGTTCTCGCCAACGTATGGGACCTCGTCGCGGAAAACCCGCAGCAGGTGATCCGCGATTACGACGCGTTCCGCACGCACGACAGCGTCAATGCATCGGAGCGGGGTGGCCAGTTCGCAGCGATCAACTATACGTCTGGCGACCTGCGTCTGGGCGCGGGCGTTACCATCGAGCCGAACGTGGTCCTGGATTTTTCGCACGGCCCGATCTGGCTCGATGACGGAGTCACGATCCGCGCGTTCACGCGACTGGCCGGACCTTCGTATGTCGGTCGTAACAGCACGCTGCTCGGCGGACCGTACGAAGCCGTATCGATCGGTCCGGTCTGCCGCGTCCACGGTGAAGTCGAAGAGAGCGTGATCCTGGGATACTCGAACAAAGCGCACGACGGGTTCCTCGGCCACGCGTATCTCGGTCGCTGGGTCAACCTCGGCGCGATGACGACCAACAGCGACCTGAAGAACAACTACGGCACCGTACGCATGTGGACGCCGGACGGGGACGTGGATACGGGCTCGATGAAAATGGGATGCCTGCTCGGCGACCACGTGAAGACGGGCATCGGTTCACTCATCAACACGGGCACCGTCGTGGGCGCAGGGTCGAACCTGTTCGGTACGTCGATGCCACCCAGGTATGTGCCACCGTTCAGCTGGGGCAGTGGCAGTGATCTCGTCGCATACGACGTCGACAAGTTCCTCGCCGTTGCGAAGACTGCGATGGGTCGCCGCAAGATCGCACTGTCCGACAGCATGGCCGCATTGCTGCGACGCGCCTGGGAGACCTCGCGCGGATGAGGGTCACGGTCCTCGGCAGCGGCAGTGCCGGCAATGCCACGCTCATCGAAGCGGACGGCGTGCGCGTCATGATCGACGCGGGCTTCAGCGGGAAGGATCTCGCCCTGCGCCTCGCATCGATCGATGTGGAGGTCTCGTCGCTGAATGCGATCCTCATCACGCACGACCACGGCGACCACACGCGGGGCATGGGCGTGCTCGCGCGGCGCTTCGGCGTGCCGGTTTACCTCACGGCGAAAACGAAGGTCGCGTGCGCGAACCTGCTGAACGGCAGTGAAGATGTGCGCGAGTATCAGGCGGAGCGGGTGTTCCGCATCGGCGGCTTCGAAGTGCAGCCGTTCCTGACCGTCCACGACGCAGCAGACCCGGTCGCGATCACGATCCGTCACGTGGACACCGGCTGCAAGATGGGCGTTGCCACGGATCTGGGGCGGCCGACGGCTGGCGTGCGCGCTGCACTGTCGAACTGTCACCTGCTCGTGCTCGAGGCGAACCACGACGACGCGATGCTCTGGCAGGGTCCGTATCCGTGGTCGGTCAAGCAGCGCATCGCATCGAGCCATGGACACCTGTCCAACCGCGCTGCAGCCGAGCTCGCCCGCGAGCTGCACCACCCCGGCCTCGGCGGTGTCATCCTCGCCCACCTGAGTGAGCACTGCAACGACGGCGCACTCGCATCGGATGTCGTCGGTGAATCACTCGAGCGCGCGGGCTACCGCGGCACCATGTGCGTGGCCGGCCCCGAGCGGCCCCTCGAACCTGTCGATGTCATGGCGCTCCGCCGCCGCGTGGGCGCGACAGCGGAGCAGTTGCAGCTGTTTTAGAACATCCCCGCGAACACGCGGAACAGGTCGTTGCCGATCGCCCAGATCATCAGTGCGACGATCATGAAGAAGCCCACCTGCGTCGCGCGCATGCGTGCATTCATCGACAGCGGTCGCCCGCCACGCAATCCTTCAATCGCCAGGAACACCAGGTGTCCGCCGTCGAGCACAGGAATCGGCAGCAGGTTCAACACCGCGAGATTGATGGACAGCAGCGCCATGAACGACAGGAACGGCTCCAACCCCAGCCTCGCCGCCTGACCACTCACCTGACCGATCATGATCGGGCCGCCCATGTTACGCGGCGAGATCTGACCCGTCACCATCGAGACGAACGAGTTGTATGTCAGTGCGACGTTCTCCCACGTCTCCTTCACGCCGTATCCGAGCGCTCCAACAGGACCCGCCTTCGTTGTCGCTTCACGCACGGAACGACGCTCGATGCCGATGCGACCATACGTCGTGCCGTCACGCTCATCCGCGCGAGGCGTTACGGTCAGCTCCTGCTGCGCACCCGCACGATCCACGATCATCGTGAGCGGCGCGCCCGGACTCTTCTCGACCGCGCTGACAATTTCCATCCAGTCCGTGACCGGTGCACCACTGATCTGGACCACACGGTCGCCGGCGCGAATACCAGCTTTGTCAGCAGGATCGCCCTGCACCACCTGATCGATGATCGGCGGAGCCGGCGCGTAGATGTCGAGCGCGGCGACCAGCTTCTGGCGCGATGAGTCCGCACCCGGCATCTCGAACGTGATCGACTTGCCGTCCTCGAACTGCAGCGTAGCAGGACCGGCCTTCGCCGTGAGCAGCGCAATCTCCAGCTGCTTGCGCGTGTCCACGTCCTTGCCGTTCACGGCTGTAACCGGAACACCGGCGGGTGCAGCGGTCAGCGCGATCGCGCCCTGCGGCAGCCGCTCCTCCGTCACGCCGCCGAGCGCGGTGCCCGGATCGGACGGAACACCCCACACCGCACCGCTCACGGTATACACGATGAATGCGAACAGCAGGTTCATGATGACACCCGCGGAGATCACGAGCGCACGCGCGGGCAGTGACTTCGCATCGAAATCGCGCGGGCCGACCGGCCGTTCCGCGGGTGTTTCGTCGATACCCGTATCCGCGAGCGTACCCGCGCCCTCGATCACTTCCATTTCCTCGGTGCCGGCCATCTTCACGTAGCCGCCGAGCGGGAGCAATGACAGCACATACTCCGTCTCGCCACGCTTGAACCCGAGAACTTTCGGACCGAACCCGATCGAGAAGCGCGGCACTTCGATATCGACCGCCTTCGCGGTCAGGAAGTGGCCGAGTTCATGAATGAAGATCAATACACCGAGGACGACCGCCGTCGCCAGAATCGTAAACACCATTTATCGTCTCATCCTGCGCGCAGCTTCCGCGCGCGCGCACCGGTCTGCTTCGAACACTCGCTCGAATGAGTCCACCGGCGCAATGTCATGGGTACCAAGCGTATGCTCGATCACATCTGCAATCCCGCTGAACGGAATTGCGCCCTCAAGAAAACCAGCAACCGCGACTTCATTCGCGGCATTGAACACCGCGGGCGCCGTCCCGCCCGCCCTGCCTGCTGCAACGCCGACACGGAACGCGCCAAAACAATCCATGTCCACCGGCTCGAACGTCATTGCACCCACCGCCACGGGGTCGAACGCACGCGTACCGCTGTCCTCGATACGGTCCGGATGCGTCAGCGCATACAGGATGGGCAGCTCCATCGTCGGAAACCCCATCTGCGCCAGGATGCTGCCATCCATCGTTTCGACCATCGAGTGGATGATCGACTGCGGATGGACCACCACCTCGATCGCGTCATACCCCACGCCGAACAAAAAGTGGGCCTCAATGACTTCGAGCGCCTTGTTCGCCAGCGTCGCGGAATCGATGGTGACTTTGGACCCCATGCTCCACGTCGGATGCCGCAGCGCCTGCGCGGGCGTGACATCCATCAGTTGCTCACGGGACAGTCCGCGAAACGGGCCACCCGACGCAGTGAGGATCAGTCGCCTGGGAGCCGACCGACCGGCCAGGCACTGCAGGATTGCACTGTGCTCGCTGTCCACCGGGACCAGCTCGCCGCCACCGTCCCGCAACGCATCCAGCACGAGCGGCCCGCCCGCCACCAGCGACTCCTTGTTCGCGAGCGCCAGCCGCTTTCCTGCATGGAGCGCGGCCAGCGTCGCTTCGAGACCGGCCGCACCCACCACTGCATTGATGACAATGTCCGCGTCCGGATGCGTCGCCGCTTCCAGCAGCGCCTCGCGACCTGTGCGCATGCGCGCGTCCGCCGTCGCATGCGAAGCATCCACGAGTACCGCGAGACGCGGATGCACGGCATCGATCTGCGCTGATAATGCGACGGCATTTCGGTGCGCCGCGAGTGCGACGACATGGAAGAGCTCCGGATGCCGAGCGAGCACGCGCAGCGCGCTTTGCCCGATCGAGCCCGTCGAGCCGAGGATCGATACGCCGATCGACATAGGTTCCGCCTAGCCGATCCGCAGTACGTAGCTGAGATACCAGTACGCGATGGGGAATGCGAAGAAGAGTGAGTCGAACCGATCGAATACACCGCCATGACCCGGCAGCAGTGCGCCGGAATCCTTCACGCCCGCTTCGCGCTTGAGCAGCGACTCCGCGAGATCGCCCGTCTGTGCGACGACGGAAACAATCGCGCCACCGACCGCTCCCTCTACCAGCGATACGGGGATGTGCAGCGCATTGTCGAGCACGCCCCACGCATACAGCGCACCCACCAGGATCGTACCGACCACACCACTGACCGCGCCGGCAACTGTCTTCCCGGGACTCACCGACGGGATCAACTTGCGACGGCCCCACGCGCGACCGCCGAAGTACGCGAACGTATCACTGAGCCACGTGAGCACGAGCGGGAACCCCACCATCGCGGGGCCGACCCACGGCGACACTTCATGCACCGGCGCACTGAGATCGACGACCTGCGGCCATCCCATTGCGCGCAGGAAGATCGCATACGACAGTGTGCCACCCGTCAACAATGCAGCGGAGACGCTGACTGCGACCGCCGCGAGCGGACCGCCTTCGACACCACGCCGCCAGATCGCTGCAGCACTCAATGCGAGGACGGATGTGATGGTGATCAGCCAGAAACGCGGACTGGCATCGAGCGGTGTCTGCATCGCCGTCGCAACAAGCGCGAACGATGATGCAATGGCGACGGCGGGCCACGTGAACGGGCGCACGCCTCGCTTCTCCGCCATGCGGCACAGCTCCCATGTCGCGGCGCCCGCAATCGCGGCAACCAGCAGGCCGAACACAATGCCGCCGATGTAGATTGCGACAACCGCCAGCGGAATGCCGACCGCCGCTACCGCTACGCGCTTCGTGAGTTCACTCGCCATGCCGTACCGCCCGTCAGCTCGCGGTCACGCGCCCGAAGCGGCGCTCGCGACCCTGGTACTCGATGATCGCCTCAAACAGCTGCTCCCGACGGAAATCCGGCCACAACACGGGTGTGATCACCATCTCCGTGTAGGCGATCTGCCAGAGCATGAAGGTGCTGATGCGCATCTCGCCCGACGTGCGGATCAGGAGGTCGGGGTCGGGGAATCCCGCGGTGTAAAGCTCACTGTCGAACACCGCGTCATTGATGTCCTCGACGTTCAGCTCACCCGCCTTCACGCGCGCCGCGATCCGCTGCGTTGCACGCACGATCTCTGCGCGACTGCCGTAGCTGATCATCAGGTTGAGCCGCAGCTCCGTACCACCGCGCGTCACGCTCTGCACCATGTCGACCGCCTTGCGTGCACCGCCCTTCAAGCGCTCGACATCGCCGAACACCCGCACTTCGACGCCCTGGCGCTTCAGTTCCGCGTGCTCCTTTGCGATGTATGTCTGCAGCAGACGCATCAGCGCAGACACCTCGGCAGGAGGGCGATTCCAGTTTTCGTTTGAGAACGTGTAGAGCGTGAGGACCTTCACACCGGCGGCGATCGCACCTTCGATCACATCGCGCACCGATGCCATGCCGGCCGTGTGGCCACGGAACCGCGGCAGACCACGGCCCTTGGCCCAGCGACCGTTTCCATCCATGATGATCGCCACGTGGTCCGGAATCGGACCGCCCTGGCGCATCGTACGGAGATTGACGGAAGTCTCAGCGGTGTCAGCCACTCAGACCTCCATGACCTCCTCTTCCTTGTGCTTCGCCATCTGCTCGATCTTCGCGATGTACTCGTCCGTCAGCTTCTGGATCTTGTCCTGGTCGCGACGGCTGTCATCTTCGCTGATCTTGCCGTCCGACTGCTGGTGCTTGATGTCCTTGTTCGCTTCCTGGCGAGCGTGACGCACGGCGACACGACCCTCTTCCGCGAACTTGTGCAACTGCTTCGCCAGCTCCTTGCGGCGCTCCTCGTTCAACGCGGGGATCGGCACGCGGATCAGGTTGCCGTCATTCGCGGGATTCAGGCCGAGGTTTGCATCGCGGATGCCCCGCTCGATCTCGCCGATCAGACCCTTGTCCCACGGCTGAACCACCAGCATCCTCGCCTCCGGCACGCTCACTGTCGCAACCTGATTCAGCGGCATCATCGAGCCGTACGCCTTTACACGAACGAGGTCCAGCAGCGACGATGTCGCCTTCCCCGTCCGCACGGAACCGAACTCCCGGCGCATCGCTTCCAGTGCCTTTTCCATGTGCGTCTTCGCGTCTTCCAGTGCTGACATCCGACACCTCCTCTGACGTTATTGCTCGACGGGCCGCTGTGCGTGCGCCTACGAAACGTACGTCCCGACCTTCTCGCCGCGCAGCGCCGCTGCGACCGCGCCCGACTTGTTGATATTCAGCACGATGATCGGCAGATCGTTCTCTTTGCACAATGACACGGCAGCTGCATCCATGACTTTGAGGTCCTGCGTCAGGACGTCCTGGAACGACAGCTCGGGGATGAATGCCGCAGTGGGGTCCTTGGCCGGGTCGGATGTGTAGACGCCGTCCACCTTCGTCGCCTTGATGATGACGCCCGCATGGATCTCGATCGCCCGCAACACAGCTGCGGTGTCCGTCGAGAAGTACGGGTTGCCCGTACCACCCGCGAAGATGACCACACGACCCTTCTCGAGATGCCGCAGGGCACGACGACGGATATACGGCTCCGCCAACGCTTCCATGCGGATCGCCGTCATGACCCGCGTCTGGACGCCCTTACGGTCCAGCAGGTCCTGCAGCGCGAGCGCATTGATGACCGTCGCGAGCATGCCCATATAGTCGGCATTCACGCGGTCCATCCCCTGCGAGCTCGCCTGCGTGCCGCGCACGATGTTGCCGCCACCGATCACCAGACCGATCTCGGCACCCATGTTGTGCAGCTTCACGACTTCTTCCATCAGACGGTCGACCACCGGCGGCGAGATGCCGAAGCCCTGCTCCCCCGCCAGGGCCTCGCCACTCAACTTCAACAGCACTCGACGGTACTTCAGCGACTCGCCCAGTCCGCGCCGGGCGCGTTCGGCCTTGCGCTCGGCGGCGCGAACCGGATCCTCACTCACCGACGAGGAACCTTGTGAAGCGGCGGATCACCAGGTTCTCACCCGTCTTGCCCGACGCATCCACCATCAGCTGGCGAATCGTCAGGTCCGGGTTCTTCACGAACGGCTGGTCCATCAGCGTGTTGTCCGCCAGGAACTTCTTGATCTTCCCGTCGATGATCTTGTCCCAGATCTTCTCCGGCTTCCCTTCGGACTTCACCTGCTCGATGAAGATGGCCTTCTCTCGCTCCAGGAGCTCCGGCGCAATGCCGGTCTCGTCCACCGACAGCGGGTTTGCCGCTGCGATGTGCATCGCGATGTCGCGCACCAGCGACTGGAAAACCTCGTTGCGTGCGACGAAGTCCGTCTCGCAGTTGACCTCCACCAGCACGCCGATCTTGCCGCCCATGTGGATGTAGCTGCCGATCACGCCCTCGGTGGCCTCACGACCCGCCCGCTTCGCCGCCTTCGCCGCGCCCGACGTGCGCAGCACGTCGATCGCCTTCTCTATGTCACCGTTCGTCTCGGTCAATGCCTTCTTGCATTCCATCATGCCGGCGCCCGTGCGCTCGCGAAGTTCCTTGACCATCCCTGCTGTAATCGACATCTGCTTCCCCTTTGACAGGACCACCATTTAGTAATTTAGTTCTGACCGAAAAAAGCGCTGCAGGGCTGCAGGTGCAGCGCTGCAGCGCTTCATCAATTGCGCTGAGCGGACGACGTAGACTACGCCTCCTCGCCTTCGCCCTCGTCTCCACCATCGACATCGCCATCGGCGCCCTCTTCACCCGGCGCGCGGAGACCCGCGATCACTTCCGGACGCGGACGACGCTTGCGACGCGGACGACGACGCTTCTTCGTCTCCTCCGCCGCGGTGTCCTGCGTGACGCCACCCTCGCTGGAGTAGGTCGTCGCCTCGGCATCCTCGCCCTTGCGACGTGCCTCGGCCGGCATCTCGCGACGCGCCTGCTCGATTGCATCGGCAATCGCGCCGGCAATCAGCGAGACCGAACGGATCGCGTCATCGTTGCCCGGGATCGGGTAGTCGATGATGTCCGGATCGGCGTTCGTGTCTGCGATCGCGATCACCGGGATGCCCAGCTTGCGGGCCTCGGCGATACCGATCGTTTCCTTCTTCGCGTCGACAATGAACAGAGCGCCCGGCAGACGGCCCATTTCCTTCACGCCGCCCATGTACTTCGAGAGCTTGTCCTTCTCGCGCTGCAGCAGCAGCTGCTCCTTCTTCGTATAGAACTCGTACGCACCCTCTTCAATACCGCGCTCGAGCTCCTTCAGACGACGGATCTGCTTCTTGATCGTCGTGAAATTCGTGAGCATGCCACCCAGCCAGCGCTCCGTAACGAAGTACGAATCGCAGCGGATCGCTTCCTGCTCGACAATGGAGCGGAGCTGACGCTTGGTGCATACGAAGAGGACGCGGTCGCCGTTCAGTGTGACGGTGCGCGCTGCCTGCTTCGCTGCCTCGAGGGCCGCCTGTGTCTTCTTGAGATCGATGATGTGAATGCCGTTGCGCGCCGCGAAAATGTACTTCTTCATCTTCGGGTTCCAACGGCTGCTCTGGTGGCCGAAATGTACGCCGGCCTCGAGCAGGTCCTGCAGCTGTGTCTCCGCCATTTTAATCCACGTCCTGAGGGGTTATGCGTCCACTACGTTCATCCGCCGCGCTCGACCCTGGAAGGGACCCCTGCGCCAACGTCCGGCAGTGTACTTGATCGTCCGGCCGACAGCCGACCGGACGTGATGTGCCGCACCGCCCGAAGGCGGCACGGTACGGATTAACGCTTCGAGAACTGGAAACGCTTGCGGGCGCCAGCACGGCCGGGCTTCTTGCGCTCGACCTCGCGCGGGTCACGCGTCAGCATGCCCTTCTCGCGCATTGCCACGCGCAGCGTGTCATCATACTTGAGCAGAGCGCGGGCGATGCCGAGGCGAACTGCGCCGGCCTGACCCGTATTGCCGCCGCCATTCACGTTCACGCGGACATCCATCCGTCCATTCGTATTCGTGACCACCAGCGGTTCGCCGGCCCAGGTCTGATGCGACGGACGCGGGAAGTAGTCCTCGACCGTGCGGCCGTTGATGATCCACTGCCCTGTGCCCGGCGTCAGCGTGACCCTCGCCACGCTCGTCTTGCGACGGCCTACTGCCTGAAGCTTCGTGTCGTTTGCCATTAAAGCTCGATCGTCTCCGGCATCTGCGCCGTGTGCGGGTGCTCTGCGCCAGCATACACCTTCAGCTTGCGGCGCATGAGACGGCCCAGGTTGTTCTTCGGGAGCATCCCCTTCACCGCAAGATCGATCACGCGGTCCGGGTGCTGCTCCAGCATCGTCTTGAACGGGATGAACTTCTCGCCGCCGATATACCCGGTGTGGCGGAAGTAGGCCTTGTTGTCCGGCTTCGTGCCCGTCAGGCGGATCTTGTCCGCATTCACGACCACCACGAAGTCGCCCACATCGAGATGCGGCGAGAACATCGGCTTATGCTTGCCCCGGAGGATCTGCGCGACTTTGCTCGCCAGACGGCCTAGAACCTGGTCCTTGGCGTCAACGACGATCCACTTGCGCTGAATTTCCTGAGCCTTCGGTGTATACGTTTTCATGCGTATCCTGTAAATGGCGTATGTAGAGCATGGAAAAGTAGGGGTTTGGACGCATGTGGTCAAGCGGGGGCGGCCGCCAGTTGTGCCCGTGCCCCGGCCGTTGTCCCTTACGGCGCCCTCCGCGTCAGCATCAGCGTATACGGATAGGTGGTTCGCGTGATCCGATCGCTTCGGACGCGTACGCTGTGCGGTCCGTTCTCCAGGATCGGCACATACAGGATTTGTCCGTCCGTCCAGGTCTGGAACCCGTATTTCGACCCATCTGGTCTCGTGACCTCGATCATCAAGCGGTCCTCATACAGAACGGGTTTCCGCGGGGTCGGTGCGAAGTAGATCCAGTCATCGACATGACCCTCGAATGTGAAATCGTCCACGTCCGCGGCACTGGCCAGCGTCTCGGTAATGGTGACGTCGTACACCAGGCCGGGCGAGGCCTGCTCTGGCGCCGGGTTCACGCGGAACACCTCGAGCTGATACGGCAGTGCCGGCGGCGTGTCGAAGGGCCGCCGCACATCCATCGCAGTCAATTGTACATTCACAGTCCCCGCCTCGACCGTTACCGGATAGGTCAGGTATTCAGTCTGGATCGAGTCCGTATTCAGAACTTGGACCGGCCGTCCATTATTCAGAATCGTGGCCCGGATTGACCGGCTGCCGGAGGGGACGGTTAACCGAAACCCTATCAGATCGGCCGGCCCGATGGCCGTTGAGACCGTGAATACGTCACTGTCGGCACCGGGTCCGAGCGCCTCGTTTGCGACGACGGTCCCGATTTCGATACTGCCCGACGCATGTTCAGGCCGCAGGTCGACCGGCGCGGTCTTGACCGTATAGTCCGCGCCTCCGGGGCTGGTGAATGCGGCCGGCCTCACGGTCAACATGACGGGACCACCTCCGACTGCGAACGGACCCGCGAATACGGCCAGCGAGCGACCCTTCACCGACCCGATCGTGCGCTGGGACCCGGCCGGCAGGCCGCCCGGCTGGTCCACGATCAAAAACGCCGAATCGGGCGAGGTCACCTCTACGATGAGTCCGACGTCCGTCGGTACGTCGACCCAGATGGTGTCATACCTGCTCGCCGCCACATGACCCTGTACCTGGAACCCTGGCGCGAACGGGTGATCAAACTTCCCGGTCGGCGGATCGGGCACCTGTGGACCGGTCGTTTCCGAACACCCGGCCAGCAGGACGACCACCAGCGAAAGCACGCCAACCCCCAGCCGTCCAGACACTCCCGGTCGCTTCATTCGGCCCTTTTGTACTTCCACAAACCCCTCGAAATCACTTTATCAATAATTCGTTCCACGAATCCGAGGAACGGTCCGATCAACTCAACCGCCGCCCGACCGAAGGGTCACCGAGTACGGGATGCTGCCCGACAAGTCTGACACATGAATGAACCGCAGGCGGTGGCGACCGGGCTCTTCGACGTGGTAAACGAACGGACGGTCGCGTGCAAACGGATGGGGTCCATACGTAATACCGTTCGGCCGCGTCACCCACCCCACGATCCGGAATGGCGGGAAGGGTGTGCCCTGTGCCGCGAGCGTCAGTTCGTCGAGCAGCGCGCCGTCAAACTCGAATTCATCGATGTCCGCAATCCCATCGA
Source organism: Longimicrobiales bacterium (assembly GCA_038257485.1). Lineage (GTDB taxonomy): Bacteria > Gemmatimonadota > Gemmatimonadetes > Longimicrobiales > RSA9 > DASUXU01. The sequence continues at coordinate 9,377 of JBBSJG010000034.1, read as the reverse complement.
GGACTTCTATACGCGGGCGCGTGGTACAGGATGACCGGACTTGCCGTTTCGGGCTGCGTATTAACGCGACCGAGTTCGAGCTGATAGGTCGTAGCGGCTGTCGTACACGCCGGCAGGAGGGAAAACGCGGATCCGCATCAGTGGCCGGTCATCGATACGGTGCGCGATGGCGATCTTCGTATCACCGGGAAACAGAATCCCGGCCACAAGCATATTACCCGTGCCATCCATCTGGTCGACCGAGAACTGGGCTCCATCGGGCGCCGATAATTCCACTTCGATCGCCGTGTCCTGCCCCACCCGCACCATCACCGAGTCATACCCCGGGTAGCTGACCCGGCCCGTCACTGTGAATCCGGGCGCGCGGGGTGAATCGGACTGGTCACCGAGCGGTGCCACCGAGTCCGAACATCCGAACAGCAACAGCATTGGAGCAACGAGAAAGAGAGCCGCGGACTGAATCTTTGAAAGAACCATATCGAAGGCCTTGAAATCGTCGTAAGATATTGTCCACCAATCTTTTACGACGTCCAAGCACGAATTGTTCCTACGCCACGGTTTCACCCGGCCGCAAGCTGGTAGTGCGTGAAAAAATCACTCGGGGAGGAGCAATTGCCAGACCGGACGGTGTCGTGTCGGTCCAGTGCAAGGCAGGAAAGGCAGGAAATGGCGACGATCCCTACTTGATGGTAAACGTCTCCAGATACCTTGCCCGCGACGCATGCCTCAGCCGCACCAAGGCCTTCTCCTTGATCTGGCGCACCCGCTCGCGGGTGATGCCGAGCATGGACCCGATTTCCTCCAGGGTCATGGGATCGCGACCGTCCTCGAGGCCGAAGTACAGCCGCAGCACGCGAGCCTCGCGTTCCTTCAGCGAGCCGAGCGCCTCTTCCACGGTATTCGTGAGCGCGCGTTCGTAGGTCTCGTCGTCCGGCCCGGCCGATAGCTGGTCGGGAAGGTAGTCGAGGAGACGGTTGTCTTCGCCCGGGGTGAGTGGGGCGTCCAGCGAGAGGTGGGTCTGAGAGATGGCGAGCGTCCGCTCGACTTCGTCCTCCGACAGGTCCAGCTCGTCGGCGAGCTCTTCCAGCGTCGGCTCGCGACCGAGTTCCTGGAGCAGCGTCGAGGAACGTCGTCCGATCCGATGCAGTGCACCCGCACGGTTGAGCGGGACGCGGACAATGCGGCTCTGCTCGGCCAGCGCCTGGAGGATCGCCTGGCGGATCCACCACACGGCGTACGAGATGAACTTGATGCCCTTCGTCTCATCGAATTTGTGGGCTGCCCGGATCAGGCCGAGGTTGCCCTCGTTGATGAGGTCGCCGAGCGCGACACCCTGGTTCTGGTATTTCTTCGCGACCGACACCACGAATCGGAGGTTGGAGCGCACGAGCTTGTCGAGCGCCTCCTCCTCGCCCTGCTTGATGCGGATGGCGAGATCGATCTCGTCTTCTCGTTTCAGCAGCGGGTATGCACTGATTTCCTTCAGGTACTGATCGAGCGAGCTCTCGTCGTAGCTGCTCTTTCGGCTCGGATTGAAGCCCATACCGCACTCCGATGAAGCGACCTGCTGTAACAGCCGTGCACGGGGAAGCGTGTCACGGGACCGACATCTGTGTTGTATGCGACGGCGGACGCGCGCTCGTCAGTGCGGCCGCTCACCGATGCGGCCCCACCGGACCGCTGTAAACCACGGCATCCGGCTCGCCGTGTCCGGCTCGAACGAGTAATAGACCACGAGCGGCGTGCCCTTGATCGCACTGCGTTCGACGAACCCCCAGTAACGCGAGTCCTCCGAATCGTCGCGATTGTCACCCAGCATCAGGTACCTGCCCTGCGGCACGACCACGGGGCCCCACGTGTCACGCGTCGGCTGACATTCCGGTACGGGCATCGCCACGGGCTGATAGTCGCACTGCCAGTCCATCCTCTGCGAATAGACCTCGGGATCATGACCATATTGCGCGTAAGGCTCCCGCTGAACCACACCGTTCACATACAGCGCCTTGCTCCGCATCTCCACGGTGTCACCCGGCGCACCGATCAATCGCTTTACGTAATTCTGATCGTTTACATGAGGCGGGACGAACACGACGATGTCGCCCCGTTCAGGTTCAGCAAAGGCAGGAAGCTGCACATCCGTGAACGGCAGGTGCGCTCCGAACGCAGCCTTGTTCACGAGGAGGAAATCGCCACTCAGCAGCGAGTTCTCCATGCTCCCCGTCGGGATTCGATACGCTTCGACGAGAAAAGTTCGGACAAAAAAGAAAAGTACGATAGCAATGGCGATCGACTTGATCCATTCGATCGCAAGCTGCGCGGCGGTGTCGCGGTAGCGCACCGCCGCGGGCTCGGGGTCCGTATCACCGGGTTGGGTCTCGACCGCCCTTTGGTCCTCCCCCGTCATGGCCACTGCCTGATCCTAAGCAGCGGTCAACGCGGTGTCAATCAATAGGGGCCGTCGTCATACGTGTCGATCTGCGCACGCTGCAGTTTCCCGGAATAGTCGATGTATCCAACCTTCGTTTCCGAGTAGAACTCGTACACTTCCCAGCCGCCCTCGCGGTGGCCGTTGCCCGTCTGCTTGACGCCGCCGAACGGCAGGTGCGCCTCGGCGCCGATCGTCGGTGCATTCACGTACGTGATCCCGTTGTCCAGCTCATTGAGCGCGCGGAACGACGCGATCACGTCCCGCGTGTAGATCGAGCTCGACAGGCCATACTTCACTTCGTTGTTGATCCGGATCGCCTCATCGAGATCGCTGAACCGGATGACGCTCAGGACCGGGCCGAACACTTCCTCGCACGCCAGCCGTGACCCCGCCTTCACGCCGCCCAGGATCGTCGGCTGGAAGAAGAAACCCTTCCCGAGGTTGCCCTTGTCCGCGACCACGCCGCCCGTCAGGACCTCGTCGCCCTCGCCGCGCGCGATCTCCACATACTGCTGCACTTTCTCGAGCGATGCAGCATTGATGAGCGGACCGACATCGACATCGTCCTCGAGGCCGTACCCGAGACGCAGCGACTGCGTACGCTCGACGAGGCGCTCCAGCACGCGGTCGTGAATGGATTCATGCAGCAGGAGCCGGCTGGTCGCCGTGCACCGCTGGCCGGTCGTGCCGAACGCGCCCCACAGTACACCGTCGATGGCGAGTTCGAGGTCGGCGTCAGGCATCACGATCTGCGCATTCTTGCCGCCCATTTCGAGAGACAGCCGCTTGTGCATCCGGCCGCAGGTTTCGCCGATCATTGAGCCCACCGCAGTGGAACCCGTAAATGAAATCACGGGGATGCCCGGATGGTTCACCATCGCCGCGCCAACTTCTTCGCCAAACCCGTGCACGAGCTGGAGCACTTCCGGCGGCAGGCCCGCCTCGAGCATGGCTTCCACCAGCAGTGTCGTGCTGTGCGGGACGTCCTCGGCCGGCTTGATGATGACTGCGTTTCCGCACACCAGCGCCGGGAACATCTTCCACGTCGGAATCGCGAGCGGGAAGTTGAACGGCGTAATCAGACCGCACACGCCCATCGGTCGGCGATAGCTCATCGCCCACTTGTTCCGCAGCTCGCTCGGTACGGTGTGGCCGAACAGGCGACGTCCCTCGGTCGCCGCGTAGTACGCGGTGTCGATGCCCTCCTGCACGTCGCCACGCGTCTCATTCAGCACCTTGCCCATCTCCCGCGTCATCGCGCGCGCGAACTCCTCCTTGCGCGCTGCAATGATGTCGCCGGCACGACGGATTACATCGCCACGCAGCGGGGCGGGCGTGTTCTTCCAGATCTCGAAGCCGCGGTGCGCGGATGCAATCGCACGTTCCAGATCGCTCGCTTTCGAACGCGGCCACTCACCGATCAGGTCGCTGTTGTCCGCCGGATTGCGGTTCTCGAAATATTCGCCGTCAATGGGGTCGACCCACTCACCTGCTATGAAATTCTGGTATTTTTTGGCCACGGTAATGACGGCTCCGATTCGCGGGATAGTCTTGAGAATTTGTCTGGCGACGGCTATTCGTCGCGCACCAACCTATAACGTTCGATCTTTTTATACAGGTTCGACCGCGGCATGTCTACCGCCCTCGCCGTTTCCGAGACATTCCACTCGTTGTCCCGGAGCTTGGCCAGGATGAATGCGCGCTCCGCGCGCTCCTTGAAGTCGGCGAATGTCGTAGCGGCGAGAAGCTCACTGCTGAGACTCGCCGTGCCAGGCGTGCCACCCACCAGGCGCTCCACGTCCGTCGCGCCGATCTCGTCGCCACGGACCAGAATGAGCAGGCGCTCCACTGTATTGCGAAGCTCCCGCACGTTCCCGCTCCACTCGAGCTGGGCCAGGCGGTCCAGCGCCTCCTGAGAGAAATGCCGCTGCGGCAGCCGCTGCTCGGCAACTGCCTTGTCTGAAAAATACTGGACCAGCATCGCGATGTCCTCCCGCCGCTCGCGCAAACCCGGCACGTGGAGCGGCACGACATTCAGGCGGTGATACAAATCCTCCCGGAACTGACCGGTCGCGATCGCCGCCTTCACGTCCTTGTTGGTCGCCGCGATGGTGCGGACATTCACCTGGATCGCCTTCTCGCCACCCACCCGGGTGATCAGTCCCTCCTGCAGCGCGCGCAGGACCTTGGCCTGCGCGGCCAGGCTCATGTCGCCGATCTCGTCGAGGAACAGCGTGCCGCCGTCCGCCTGCTCGAACTTGCCCGCGCGGTCCGCATGCGCCCCCGTGAAGGAGCCCTTCATGTGGCCGAACAGCTCGCTCTCAATGAGTTCCGACGGGATCGCGGCGCAGTTGACCTCGATGAAAGGCTGTTCCGCGCGAGGTGACAGGCGGTGGATTGCGCGGGCGACCAGCTCCTTGCCCGTACCATTCTCTCCAGTGATGAGCACCCGCGCATCCGTCGGCGCGACCTGTTCCAGGCGGTCAACCAATGAACGGATGGCAAAGCTCTTCCCCACGATCGCGTGGCGGCTCTCGACCTCGTCGCGCAGCCTCGCGTTCTCCAACTCGAGCCCGCGGTGCAGCAATGCGTTGCGGATGGTGAGCAGCAGACGGTCCGTGTCGAGCGGCTTCTCGAGGAAGTCGTACGCGCCGCGGCGAGTCGCCTCAACCGCCGTCTCGATCGTGCCGTGACCGCTGATCATGACTACGACCGCATTCGCGTCGCGTTCGCGCATCCGGTCCAGCACTTCCATGCCGTCCATCCTCGCCATCTTCACGTCGAGGAACGTCAGCTCGGGATGGAACTCGTCGAACAGCGCGAGGCCTTCCCCGCCGCCGCCCGCAGTTCGGACGTCGTGACCCTCATACGCGAGCACCTGCTGAACGATCTTGCGGATGCCGTCCTCATCGTCTACTACCAGAATGCGGGCCATAACTCAGTCGCGCGGGCGGGCCAGGAATATCAGCGAATCATTACGGATGTAAGCGGCTCGGACGCCGGACGGCAAGGATACCTCGATCGCGTCCGCGGGCAGGCCGGGTTCATCCCGCCGGCCCACACGCTTCAACGCGTCCTTGATCATGCGCGCGGGCAGCGGGATCCCCGACGCCTTCACGTCGTTCACACCGAGTGCCACGCGGTCCGTGCCGAATGGGATCAGCGTACCGGAAACCTCGACCTCGGCCGTGTCAGGCAGGAAATTCGCCACGTCACGGAGTCCCTTCACATTAGGCATTTTGTCGACCGGCACGCGTACACGGACGGTGACATGATCCTCGTTCAGCGAGATCTGCGGCGAGGTGGCGAATGCCGGCAGCGCGCCCATGTGCTGATACTGGATCAGGCTCTGCAGTTCCGTTGCGCCGAGTGCAACTCGCTCGACGTCGCCGTCCCGCAATGCCTCGATCTTGCCGGTTGCCAGCTGCGCCAGCTCGGGGCTCGCGACCTGCGCATCCGCGCGCAGGCCGCGCAGCCCACGCCATTCGTCAGTGATACGACCACGGAAGAGATACAGGCCGCCGATCATGAGCAGAACCAGGCCGAGCACAACGGCGCGTCGCAAACATCCAACCACTTCAGACCTCCCCGAGTATCGTCGCAACGGCGCGTATTGCGCTGTCGATGTCTTCATCCGTCGTCGCCCATCCTGCGGACATGCGTACTGCACCCGTGTCGGCGGTTCCCAGCATGCGGTGCACTTCGGGTGCACAATGCAGTCCGGCTCGCGCGAGAACACCAAACTCCCGGTCGAGTCGCAGCGCCATTGTGCCGGGATCTACGCGCGCGGCCACAAATGTGACAATCGGCGTACCCGGGCGGTCACGCGGCGCGAGCGGGGACAGCACACGCACGGACGGCAACGCCGAGAGCCCACTGTGCAGGGCGCGTGCGTGCGCGGTCGTGCGCGCATGTACGCGGGCCACGTCGTGTTCGAGCAGCCAGTCGACGCCCGCACCGAGGCCCGCGATCCCGGCACCGTTCTGACTCCCGGCCTCGAGGTGATCCGGGTAGGACGCTGGCATGAATGGGTCCATGCTGTCTCCGCCGGTGCCGCCCGTCACGAGCGCATCGATCTCAATGCCATCGCGAACCCATAGGCCACCTGTACCGGGCGGCCCGAGCAGACCCTTGTGTCCGGTGATCGCAACCATGTCCGCACCACTCGCCGCGACCGAGAACGGCATCTCGCCTGCGACCTGTGCGGCATCCACCAGCACCATGGCGCCTGCCGCGCGCGCCGTTGCGGCGAGCGACGGGATGTCGAGTGACGTACCGAGCACATTGGATGCGCCGTTCAGGACCACGACGCGCGCACCGTCGACGGCGCGCGCATACGCGTTCAGGTCGAGCGCGCCGCTTGCATCACCTTGCACCATCACGACGTCGAGCGCGCGCTGTGACGCGAGCGACCGGACTGGACGGAGCACTGCATTGTGATCGTAGGTGGTGATGACCACGCGATCGCCATGCCGCAATGTGCCGTGCAACGCGGTATTGATCGCGTAGGTCGCGTTCGGGAAGAATGCGATGCGGCCGGCGTCGCCGGGGATGTCGAGAAGTTTCGCGAGGGCCTGCCGGCAGTGCAGCGCCGTGCGGTCCGCTTCGATGGCAAGGCGATGCCCCCCACGCCCGGGTGAAGCGCCGTTCTGCGACAGAAACGTTGTCACCGCGTGAATCACGCGGTCGGGCCGGACAGCGGAGGTCGCAGCGTAATCGAGATAGATGACGCTGCCGGCATCGCTCATGTGACCACGTGTGCCAGGTCGATCGCTGCGTATTGATAGCCCTGCTGACGGACGACTGCGGCTCTCTCCCCCAGCCGCTCGAAGCTCGCGTCCATCGGGAGTACCGCGATCGCGCCGTCGTGGCCGGCCGCCTCGACCGCAGCCGACCAGCCGAGGTCCGCGCTATCGAGGTCCGCCCGATCGCCGTCACCTGCATCCGTGCGCTTGCGCGCGCCACCGATGCTCACGAGCACCTCATTGAGCGCGCCACGCCGATATCCTTCGACGTCCAGCAGCACTCGCGCAAAGCCCGCGGCTCGCACGGCGTCACCCAGCGCGCGCGCATGCGCTGTCGCACGCATCAGCTCTGCGGGCGGCAGCTCGATGCGCGCCGCGTCGCCGTGATGGCGCACGCGGAAGTCGCGGAAGCCGAGCGCACGGACCGCTGTCTCTGCGCTTTCGACTGCGTGCAGCCGCTGCGGCGTAACCGCGAGGCCGTAGGGGAGCCGGCTCGAGAGGCAGGGTGACGACGGCTGATCCCATGTCGGCAGGCCGAGTTCATGCGAGAGTGCGCGGATGTCCGCCTTGGTGAGGCCCGCCTCAAGGAGGGGCGATCGCACGTCGCGCTCGCGCGCGGCCTTCATGCCCGGTCGATGGTCGTGCGCGTCATCCGCGTTCGATCCGTCCAGGATGACCGCAAGCCCATGTTCATCCGCGACCCTGCGCAGCTGCGTCCACAACTCGCTCTTGCAGAAGTAGCAGCGATTCGACGGGTTGGCCGCGTAGTTCGGATCGTTGAGTTCATCCGTCCGGATCTCGAGGTGCGGGATGCCGAACGCGCGCGAGCACTCGAGTGCTACGTTGCGCTGCACTTCGGGATACGCGTCACTGCGACCGGTGACGGCGAGGACATTGGCGGGTCCGAGTGCATCGAGCGCGGCCTTGGCGAGGAATACGCTGTCGACGCCACCCGAGTAGCCGATGCAGACGGAACGGCATTCGCGCAGAATCGACGCGAGTGCGTTCTGCTTCGCCGCGAGCGATGGGTCCACCGTCATTCCGTCGTTCTGCACTGCATCACCTGCCATGGGGAATCCGTCAACCGTCGCAACCTAGAGCCCGCCGCCGAGGTACGGCAACACGCCGTCGCTCCGGAGCAGCGACGGCGCACGCGCACCGGTCGTCATGAAGTACGCCAGCGATGACGTGCTGCGGAGCGACCCGTGCGTGCCTGTGACCTTCACCAGCATCCCGGCAGCGGCATCGCCGAAGTGATACCCCGGAGCAAAGCTCACTACTACACTGGCCGGATTGCCCACGCTCGTGCGCATGCCGACCGTGATCCTCCGGAGTGCATCGATGTACAGGGACGCATCACTCGCCTCCAGCCACGCGGCGTCCGATGCCGCACCTGTCGCATCCGCCTTGCCTGCCGCCTGCATCCGGCCGAGCGCCGCCAGCAGGCCCAGCGGATCTCCGCGGTTCGCCGTATAGCGGAACCAGCTCCCCGCGGCGTCGGATTCCACGATGGCTTCACCCGTGGCGGACCACACATGGATGCGCGACAACTGGTCCTCGAACAGCACCAGCTCCACGCCCTCGACACCGCGCAACGACTGCGCCAGCCTGGCCTCCGCGTGCGGCGAGCCGTACAGGAATGCGCTGCCCACCAGGCCGAACCGCGGCAGCACAACGTCGTCCCCGCCCTGGATCTTTTTCACTTCGCGGAATCCCGCTGCCTTGACCGCTGCCTCAAGCGGGACACGGCGGGTAGTGACGAAATCGTTGCCATGATCCGAGAACAGTGCGATTCGCAGCGACGGATTCCGCCCCCGCAGCTCGACCAGCATCGCCTCGATCTGGAGCAGGTACTGCACGAGCTGCTCACGGCTCGAACGGTGGGCGATCGCGTCACTCGTGACGATGTATGCGACGACGGTCGTGTCATACACGGCGCGCGCGGCGATCCGCTTGCGGACCGCCTTCAGCTCCAACTGCGACATGGGCACGGGCGTGACGTACGCGAGCCCCGTCGTCAGTGCACTGGCCTCCACTTCGACCCGCCGGTGGAAGCCCACGTGCTCGGCTGGCTTGAACATGTGGTCCAGCAGCCCGCCCGTCATGCGGTTCTGCTTCGTGTCGTAGTACTTGTCCTCGTAGCCGGGCGACAGCTCGGCCTGCCAGATGTCACGGAACGCGACGCCGGTCAGCGACGGGAATGG
>JBBSJG010000033.1:0-21074 GCA_038257485.1 Longimicrobiales bacterium | reverse complement strand
GGGATCGACGGCGACTTCTTCTTCATGAAGCGCGCGCCGTCGCCACGCCCGGACTGGATCGAGCTGTGCACTATCGATCACGGGAACGGCAACATCATCGACTTCCCGATCGTGCAGGATACCGATGTTGTTCGGAGGCCTTTCACGGACACGAATGCAGGTCGGAGCCCATCAGGCACGACCTGCATTCATTGTTATGTTGAGTTAGGTGTAGGCAGCGAATGGTCCACTGCGAACCGTTTCAGCCCTACGCCCTGCCGGTTGCGTCAGTTCGTCGCCACCTTGGCGGCTAGTGCCCGAAGCGCCGCCACATTTGCGGCCCGCACCGCAATGAGCCGATAATGACGCTCGCCCGACCCGCTTCGCGCCGACAGAATGAATTGAATGTCGGACGGGCCTGTCATCAGCCGGGTCCCCGCCTGGCGCTGCGTCTGCCATACGTCATGCTGGCCTACGGGCGCGAATCGCTTCGCTCCGTACTGCGTAACGCTGTAGACTGCATTCTTGTTGTTTTCGCGAAGCATGTAGCCGACGGCACCGTTCTCGTCGAAGGCGTACAACAAACCCAGGTCGCTGTCGTAGCCGGACCGGTCGTCCGCTGCGTTCGTTCCAATATCAGGATCAATCGAAAGTCCGAACGCCCAATCCTGCCCGAATGGCGGTGTTGCGTCAAAATCGAAGATACGCACCGAGTCGGTTGTCGTGCTATTCGTCCAACCAATGGTGCCACCATCAAGCTGGGTATTTTCCGATCCTGATGTCGCGGCCAGCCATGAGGTCGTCCGAAACGAGGTATTCCCCGTATGGAGTCCGTTCAACTGATAGTATTGAATGGCCCGAGCTTTGGATCCCGTTCCCCACGAGACGACAGGACCTATGCCGAACAAAGACTCAAAGGGTTCCTTCGCGCTTTGCGCTGGTGCTGCGAACGTTCCGCATGATTGCGAAGCGGTACAAACTGTTATCGGCAGCCGGCCGCGTGACAGCGCACCACTCTCATACGTCTGAGTACGCAGATCCACGGTGTATTCGCCAGCGGGCCAGACGCGCGAAATCGTCGTGTCCGTTATCAGATCATACCATGTTGTCGATGGTGCGAATCGTTCGTACCATGCGCCGGCGAGGCTCGAAGTGTATGCATACGCCTGTTTGCTTGTGATGGTCTGTTCGCCGCTGATCGTGATTCCGCCGCTTGCCACATTGACTGTCCGCTCGTAGTCACGCGACGTGTTGTTTACCGTATCCTGGACCGTGAGGTACACGGTAGGCGTTCCAGCGCTGATGAAACCACTGAAATCATAAAGAGCGGCAGGTGCAGTGACTGATGCTCCATTAAGGTGCCACGTGTAGACCAGGTTTGAGCCCGACTCCACCTGCGATCCATCCAGATATTGATCAGTTCCGGTGGTGACGTATACGGATTCGAATGCCGATGAAGGAAGCACGCTCGGGCCTATCGAATAGCGTGGGGCCGTTATGCTTCGCGATACTTCCGCCGATCCTACCGGTGCTTCTGTCGGATTGCGAAGCTCCAAGCCCGCGGTGATCGCACTCGTTGTATCCTCATTTCCGTTTCGATGATCCGAATAGCGATAGGTCCGCGCTAACGCGACGCCTGATGGTCCGCTACGAGGGGTATAGAAATTGGATGCCTGCCCGTTAAAACCAGTTCGGTAGAACAGGCGGGTGAGCACTCCGTTCGCGCCATCAACTGGTGCCCAGGTGGAAGTGCTCCGTTGGGCACTGAACCTGAAGAGTGTGGTGTCCATCGCAGAGGGCGAAGCGACATTTGCGAATGCAGCGGTGTATGTCTGGCTTCCTCCAACGTCAATGTCCAAAATCGGCGTGTCCGTGTAGGATGAGCTGGCGAAAGTCCCGCCACCCGCGATATCAAAATTGACTTCGACATCAATCAGGCCATAGGACTGCGATTGACCTGGATTGAAGTGTTCAACGAGCATGTTCATCAATCCAGACGCGGTAGAATCTGGAATTGGTGAAGTGTTTGTCTCCACGTAGTCGATCAGTATCGTCTGTATCGTGTTGAGGCCAGATTTCAGAGTCAGTTCGTATTTCCCCGCTCTGACGCAGTGTCTCTCCGGTCCACTACCACCGTGAGCTTCCGCGGCTCGCCCCGCCGGATTTGGCCAGTCTCCCAGAACGCCACACAGCCCGGGGTGCAAGGGATCCGACCAACCATACGACCACTCCCGCGATGCTTGCAAACCCATGACAGAATCAAAGTCGCTTGCAAGGCGGTTGCGAGTCTCTGGATCCAACGGACGCAGCATGACCTCGTAAGATGAACCGGTCACCCGGATCCCATTCTCATACACTCGCCCATAAATCTCTTCTTCGGTGCCATCCATGACCTGAGCGAGCGGCTTTGGCGCCGTCGACATGCCATTTTCTGTCGGAAGATCAGCGCAGCCCGCAATAACCGATAGACAAATTCCCGCCATGGCCAGTTTGTAATTCATGTCTGCACTACTTTCGATTCAGGTAAATATCAAGGTTCATATTGTGTCCGGCAAAAAACCAACGGCCGCTCGGATGGAAAATGACAGGCCCATCGAATCTCAGTTCACCGGGCGCCTGCGGCCGATCGAACTCCTGCAGGATGCGCCAGCTGAGAACATCTACCAGATAGTTCTTTCCCTGCTGTCCATTGACATCCATGGTCGTAACGAACATCCGTTCACCATCAGGAGTGGCACCAAATACCTGAGGTGAACCCGTCATGCGTAGGACGCCGGTGATCACATCCGTGCGCGTATCGATTCGCGCGAGCCCCCGCGGTATGCCATGCGTCACGGCTGCGTACAGAGTGGATGAGTCCGGCGAAAGTCCGAGGTAGTCCGCCTCACCATAATCGGGCTTGCCCGGCGCAAGCGAAATTCGTTTGGTAATGGCCCCATTCGCGGGGTCAACGACGAGAATGCCTCCTTCGTCGGCCCGGGAGACATACAGTTTCTCATCATTCGGCATGACTACCATGCTCGGAATGAAGTCATTCGGCCATGTCGACCACGGCATACCCAGTTCGCCTGTTCGAACGCGTGGATTCCGCGTAAATTTCGTAACGTTAGCGCGGCCATCTTCTGCAACGTAGACGTATTCGGGATGACTTGGCGATCGCGTAATCGCACGCGACTTGTAGCTGCCGACGACCTCGCCGACAAAACCAAGCGGACTTTGTTTCAACGCCCACACCCGTCCTCCCGTTACATAGATGTATGGATCGCCAGGTGTGCACATAATGTCCCGCTCGTCAATCATGGCAGGAGAGTGGAACGATCCGCTGATTGTGAGCGAGTCCGGATCGACTGCAATCACTTTGCTGTTTGGGACGACGATAAAAATCCGGTTATTGTCCGCGCAGTAGACGCCATGCGACAAATGCGCAAATGGTAGCGACTCGCCTACCTTGATCGTTTTTGTCAACTCCGCATACGGCAGCACAAACGAGACAGTATCCCGCATTTCATTGCCAAGCGTATCACGCACCGATACTTCGAGGTAGTTCTGGCCGTGCTGCAGCAGGTATTCCTTCCGCTCGTGAACCTGCAGCCCATGTGTATCGAGCTGCGTCACGTTCCAGTACTCGAGCAGATTCTTCTCCGTATTGCTCACCCCGCTCGCCCCACGCAACGACCGCACGATCGCGGTTGACGGATCGATCCCGGACGAGTCCGACCACTCCACGCGCAGGTCGACCAACGCATCGCCATTCTCATCGTACGCGCCGGCCGCTGGGGATCGGATCGTCAGGCTGGGCGGCGTGGTATCCCGAGACGGTTGTTCCGTCGGTTCCGTCGGCTGGCGATCGCATGAACCGACCACCACGAGGACACAAAGGCCCAGCAATCCCCAGCTCTGCCGCGTTCTGGCGGTCGTTGTATACATCATTCGCTGACCCTGCCTGTTATCAGGAATAAGTCGATAATCAAATGTCGCTTGAAATACCGTAAATGTCAATTTATCAATGAGTTACGGTATTGATAGACAATAACTGCATGCCCATTGCCGGGCCGGACGCAGGACCCTTTACTCCTCATTCTCGTTGCCCGGTGTAAACCATCCAGTCACAATCATGGACACGAAGTTCGTGTTATACTAACTTCGTGTTCATGAAACGCAACGTCACGGTCGCCATGGACGAAACCGTCGCACGCTGGGTCCGCGTCGAAGCCGCGCGCGCCGATGTCAGCGTCTCCGAATACCTCGCCTCCCTCCTCCGCGAGCGGATGCGCCGCTCGGGGGAGTACGAGCGCGCGATGACGGAGTATCTGTCTGCGACGGCGGCCACGCTCAAGCCGGCCGGCCGGTATCCCCGGCGCGCCGACCTCCACGAGCGCAATAACGGGCCGGGTGCCCATTGATCGACGCGGTGTTCGTCGACACCAATGTGCTCGTGTATGCACGCGACGCGTCGGAATCTGCAAAGCAGGCGCGTGCGGCGGAGTGGATGCAGCGGTTGTGGCAGGAGCGTCGCGGTCGCATAAGCATGCAGGTGCTGCAGGAGTACTACGTCACCGTAACCCAGAAGCTGAAGCCCGGGCTATCGCCATTGTCGGCGCGTGCAGACGTGCGCGCATTGATGTCGTGGGAGCCCATTGAAGCAGGCGACCTGATGCCGCGTGCCTGGCATGTGCAGGACACATACAAGCTGTCTTTCTGCGACAGCCTGATTGTAGCGGCTGCGCAGGTTGCGGATGCGACGGTGCTGCTGACGGAGGATCTTTCGGATGGTCAGATGTATGGCGACGTACGGGTCGTGAACCCGTTCGTCCACGACCCGTATTCGCTCTAGCGTTCGGATTTTTCCGCGCCTGTGGCGCGTGGCGAAAGGCGAAAGGCGAAAGTAAACGGAATCTGGGGTCTCTGGCTGTGAGCATTTTCTTGCTGTCGCCTGCGAGTTGTGGGGGGAAGAGGGCGCAGATGTTGTTGCGGGAGGAGGCGGCGTTTCCTCTGGCGGTGCGGTTGCGGGGGGAGGGGGTGGAGCTGGGGGAGGCGTTTTCGTTTTTGTCGGGGCTCTATTTCCGGGGGAAACTCACGTATGCTGCTGCGTTCGGTGATGCGCTGGCCGGCTTGGAGAGTGCGCTGATCATTACGACGAACCGGGGACTGCTTCCGCGCGGACCGTTGTTAACCATGACGACATTTGCGGGTTCGGCTCGGTGCCGATCGACCTGGCGGACGCGCGTTATCGCGTACCTCTGGAGAGGGATGCACGCGCTCTGCGAGCGGCGGTGCCGGGCGGCAGGATCGTCCTGCTCGGCAGTGTGGCGAGTGACAAGTATGTGAGTATCCTGCTCGAAGTGTTCGGTGACGACCTGGTATTTCCACGCGAGTTTGTGGGCCGTGGCGACATGAGTCGCGGCGGGCTGTTGCTTCGGCAGGTGGAAGACGGTGAGGAACTGGAATACATCCCGGTTGCAGGCGCGGTGCGGAGGGGGAGCCGGCCGCCGAAACTCGTTCCGAAACCACGGCGGAAAGCGACGGGCGATGAGTGAAGCAGTGATCCTTCCGGGCACTTCAGGGAACGCGCTCGCGGTGGTGGACGGCAAGGAGGTTCGGCTGACGAATCTCGAGAAGGTGTATTTCCAGGAGAGCGGGATTACCAAGGGGGATCTCCTGCAATACTACGCGGAGATCGCGCCGGCGCTGCTGCCACACCTGCAGGACCGTGCGATGGTGATGAAGCGGTATCCGAATGGCATCGAAGGCGACTTCTTCTTCATGAAGCGCGCGCCGTCGCCGCGGCCGGAGTGGATCGAGGTGTGCACGATCTCACACGGCTCGGGCAATATCATTGACTTCCCGATCGTGCAGGATACGGCGGCGCTGTTGTGGGTCGTGAACCTCGGTTGCATCGACCTGAATCCGTGGTACGCGCGGTGCGAGGATTACAATCGGCCGGACTTCCTGCATTTCGATCTCGATCCCGTCCCGGGCGCAACATTCGATCGCGTTCGTGAGACCGCGCTGCTTGTGAAGCAGGCGCTCGACTCGCTCGGCATGACATCGTATCCGAAGACGACCGGCTCGAAAGGCATTCACGTCTACGTCCCGATCAAGCGCGATCCGCTGCAGAAGCAGGTGTGGACGTTTGCGAAGAGTCTCGCGCAGACACTCGAGCAACATGACCCCGCGTTGATCACGGCGGAGTATCGCATCGCGAAGCGGCCCGAGGGTCGTGTACTCGTGGACTACAACCAGAACGCGTGGGGGCGGACGTTGTCATCCGTGTACTCCGTCCGCCCCCGCCCCGGTGCGCCGGTATCCTCGCCGATCACGTGGGAAGAAGTCGAGAACGGCATCGCAATCGATGACTTCAGCATCTTCAATGTGCCGGGACGCGTTGCCGAACTCGGCGACCTGTGGGCGCCGGTGGTGGATCCCAACGAACGCTTCGACCTCGGAAAGTTTCTATGAATCTGCCGATCACTCCGCCGTTCCCCCCGATGGAAGCGAAGCAGGTGGAAAGCATCCCCGAAGGTGACAAGTGGGGATACGAGCCGAAGTGGGACGGTTTTCGCTGTATTGTATTCCGCGACGGCGACGACATAGAGCTGCAGTCGAAGGCGTGCAAGCCGCTCGCGCGTTATTTTCCCGATGTCGTCGAAGCCATGCGCGCGCTGCCGGCGAACAAGTTCGTGATGGACGGCGAGCTGGTGATCCCGTTCGACGGCAGTCTGTCATTCGAACACCTGCTGTTGCGCATACACCCCGCCGCGAGTCGTGTGAACAAGCTCGCGGCACGAGACGCCGGGGTTGTTCGTCGCATTCGATCTGTTGGTACCGGAGCGCGGCAACACACTGGTGGATGCGCCACTGTCCGAGCGGCGGGAGCGGCTGGAAAGTCTTGCGACGAAGTATTTCTCTGACGACGTTCGACTGTCCCCGCACTCGACGGACCACGCGCAGGCGGAGAAATGGCTCAGCGGTCATCGCAGCGGCCTGGATGGCGTTGTGGCCAAGCGTCTCGACATGGGGTATCGCAGCGGTGAACGCGACGGCATGCAGAAAAGATCAAGCGCTACCGCAGTGCGGATTGTGTGGTTGCCGGGCTGCGGTGGGGCCGTACATTGGCGGCTCCGGATTCAGCGGGCGTGCGCCTGGCGGCCCGAGCCGGTGGGCGACCGAACGGTCCGCGGAGTGGGTGCCCCTGCGGCCTGAGCTCGTGGTGGAGGTGCGGCACGACCACTTCTCGGAGGGTCGGTTCCGCCATGGCACGACGTTTCAGCGGTGGCGGCCCGACAAGGCGCCGGAGCAGTGCACGTTCGCGACGCTGGAACAGGAACGCGCGAATCTTTGAAGCTGATCGGTGGAAGCTGAGTAGCGCTGCGTGAGCACGGCGGGCTGGTGGAGGCGAGGCAGTCTGGCCATTTTCAGGTAGCCCTCAATCCATAGCAGTCACCCGTGAGTGGCGACCCGACCCAAGGAGCTGTGACGGTGCCCATTCCAACCCCCCGGATCAAAGGGGAAGTCCTCGCAGAATTCGCCGAGGTGAGAGTCAAAAACTCGAAAAAGGTCCTTCACGAGTTCCGTGAATTCGCCATCAAGGGCAACGTGGTAGACATGGCGGTCGGTATCATCATCGGCGCTTCGTTCGGCACGATCGCGAAGTCGCTGGTGGATGACATCATCATGCCGCCGATCGGCGTGCTGCTGAATGGAATCGATTTCAAGCAGCAGTTCATCGTCATCAAGGCGGGCCGGGGCGGCGTCGAGAAGTTCAATTCGATGGACGCGGCGAGGGAAGCGGGCGCCGTGACGGTCAATTATGGGAATTTCCTCAACAATGTGCTGACGTTCTTCATCGTGGCGATCGCGGTCTTCGTTCTGGTGCGGATGATCAATCGCCTGCGTCGCGAGCAGCAGATCGAGACGACGTCCCCTACGGACAAGCCGTGCCCGTTCTGCGCATCTACGATTCCGATGAGCGCGATGCGTTGCCCGCACTGCACCTCCATGCTCGACGGGTCCACGCCTGCGGAGACCGCGGGCTCTCGAATTGATTGATGACAACACCGGCACCGCTTATATTGCGGGATCTGCCGGTTGCAGTATTCCAGGTGAACCAGGAGTCGCCCGTGGCTGGGCATAGCAAGTGGAAACAGATCAAGCACAAGAAGGCGATCACGGACAACAAGCGTGGTCAGCACTTCACGAAGCTCGTGCGCGAGATCACGGTGGCCGCGAAGAACGGCGGCGACCCGGGTCTCAATCCACGTCTGCGCCTGGCGATCGATACGGCGAAGGCGGCGAGCATGCCGGCGGAGAACATCGATCGTGCGATCAAGAAGGGCACCGGTGAGCTCGAGGGTGTCGACTACCAGGAGATCTCGTACGAGGGCTACGGCCCGGGCGGAGTGGCGCTGTACATCGACACGCTGACGGACAACCCGAATCGTACGGTTGCCGATATGCGGTTCGTGATGACGCGCAACAACGGCACCATGGGTACGAGCGGCAGCGTTGCGTGGCAGTTCGAACGCAAGGGCCAGATCTACGTCGATGCCGAGCGGTACGACGAGGAAGCGGCATTGATGGCCGCGGTCGACGCCGGCGCGGAGGACATGCGCCGCGAGGGTGACGTCTTCATCGTGACGACGGAGATGTCGGCGTTCACGGCGGTGCAGGATGGCCTGAAGAAGGCGGGCATCACGATCGCTGAAGCGGAGCTCGCGATGGTTGCGTCGAACACGGTTGCGGTCGCGGGCGAGGATGCGCAGAAGCTGCTGAAGCTGCTGAGCGCCATCGATGATCTGGACGATGTACAGAAAGTCTATTCGAATGCCGACATCGACGAGGCCGCGTACGCCGAGGCCGGCAGTTGATCGTTCTGGGTGTCGATCCGGGCACGGCCGCCACAGGATACGGCGTCGTTGCGCGAGGGCGTGACGGCGCTGTGTCGCTTCTGGAATGCGGCGTGATCCGGACGGACGCCCGCACACTGCTGCCGCTGCGGCTGAAGACGATCTATGAAGGGCTCACGGAAGTGCTCGCGCGCCACAAGGTGACGACGATGGCGGTCGAAGGTGTGTTCTACGCGAAGAATGTTCGTACGACGGTCGTGCTGGGACACGCGCGCGGCGTTGCGCTGTTGGCCGGCAGTTTGAATGGACTCGACGTTGCAGAGTATTCGCCGGCAGAAATCAAGAATGCCATTGTCGGAACCGGTCGCGCGGACAAGTCACAGGTCCAGTTCATGGTGATGCGACTGCTGCGCCTGCGTTCGGTGCCGGAGCCTGCGGACGCCGCGGATGGTGTCGCGGTTGCACTGTGTCACTGCAATGCGAGCGTACTCGCGCAGAAGCTGATGAACGCGCGATGATCAGCCGGGTGAAGGGCACGCTTGTGCGACGCGATGTGGGCTCCGTCGAGATCATGACGGGCGGCGGTGTCGCCTACGAGGTCGAGATTCCGCTCTCCGTGTTCGAGCGTCTGCCCGCAGAGGGCACCGAGATCGAGCTGCGGACGTACCAGGTGGTGCGCGAAGACTCCAACACCTTGTACGGCTTCATCGACCAGGCCGGTCGTTCGATCTTCGCGCGCCTGCTCACTGCATCCGGCGTGGGTCCCAAGCTCGCACTCGCGATCGTCGCGGCCATGCCGCCCGATCGGATCGTGCGCGCGATCATGGAAAAGGACATCGTGTCGCTGCGTCAGATTCCTGGCCTTGGCACCAAGAAGGCCGAGCGGCTGGTGCTCGAGCTCGCCGACCGCCTCGATGACGTAGCGATTGTCGCAAGCGGCACCCAAGGCCGCGGGCCGGCGCCGCAGCAGGCGGTGGGCGCTCTCGTCGCACTCGGGTACAGCCATGCGGAAGCCGCGGCCGCGGTGCGGAAGACACTGGACGAGCAGGGCGCGCTCGAGGGCGTCGAGCTCATCCGCGCCTCGCTCGCCTCGCTCGGTCCGAGGAAGTAAAAAAAACGCGGCGCCTCGATTTCTCGATGCGCCGCGTCTCTTTCAGCGGTTGCCGGTCCCTGGTCCTGCCCCCGCCGCAGCCGGCTACCCGCGCAATGCGCGTGCCATCTTGTCTACCAGATGCGGTGTGACACAAATGCGATGCCGCCCGGCTGCACGCGGACAGTGCCCAGATCCAGCGCCTCGCGGCCGGGGACGTGGACGGATACGAGGCGTTCGCCGGCGGGCACTTTCATCCGCACGATCGCAACGCCGGCCGGCAGCAAGTGCCATGAACGGGTGTCTGCTCGCTCGAGCATGACATTCCCGACATTGCCGATCAAGCCGACGAGCTTGCCGAGCCCTTCATTCTTTTGTGACGCCTTCCGCTTTGCACTCTCCGTAAGCGCCGCTTTTGCCGCGCCCCTCGCGAGCGTGCGTGCTACGATGAGTGGCACCTGGCTGCCATAGTCGTCGACAATTGCGCCCGAGAGGTCGGCGAAGGCCGCACTCGCAGTGTCGGCACCCGCAATGATCTGCATGCGGCTCGATGCGCGCGTGTCCGTATAGACCGGCCATGCGACCTTGAGCAGGTACGGCACATCCTCGACCTCGCGGCACTTCATTTCGGGCTGCTGCGATTCCGTGGCGGCCTCCGGGCGAGGCTTCGCGATGACGGTCTCGATACGCGGGATCACGCCGTCGCGTGTCCCGGTCGCGCTTGCCGTGTCCTGTTCAGCGCGTGCAACGCGGGTGCACTCACGGCGGTGCGTGCGCGGACGGTCGGGCGGCAGCGGCACATACAGGTCGCCGCGGGCGCGCGGGCCGCGCAGACTGCCCGGGCCGCCGCCTGTACCGAATGCACGCTCGACGACGCGGCCCGCAACGCTCGATGCAGTCCGCACGCCGTCGTCGCCACCGGTAGAGAACGCGTTCAGCTCATCACCGCCCAGCCACACGAACAGGTTCTGCTCGACGCGGTGCGCAATGAACCCGTCCTCGAGCAGAACGATGATGGAACCACTGCTGTCGGCGGCCGCCCGATCGAACGTGAGAGCGGATGTGTCGACGCCGCCGCCGAGCGCTGCGGCATTACGATAGGCGACGAGTGCGTCGTTGCGATGGCCGCCCGCCTCGAAGATTGCGCCGCTGAACACCCGCATCGCAGCGCGCACGCGACGGGTGTCGTCGGACGCGTCTGCGGGTTCGGCCTGCAGCAATGCGGACAGGCGCCTCGCCTCGACGGCCGCGCCCTCCATGTCGCCGAGCGCTACATAGTTGAGCGCTGCGTAATATGGGATCAGCAGTCGCTCCGTACGACTGGTCGAGTACGGCAATACGCCGTCACTGGAAACGAGCGACATCACGGAGCGCGACAGGCTTTTCGTGATGCGGTCATCGGTTACTGCCGCCGCCGCCTCGAGGTACTGGTTGCTCAATACGTAATCACCGGAATAGTGCGCGGCGGTACCCAGGTAGAGCATCCGCATGAGTTCGTCGCCGGGAACATCGCTGCCGCCTCGCTCGATGCGTGAAGCAACACTGTCCCCCCTTCCGGCGACGAGCATGCGGCGCCACCCATCCTCGGTGCGCGTCAATCCGTTCGGCGCGAGGTCGTACGACTGCATCAGACGCGCGCAACCGCCCGTGAACGGCAACAGCAGTGCGCCCGCGACGGCGAACTGCCGAAGCCGGCGCAACTGGTGCGGCCGCTGACGCTGCAGTCCGAACGGACGGGCGCGCTGCATCAGACTAGCGGTTCTGCTTCTCGAGGACGATCACGCGCTGCCTCGCCTGCGCAATTGCATCGGCGAGATTTCCATACGCCTTGCCGTGCGCATCGATCTTCTCGATCTCGAGGCGGTGGAGGAACAGCTCGTATCGGATCTGCGCTTCAATCGGGCGGAGCGCCTTGTCCAGTACTGTCGCGATGCGGTAATCGATACGCGGGTCCGATGGGCGCAGGATCTGCGCGCGGTCGTACCGGTCGAGCGCCGCGTCCAGTTCACCGCGCGCGGTGTAGTCGTCGCCCTCGCGCAGCATCATGTCCGCCATTGCCGAGGCTCGCCCGTCCGTCGTCGCCTGCGCAGCATTCGTCACGACACGGACGCCAGCGGCTTCGTGGTAGCTGTATGCAGCGACGTGACCATCGCGCAGCTGCACCATGGCAAGCTCACCGACAGCGTCACGCGGTGCACCCGAGAGTGAGACGGGCACCATCACACTCGCCGTGCCGGCATCGCGCGACGACCAAGCGGCTTCGGTGGTCCGTGTCGCGGCGAGCACCTGTGCCTCGTTCATACCGATTGCGAGTTCACCACGCGCGATTGCTTCGCACACTTTCGGTGCACAGCTCGACAATGCGTTTGCTGCAAGTTCGTCGCGACGACCGGTGGCCTCGCGCTGTGTGCGTTGCGCGTCCTGTCTCGCGGACTCGACCGCAGCGTCACTGGTGGCGACACGGTCACCGGTGCGGAGCACGGGATCTTCATGGATCTGACGGGGGGCGCAAGCGGTGAGCGCGAGCATCGGAACGAGCAGTAGACGAGAGCGCATGAGGTCCTCGACGGGTTGTGCGACGGCGAGCGCCGCGGTGATCCGGGCCGTCGCATCGAGTCGCAACGGCGCGTCGACCGTACGTACCTCCGGTGCATGGGCCGAGTTCCACACCGCGGGAACCTTGCAAAAAGGTACTCCTGCGTGGCATTGTAGACCTTGCCCTGCCCCGGATAACTCAAAGAATGGACAGGACACCAGATGATCGAATCAAGAACGCCCCCTCGCCGTCTGCGCATCTTCCTGCGTGACTTCCGGATGGTGGAAGCGCAGGTGAGCTGGGCCGAAGGCCAGTCGCTGGCGACGTACTTTGCGAATCGCAAACAATACATAAACCTGCGTGGTGCGCACTGGGCGAGCACGCAGGAGGACGCGCAACATGTGGCATTGAAGGTCGACCAGGTGTTGTGGGTGGCCGCGCCGGATGGGGACATCACGCTGACGAGTGCATCGATGGCGCCGACGGAGCGAATGGTGGAGATCCAGCTGGACGGCGGCCTGCTGTTGCGGGCGGGTCTCCTGATTGCGGCGAGGCAGCGGCTGAGCGACTACATGGAGAGCACGCAGCAGTTCATTCCGATGGCGAAGGCGCAGTTGCTGCGGAGCGGCCGTCCGCCCAAGAAGGTGAACGTCACGCTGGGCGACATTGTGCTCAACCAGCATGCGATCCAGGCGGTGTGGGAGGTCGCGGCGGTGCCAGTGGAATCGTCAGTTGTCGTGCCCGGCGGAGATGTCGAGGTGGTGGACGCCGGGCCTGCCGATCCGCTCGAAGGCCTCACCTGACGATGCGGGGCTTCGTGATCAGCTTCTTCAGCTGCTTCTGCCCCGTCCACACCTTCATATTGGACTCGAGGTCGACGAGCGTCGCATCGATCTGGTAGTACACCACCTTCTCGCGTCCCTGCGCATCCTGCACGGCCTGAATGGTGCCCTGCAGCATGTACTTCGCACCGAGCTCCTGCGCCTGGCGCGCGCGGGTGTCCGCGCGTGCATTCTCCTGCTGATCCTTCCGCTCATCCCGCACATCCGAGCGCTCATCCTTTGTGGCGACGACACGGACCGCGCCTGAGTTCACGTACGCGCGCTCCAGTTCCTTGGTGAACGTTGCGACGGGGATGTGCTCCATGGTGTTGTTGTCGAAGCTCCCGATGATGACGACGGGTGCCTGGCCTGCGTGTGCCTCGGTGTAGGACCGGAGCCACGGCTGGGTCAGGCTGGACTGGATCAGCTCGTTCGCGACCAGGCGGGAGTCGGTATCGTTCCACCCGCCGGAGAGGTCGGTGACGGCGGCCGGATCGATGCGGGTGACCCTGGTCTGGGCACAGGCGGCCAGGGTCGACGCCATGGCGAGCACGGCCATCGCGAGGATCGGACGAGAAACGGACATTGCTGGGGACATGGAAACCTCCGGCATCGGATGTTGCGGCCGCCGCGGCGCGTGGCGGATCCGTTCGACGACTACTACACAGGGGGTTTCGGGAAAGTTCGCTGCGCTGTTCGCAAGCGGTTGCCGGGGGGTCGGATGGCGGCGATAATTGCCCCATGCGATCCGAGATCACGACACCGGAAGTACTGAGCGAGGAGAGCGCGGTCGAGCTGTCGCTGCGCCCGCAGCGGCTGGAGGAGTTCATCGGCCAGCAGAAGGTCAAGGACTCCCTGCGCATTGCCATCGATGCGACGACCGGCCGCAGGGAGGCGCTCGACCACACGCTGTTCCACGGCCCGCCCGGTCTGGGCAAGACGACCCTGGCCATGCTCATGGCGAGGGAGCTGGGCGTCAACATCAAGACAACGTCCGGTCCCGTGCTCGAGAAGCCGGGTGACCTGGTCGGGATTCTGACGAATCTGCGCGAGGGCGATGTCCTGTTCATCGACGAAATCCATCGGCTGCGTCCAGTCGTCGAGGAATTCCTGTACCCGGCGATGGAGGACTACCGGATCGACATCCGGTTGTCGGAGGGTCCGAAGGCGCAGACCGTAACAATGCCGATCGAGCGGTTTACGCTCGTGGGCGCGACCACGCGGTTCGGCCTGCTCACACCGCCGATGCGTGCGCGCTTCGGGATCGTGCAACGCCTCAACTTCTACACACCGCAGGAACTGGGCGTAATCGTGACGCGCAGTGCAGAGATCCTGGGCGTGGAATGCTCGAAAGAGGGCGCGTCAGAACTGGCGAGGCGCTCGCGCGGCACACCGCGCGTCGCCAACCGGCTGCTCCGTCGTGTGCGTGACTATGCGCAGGTCCGCGCGAAAGGCGTCATCACGCAGGATGTCGCTGCGGAAGCGCTGCTGATGCTCGACGTCGATGAGTACGGCCTGGACGAGATGGACGCGCGCATCCTGAAGAGCATCATCGAGCATTTCGACGGCGGACCCGTCGGCCTCAACACGCTGGCAGTGTCGGTCGGTGAAGACGCGGGGACGCTCGAAGAGGTCTACGAGCCGTTCCTCATCCAGAACGGGTTCCTCATGCGTTCGCCGCGCGGCCGCATGGCGACGAAGAACGCATATCGCCGGTTTGGCTACACGCTCCCGGCGGAGCGCGACAAGCCTGACGAGCCACAGGTCAACCTGTTCGAGGGATGATGGACGTCGTCGCCCTCACACTCACGGACCGCGTTCTCCTGGCCGAGCGCTACGACCTGCACAGCAACTCGCATCGCATCATGCGCGAGGCGCTGTTGCAGCGAGGCGCCGAGGATGCGGCGCTCCGCCTCGAAGCGTTGCGCAGTGTCGAGCGGGCGTTCGATCTGGACCTCGGCCTCGTCTGTCACCTGTACGAACACCGGTTCGACCTGGGCCGCCATCCCATCGAGACGACCGTCGTCGACTTCATCACGGATGCAGGCAGGTATCGACCGGATATTCACGCAGCCGAGGAGCTGCTGTGGATCCTCCCCGATCGCGTGCGCCAGGTGCGCGACCTCATGCAGGGGCACGTTGTCGGTGACCGGGACTAACCTCCCGACTTCGGCCTTCGACTACGAGCTGCCGCCCGCACAGATCGCCCGTTACCCGGCCGAGCGCCGGGATGAGAGCAGGCTGCTCGTGCTGCGCCCCGACGGCTCGATCCACCATCGTATATTCCGGGAACTCGCGGACCTCGTGCCCACCGGCGACGTCGTCGTCCTGAACGAGACGCGGGTCATGCCGTGCCGCATTCTCGGCCGCCGGCCGGGCGGTGGCGAGGCGGAGGTGCTGCTCCTCACGCCTGCACACGACCCTTCCGGCGGGTCAGCCGGCCGGGATGTCTGGGAGGCGCTGGTGCGCCCGGGGGGGAAAATCCGTCCGGGTAGGGTGATCGAGGTGGCCGACGGTTTCGAGATCGAGGTGCTCTCCGTGCTCCCCAATGGCAACCGGGTCGTCCGGCTGAGGACGGTCCTGCCTGTCGATGAGGCGATCGCGCGCCATGGACGGATGCCGCTGCCGCCCTATATCGACCGCGAGGTGGAAGGATTCGACGCCGAGCGCTATCAGACCGTCTACGGACGGGAGGAAGGTTCGGTTGCTGCCCCTACCGCAGGCCTTCATTTTACCCAGGCCGTGCTCGACCGTCTGCGCGCCCGCGGGGTAGTGATCGCGCGGATCGTACTTCATGTGGGTGTCGGGACGTTCCGGCCGGTGGACGTGGAAGACCCGGCCGACCATGTGATGCACGACGAGCGGTACTCGGTTTCGGTCGAGGCGGCGGGCGCGATCAATGACGTCCGCGCGGCGGGCGGCCGCGTGTGGGCAGTCGGCACCACCGTCACGCGCACGCTCGAGTCGATCGTCGGAGAGGACGGCCGGATCCGTGCCGGCGACGGCGTCACGGCGATGTTCATTCGGCCCGGTTACCGGTTCCGCGTTGTGGACCACCTGCTGACGAACTTCCACCTGCCGCGCTCAACGCTGCTGATGCTCGTAAGCGCATTCGGCGGCTACGAACATGTCATGAATGCGTATGCGACGGCGGTTCGCGACGAATACCGATTCTATTCCTATGGCGATGCGATGTTGTTGACGGATGTTTGAGTTTGAAATCGAGAAAACCGACGGGGCGGGCCGGGCCGGTGTGCTGCACCTTCCGCACGGTGATGTGCATACACCTGTCTTCATGCCGGTCGGTACGCAGGCAACCGTGAAAACGGCGTCGCCGCACGAGCTCGTGGACATTGGTGCGGAGATCATCCTGTCGAACACGTACCACCTGTATCTGCGGCCCGGTCACGAGACGGTCCGCCAGCTGGGTGGGCTGCATCGTTTCATGAGTTGGGACAAGCCTGTGCTGACGGACTCAGGCGGGTTCCAGGTGTTCAGCCTGGGGAAGACGAACAAGATCTCGGACGACGGTGTGCTGTTTCAGAGTCATATCGACGGGTCTCGACACATGTTCACACCCGAAAGCGTGATGGACGTGGAGCGCGCGCTTGGCGCCGACGTCATCATGGCCTTCGACGAATGTCCGCCCGGCCAGTCATCGCGCGAGGTCGCGTCGCAGGCACACGAACGGTCGATGCGCTGGCTCGCCCGGTGTCGCACGCGGTTCGACGTGCTGCGACAGGAGGACGGTCAGATGGATGCGCAGACGCTGTTCCCGATCCTGCAGGGCTCGATCTACGCGGACATGCGCGTGGACGCGGCGAGGCGAGTGCGAGACATGGCGGACTGGCATGGCATCGCCATCGGCGGTCTGTCCGTAGGAGAGCCCAAGCCGCGCATGCTCGAGATGCTGGACGTGCTGGAGCCGGAGCTGCCGCCGCGGCTGCCGCGGTACCTGATGGGCGTCGGCTACCCGGACGACCTCGTGGAGGCGATCCGCCGCGGTATCGACATGTTCGATTGCGTCGCGCCCACGCGGAACGGGCGCAACGGCACGGCGTGGGTCGCGCATGGCGGGCAGGTGAATGTGCGCGCTGCGCGCTACAAGCTCGATGAAAGGCCGCTGGACCCGACGTGCGACTGCTACACGTGCTCGAATTTCAGTCGCGCGTACCTGCGCCATCTCGTGGCGGCCGGTGAAGTACTCGCGCTGCGGCTCGTGTCGCTGCACAACCTGCGCTTCCTGGTGCGCATCGCACAACAGGCTCGTTCGGCGATCCTCGCCGGCGAGCTCATGCAGTGGAGTGAAGACTGGCTCGCGCGATTCCGCGGGAGCCGTGAACCATTGATGGAGAACGCCTGAACATGAATATGCTCGCATTGATCGCACTGCAGGCCGCGCCCCGCTCCCAGATGATCGGGCCCGTCATCACGCTCGTGTCGTTCGGCCTCATCATGTACTTCCTCATCATCCGGCCGCAGCGGAAAATTCAGATGCAGCACCGCGTGATGGTGGACAACGTGAAGAAGGGCGACGAAGTCATGACGGAGGGCGGGCTGATCGGCACCGTCGTCCATCTCGCAGAGGACCGCGTCACGCTGAAGAGCGCGGATGCGCGCGTGATCGTTGCGAAGGTCAAGATCGCCCGCGTCTTCAGCGCAACGACAACGGAAAGCTAGGATCGGTCGATGTCAGTTCGCGAAGTAAAGCTTCTCGGCGACCCCGTCCTTCGAAAACGGGCCAACGAGATTTCTGTCGAGGCCGACATCAAACTTCCGGACCAGGTCCGAAGCTTGATCGCGGATATGTTCGACACGATGTACGCAGAGGAGGGGGTAGGTCTGGCGGCGCCGCAGATCGGCGAGAGCGTGCGCGTGATCGTGGTGGACCCGCATGAGGAGGGCATCGCGCCGTTTGCGCTGGTGAATCCGCGGATCCTGTCGTTCAGCGACGAGGTCGACCGAGCGGAGGAGGGGTGCCTCAGCCTGCCAGGCCTGCGCGAGGTGGTGGAGCGGCCGCTGCAGGTGGTGGTCGAGGGGCTGGACCGCGAGGGGCAGCCGACGCGGATCGAGGCGGACGGTTTCGTCGCGCGCATCTTGCAACACGAAGTCGACCACATCGATGGCATCATGTTCATCGACCGTGTGAGCCCGCTGAAGCGCAAGATGCTGCTCAAGAAGTGGCAGAAAGTGAAGCCGGACGAGGAATGAGAGTCGTGTTCTGGGGTACGCCGGAGTTCGCGCTGCCGTCGCTGCGTGCGCTCCTTGGCGAAGGGCATGATGTGCTTGCAGTGGTGACACAGCCGGATCGGCCTGCGGGCCGCGGCCGTACGCTGCGCGCGTCGCCGGTGAAGCAGCTTGCGGAGGAGCAGAAGGTGCCGGTCCTGCAGCCTGAGCAGGCGCATGGCGACGCGTTCATGGCAACGCTGCGTGAACTCGATGCCGAGATCTTCGTGGTTGTGGCATATGGCCAGATCCTGAAGCGCGAGGTGCTCGAGCTGCCGGTGAATGGCACGGTCAACGTGCATGCGTCGCTGCTGCCGCTCTTGCGCGGTGCGGCGCCGATCAACTGGGCGATCGAGCGTGGCTATGGCGAGACGGGGATCACGATCATGCGGATTGCGGAGCAGCTGGACGCCGGTCCGATCCTGTACCAGGTGCCCGAACCGATCAATGAGGAAGAGACTGCGTCGGACATCACGACCCGCCTGAGCGAGATCGGGGCGGAGGGGTTGATCGAGGCGCTTGCGTTGATGGAGTTCGACGGCATCGAAGAAGTCGAGCAGGATCATGCCCGCGCGACGTACGCACCGAAGCTCACGCGGGTGAACGCGCAGATCGACTGGACGCGATCGGCGATCGAGGTCGGCCGTCACATGCGCGCCATGGACGAGCAGCCAGGCGCGTGGTCGAGCTGGGGCGATGAGGATGTAAAGCTGTTTCGCCCGCTGCCGATACCCGACCACCAGCATGATGCAGCGCCCGGCACGGTGCTCGAGGGAGCGAACAACAGCGACGAGGACGGGCTGCTCATTGCATGCGGCACCGGCGCGATCCGCGTGCGCGAAGTGAAGGTTGCCGGGAAGCGTCGCATGATGGCGACGGAATGGACGCGCGGCCGCGGCGCCGTCGCAGGGGACGTGTTCCACTGATCGTGACGCTGTCATCGCCGATGTGTCGGTGCCGTCGATGATCGCCAGGCTGCATGTGGTCACGACGGATGATATCGCAGCGGGCGCTTCGTTCCTGGACCATGCGACGGAAATCATGGCGGCATGCGGGACTGAAGTTGCAGTCCATCTGCGCATGAAGCGTGCGAATGCGCGCACACTGTACGAGCATGCGTCCCGCCTCGTGCCGGTGGCGCGTCGGTATGGCAGTGCGATCGTCGTGAATGAACGGATGGACGTGGCAGTGGCCGCCGGGGCAGACGGCGTACAGTTGACATCGCGGTCCCTCCCCATCCGTGCAGCGATCGCGATGGCGGCACGCGCCGCACGAGCGACGCACATGGACGGAACGCGTGTCCTCATCGGCCAGTCGGTGCACAGCGCAGCAGACGCGGCAAGCGCGTGTGGCGACGGAGCCGATTACGTGATACTGGGTACAATCTGGGCGAGCGGATCGCATCCGGGCGAGTGTGGCGAGGGCGTGGCCATGATCGGTGCGGCGACGGAGCGGGCGGCGTGCAACGTTATCGCGATCGGGGGCGTAACGCCGTCGCGCGCCCAGGAGGCGCTGCTCGCGGGTGCGTATGGCGTGGCGGCGATCTCGGGCGTCTGGTCGGATCCGTCGCCCGCGGGCGCGGCACTGAAGTACATCGAGTCGATGCAGGCGGTGACATGAAGGATGCAATGGTACGAGTGACAATCAATGGCGAAGTCCGGGACGTGCCGGAAGGCAATGTCGCGGAACTGCTGGCGCAGCTCGGTCTGCATCCGCAGCTCATCGTCGTTGAATACAATCGTGAGATCCTGGATCGCGGCGCGTTCGATGACACGCAGCTGCAGTCAGGCGATCAGTTCGAGCTGGTGCACTTTGTGGGGGGCGGATGAGTACTGACAGGACTGACGAGTTCCGTATCGCGGACCGCGTGATCGCGTCGCGGCTCATTGTCGGCACGGGCAAGTATCGTTCGAATGACGAGATGATCCGGGCCATCGAGGCCTCGGGCGCGGACATGGTGACGGTTGCAGTGCGACGTGTGGACCTCGATCGTACGAAAGAGGAAGGGATTCTGTACCACCTCGATCCGAAGCGGTACTTCCTGTTGCCGAATACGGCGGGCTGTTATACCGCGGAGGATGCAATCCGCTATGCGCGTCTCGGCCGTGCCGCGGGGATGAGCGACTGGGTGAAGCTCGAGGTGATCGGCGATCAGAAGACGCTGTTGCCCGATGTGTTTGCTACGCTCGAAGCCACGAAGGTGCTGGTTGCAGAGGGCTTCAAGGTGCTGGCCTACACCAACGAAGACCTGATCACTGCGCTTCGTCTCGAGGATGCAGGGTGTGCGGCAGTGATGCCGCTCGCGAGTCCGATCGGCAGTGGTCTCGGTCTCGTGAACCCGTATTTCATCCGCGAGATCAAGAGCCGTCTGTCGTGCCCGGTCATCGTCGATGCCGGTGTGGGCACCGCATCGGATGCGTGCCTGACCATGGAGCAGGGTGTGGACGGCATTCTCATGAATACGGCGCTCGCAGAAGCGCAGGATGCGGCGCGGATGTCGCTCGCCATGAAGCTCGCGGTGCAGGCCGGCAGGCTTGCATATCACGCCGGCCGCATGCCGCGGCGTGAAACCGCAG
>JBBSJG010000032.1:0-21159 GCA_038257485.1 Longimicrobiales bacterium | reverse complement strand
GTCCCGCGGCCGGATCACCTATCGCCACAAGGCTGGCGGCGGCCCACCCGAATAGATCCGGGGCTCCATTGGAAATCCAGGATTCGAAACCCCTTTCGATCTCCTGCACATCCCCATCGGCGGACGCGTCAACAACGTCGCCGTTCCCTTCGACCCGGACATGTGGGGCACCCTCATTGCAACCGTCTGGTAGAAGCCCCGGCTCGCCGGCTCGCTTCTCGGATCGGCTCGCGCCCCGCTCGAGAACACCAGCGGCACGAATCTTCACGCACTCACGCACGGCTCTGAACAGGAACGGAACGATTGACGCACTGGAAGCGAACCAACGGCGAACCCCGGCGATCCCGTCGATTCTGGCTCATCGCATTCATCGTCGTTCTGCTTGGCGTTACCGCCGGTATCGGTGCATTCACTTTCGTTTACGCCAAGGGCGCCTCTTACATGACGAACGATCCCGCGGCGTGCGCGAACTGTCACATCATGCAGGAGCATTTCGATGCATGGCGGAAGTCCACGCATCACGCAGTCGCGGTGTGCAACGACTGCCACGCACCCCACGATCTCATCGGGAAGTATGCGACGAAGGGTCGCAACGGTTTCTGGCACTCGTTCTACTTCACAACGGGAAACTTCCCGGACCCCATACGCATCACACCGCGCAACCGCGAGGTGACCGAACACGCGTGCCGAT
Organism: Longimicrobiales bacterium; assembly: GCA_038257485.1. GTDB lineage: Bacteria > Gemmatimonadota > Gemmatimonadetes > Longimicrobiales > RSA9 > DASUXU01. The sequence goes on along the minus strand of JBBSJG010000032.1, from coordinate 20,468 downwards.
ACTGTCACGCGGCGATCACCGACGCAATCGATGGCCACACCGCGTCAGGTGAGGAGGATGGATCCGTGCGCTGTGCACGGTGCCACCGTTATGTCGGACATCAGGTGAGGTAGACTATATGACCGATCGTATGGAACCGCGTCGCAGGTTCGGACTGGGCTGGCTGATCGGAGCCGCCGTCACCGCCGCGCTCATCACCATCGCGCTCGTAGCGCTGCTCACCAACATCTTCACGCGACAGCAGGAGGCGAGAAACCCCTTCTATCGCGTCGTGGAGTTGACCGATACGACGACGGACCCCGCAGTCTGGGGGAAAAACTTCCCGTTGCAGTACGACGACTACCGTCGCACTGTGGACCAGGTCCGGACGCGCTACGGCGGCAGCGAAGCCATGCCGCGTGAAGCATCGGCCGGCGACCCGCGGACCGTTGTCGCGCAGTCCCGACTCGAAGAGGACCCACGGCTGCGCGAGTTCTGGGCGGGCTATGCATTCTCGAAAGACTTCCGTGAAGAGAGAGGGCACGCCTTCATGCTGGAGGACCAGCTGTTCACGGAACGGCAGGCCGCATCGCCACAGCCGGGCGCATGCCTGCACTGTCACGGCTCCATGTATGTGCCGTACATGCGTGCAGGCGGTGGTGACCTCATCAAGGGCTTCGAAGCCCTGAACCCGCTGCCATACGCGGAAGCGCGCAGGCAGGGCAACATCAACCACCCCATCGCATGCATCGACTGCCATAACCCGAAGACCATGGAGCTGCGGGTGACACGGCCGGGTTTCATCGAGGGCATACGCGCACTCAAGGTGTCGGAAGGCGTGGCCGACTATGATGTGAACCGGGATGCAACCCGCCAGGAGATGCGCACATTCGTGTGCGGCCAGTGTCACGTGGAGTACTACTTCAAGGGCAAGGAAAAACGTCTCACGTACCCTTGGACGAAGGGACTGAAAGCCGACAGCATTCTGGCCTACTACGAAGAGAACGGGCACAAGGATTTCACGCACGCCGTCAGCGGCGCGCCGGTCCTGAAGGCGCAGCATCCCGAGTTCGAGCTGTACAGCCAGGGCATCCACGCGCGGTCCGGCGTCGCATGCGCGGATTGTCACATGCCGTACAAACGCGTTGGTGCGATGAAGATCAGCGACCACCATGTGCGCAGTCCCCTGCTCAACATCGACAAGGCGTGTCAAACCTGTCACCAGTGGTCGGAGGACGAGCTCCGGCAGCGGGTCAACACGATCCAGGACCGCACGTATGAGCTGCGCAACATGGCCCTCGATGCTGTATTGCAACTCACGCGTCAGATCGGAGCCGCCGGCCTCGACAGCACCGACGCGCGCATCCGCGATGCGCGCAAGTTACAGCGGAAGGCGCAGTTCCTGACGGACTTCGTCGAAGCGGAGAACTCAATGGGGTTCCACGCACCGCAGGAAGCGGCGCGCATCCTCGCTACGGCGATCAATTACGCGAGGCTCGGTCACTCCGCGCTACGCGGCGAGATTCTTCCCGTCATAGCGGGGCCACGGGCGGCCCCTCAGCAAGTCGTGTCGCCTGGGGTCCCACCGTCCCGCTGATGGTGGCACCCCCGACGTGAGCGCGATCAATCGCCGCCGTCGTGCTCATCCGCGTGCGGGAATCGGCCTGCAAACTTTGCGATCCATTCAGCTGCGGCGTCCTGCGAGCTGATCTCCCGGCCTTCTTCCGCCAGGACCTGCTGGCGATAGCCTTCGATCGTGCACACCTGCTCCACCATCCGCGACCGGAACGCGTCACCTTTGTCGAGGAACTCCACGCCGACCAGGAATGCCGGCGCCTCAGGGCGACACCAGACAACCCGCGCGCGCGCCTCGAATGGTGGTGTCACCGTTGCGATGCGGAGCTCGACGACGTCGCCGATATCGAGGCACTCCACGGACGTGAACGCGAGCCCGCCGTGACTCACGTTCACACCCTGATCGATCGCGGTCTGGTGCGTGCCCCCTGACGTGACTTCGAGCGGCACGTTGATCGTGTGGCGGATGAACCGGCGGTTGGATTCAGTCATGGCATCCTTGCACAACCGGCGCGCGTCGTGTTTGCATGCCATTGAAATACACCCGGACGGCGGGACCCGCCAGCCGCGACCGCGCCTTATCGCGCCAGTTGCTCCGCGATCACGGCAAGGAAATTCTTGTAGGAAAGCGGCTTCGAAATGTACCCATCGCAGCCCGCCGCCCGGATGCGCTCCTCGTCACCTTTCATCGCCAGCGCGGTGAGCGCTACCACCGGGATGTCACGGGTGTGCTCGTCCTGCTTCAGCAGGCTGGTCGCGTGCAGCCCATCCATGCCGGGAAGCTGGATATCCATGAGGATCAGCGTGGGGCGCTCTTCCCGTGCCAGCAGGAGCCCGGCCTCTGCATTCGTGGCGCTCAAAACTTCGTGACCCGCGGACTGCAGCAGGAATGTCGCGAGCGTCATGTTCGCAGGGTTGTCTTCTACAACGAGGATGCGCGCCATCAGGCCACCCTGACGGGGTTGCCGGCCATCGCGCGCCGTACTTCCTCACGAAAAAGACCGCTGTCAAACCCGCTCTTGCCGACGATTGCGCTGACATGGCTGTTTAGTTTCACGCGATCCTCAGCGGTAACCTTCTTGGCCGTAACTACGAGAATCGGGATGGCGGCAGTCTCCGGTATCTTTCGCAGGATGTCCACGACATCGAAGCCGTTCAGGTCCGGCATCATAAGGTCCAGAATGATCAGATCGGGAAGCTCGCGGATGGCAATGTCCACTGCCTGGCGGCCGCGGTGCGCTCGGAGCACCGTGCTGGCCGTATCGCCGAGACACAGCGCGGCGAGTTCGACTGCCTTGGGATCGTCATCAACCACGAGGACCTTGACCGGTTTGTCGGCATTGCTCGAAAGCAGGCCCAGCTTGGTCAGCGAGTCCATCAGGTGCTTCCGTGAAATTGGCTTCTGCAGCACAGCAGATGCGCCCAGCGCGAAGCCACGCTCCAGGTCCGCTGCGATCGATATGATCACCACGGGCACGTCGGCAAGCGACGGCCGATCCTTGATGCGCTCCAGGAACTCCCATCCGTCCATTTCCGGCAGCATGATGTCGAGCGTAATGAGGGATAGCGGATTGTCGGCAGCGATCAGCAGCGCGGCCTCGCAGGAGGGCGCGATCAGAACCGAGAATCCCTCCGCCTCCAACTGCACACGCACGAGGTCGGCAGACTTGGGATCGTCCTCCACGATGAGTGCCATGCGGCCGCCTGTTGCCGTCGCCACCTCCAGTGTCGGGCTGACGCTGTTCACTACGGCTTCCATCGCGGCCGCACGCGCAGGCAGCCAGATCGTGAATCGCGAACCGGCCCCGACCTCGCTCTCAACCGCGACACTACCGCCGTGCAGTTCAGCGAGCAGCTTCACCATCGCCAGACCGAGGCCCGTACCTTCAAACTTTCTTGCAAGGCCGCTGTCGATCTGGCTGAACGGTGAGAACAGAAGCTCGAGCGCGTCCTCGGCAATGCCGATGCCGTTGTCCGTAACACTGATCCGGATGAGGTCAGGACACACTGCGTCGGGAACCGGGAATGATCGGCCCGGCCAGTCACCCGACAGACGACCGATGTCGTCCCAGCTCACGCGATCCGCCTGCAGTGTCACCTGGCCATTCTCGCCGGTGAACTTTACTGCATTGGACAGCAGGTTGTATACGATCTGCTTCACCTTGCGCACGTCCACGTCGATCGTGCCGAGGTCCTCGCCCGCCTCCATGACGAGGCGGATCCCGCGCGATGCCGCCTTCTCACGGATGATCGACAGGCTGTTGGCAAACAGTGACGAGACCGGGACCGGCTCCAGGTCGAGCGTCATCTTGCCGGCTTCGACCTTCGACAGATCGAGGATGTCGTTGATGAGAGATAACAGGTGCGTACCGCTGCTGAAGATGTCGGCGATGAAGTTGCACTGCTGCTCCGTCAGCTCCCCCATCAGCCCATCCTTGAGGATCTCCGAAAAGCCGATGATCGCATTGAGTGGCGTTCGCAGTTCGTGCGACATGTTCGCGAGGAACTCCGACTTCATCCTGCTCGCGTCTTCCAGTTCCGCATTCTTCAACTGCAGTGTCCGCTCGAACTGTTTGAGCTCTGTCACATCTCTCGCCGCCGCGAACACGCCCTGCAGACTGCGGTCACGATCGTGGAATGTGGTCGCATTGTACGACACGACCGTCAGCTTGCCATCCCTCGCGCGCGCTGTCAGCTCGTAGTTGGTGACCTTCCCCTCATTCAGGACTCGCCGGATGCCGGCCTCCGCACGGGCCGAGTCGGTGAAGTAGTTCCTGAACGGCGCGCCGATCAGCTCGTCACGCGTGCAGCCCGTCAATGCCTCCGTCTGCTTGTTCACATCCGTGATGATGCCGCGCGGGTCCGTCGTCATCAGCGCGTCGATATTCGACTCGATCAGCGATCGCGTGTAGAAATGCTGATCCCGCAATCGCTGATCCAGTTTCATGCGCTCCTCCTCGACCTGCTTGCGCGCAGTATTGTCGGTGCCGATCAGCAGATATCCGATGATGACTTCCTTCGCATCCCGCAGCGCGGTCACTGACACGACTGCAGGGAAACGACTTCCGTCTTTGCGGATGTACGTCAACTCGTAAATATCCTCGATCCCGCGCGACGCCTTGAATACCAGCGCCTCGAAACCGGGCGCAATCGGCGTCGCAAACTCCAAGCTCAACTCCGTCGCCCTCGCCACCACTTCATCAGGGTCCGAGATGTCGGCGGGCGTTACCTTGTTCATGACATCCGCCGCCGCATAACCCAGCATCTTCTCGGCACCGACATTGAAAATCTGGATGACGCCATTCGCGTCCGTTGCGATACTCGAGAAGTTTGCGCTGTTGAAGATCGCGCTCTGCAGTGCGCCTGCCTTGAGAAGCGCCTCCTCAGCCTGCTTGCGTGCGGTATTGTCCGTGCCAATCAGCAGGTACCCGATGATGACGTCGTCTTTATCACGCAGCGCTGTAACCGATACCACTGCCGGGAACCGGCTCTTGTCCTTGCGGATGTACGTCAGCTCGTAGATGTCTTCAATCCCGCGGGACGCCTTGAACACCAGTGCCTCAAACCCCGGCGTGATCGATGTACCAAGCTCCAGGCTGAGTGCCTTTGCGCGATCAATCACCTCCAGCGGGTCGGAGATATCCGCGGGCGTGATCCGGTTGGTGACCTCCGACGCCGTGTAGCCGAGCATACGCTCCGCTCCGACATTGAAAATCTGGATGACACCCTCGGCATCCGTCGCTATGCTCGAGAAGTTCGCGCTGTTGAAAATCGCGCTTTGCAGCGCGCCCGTTGTCAACAACGCCGCCGCTTCCGCTGTACTCGCCTGAGCCTTGATCATTGGTGCCCGATCCTGTTGGGCGTATCCGCTACAATCGGCGCGTTCGCGCAAAGCGACTGCTTCGGTCGAGTTGCTGGATACGAGGCGGGCGGCCGCAGGGTGCGGCAGCTCCGTCCGGAGGCCTCGACCCCAGCAGCGTTGAAATCATCGTTCATTGCAACATCAGCGCCGCCCTGATCCACGGCTTGACGGACGGCATTGCCAATGGCGAAACTGCATCCAATCGATCTCAATCTCCGGGGCCCCATGCGAATCCATCCGTCTCTGTTTGTCTTGAGCCTGCTGCTGCTCAACTCCGTCGCAGGCGTCACCGCCCAGCAGCCGGCCCGCGATGTTGCCAGCCGTTCAGGCGCCGATTGCCCGGCGGGAATGACCGAGGTCAGGCCCGGCCGATGCCAGGCGCCGCAACTTCCGGCCCCCAGCATCCTCGACTACCGGCCGCGGTCCACCTTGGTCACACCAGAGCACAAGGTGCCCGGGGCGAAGTACCCGGCAATCGACTTCCACGGCCATATCTCGCAGATGTTGGGCTCCGACTCCAGCATTGCAGCGCTCCGCAAATCGCTGGATGCAATCAATGTGCGTGTGGTGATCGCCGCCGACAACGTTGGAGCAGCCAGGATCCGGCAACTGACGGGCGCCCTCGAAAAGGCCGGGATGAAGGACCGCGTCCGATTCCTGACCGGCATCAGTTTCCAGAACGTCGACGAGGGATGGGCCGCGAATGCCGTCGCGCAGTTGCGGGCCGACGTTGCCGCTGGCGCCGTCGGCGTCGGCGAGATCGGGAAGGGACTGGGCCTGTCTACGAAGAAGAAGGACGGCACGCGGCTTCGCATCGACGATCCCGCACTCGATCCGGTCTGGCAGGAAGCGGCGCGCCTGGGGATTCCGGTGTTCATCCATACAGCGGACCCGCAGGAATTCTTCAAGGACACCATCGACTACACCAACGAGCGTTGGCTCGAGCTCGCTCTGTTCCCCGGACGACGTTACCCGCCGGAGCAGTTCCCGGGTTTCGAGCAGTTGAATACCGAGCGCGACAACCTGTTCCGCCGTAATCCGAAGACGACGTTTGTGATGGCGCATATGGGATGGCATGCCAACGACCTCGCGCGTCTCGGAAAGATGCTCGATGCGATGCCGAACGTGCAGACGGAAATGGGCGCAGTACTCTATGACATCGCCAGGCAGCCCCGCGCCGCTCGCGACTTCTTCATCAAGTACCAGGACCGCATTCTGTTTGGAAAGGACTCGTTCCAGCCGGACGAGTATCCGTACTACTGGCGAGTGTTCGAGACGCGCGACGATTACTTCGACTATTACCGCGGCTACCATGCGTTCTGGAAACTCTACGGCATCGATCTGCCCGACGCAGTGCTGAAGAAGATCTACTACGCGAATGCGCTCCGCATCACCAGGGGCATTCCACAGAACGGGTGGCCGAAGTAGAGGATCACAGCGACTGTCCGATCTCGCGCACCTGCGCGATGTGGCGGGCTTCGTGACCGCCGACGAACACGACCCACTGGTAGACATTCAGCGCGCCGAATCGGGGATGTGGCAGCACCACATCCCCGAGACGGCGACCATCGGCCGCGAGCACCGCACGGCGCAGACGCTGGCGCTCTGCGTCCAGCTGAGCCCATGCCGCGCTCAGGTCCATCCCATCACGCGGCATGGATGTCTCGCCGGCCACTCGCGGTTCCGTCCGATCCAGCATGGCAGCCATGTCGAATGTCGGAACAACCGGTGAGTCGTCATCCTCCACACCCCCGTCCGGCGCGCGCACGATCTTCTCGAGTTCGGGGATCAGGACACCCACGATGCGGGCTTCGACCCGTGCGAGATGGTCCACGACCTCGGCAACCGACCAGCGGTTCTCACCGGGACGCGTTTGATGCATGGCTGCCGGGATCTCGGCAATCGCTCGCTGCAGTTCGGCGTGCGCGCTGTCGAGATGATCGATGACTTCCTGAATCCGCGGCGTCATGGCCACAACCACATGAACATGACCGCTGTCAGAAGAGCGTAGATCGCGCCGTCGAACACGTTCTTCAATGTGCTGATCCATGGGCGGCTGTACCAGATCGAGCCCTGCCAGAGAGCGCCGGCATAGCAGAGGAACGCTGTGACGGCAGCAAAATGGAATACCGCACGTTCGTCCGTGCTGCCCTGCAATGCCGAGCTTGTGACACACGCGATGACGATTGTTGCAACGATGCAGTAGACCAGCCATTGCACCAGGTTCGCCGTCATCGACATCGGGCCATTGGGACGCACCGTGAGCATGACGTTCGGACCCTCCACCATCCTGGCCCTGAACTCGGGGCTGCCCATTTCCTTGCTATCGAGGGCGCGTGGAATGCTGTACTCTCCGGGCGCCAACTGGAACCCGCCGATCGCACGACGCATCCCCTCCTCGTCCGGTACGGGCGGGAAATCCTTTTGATGCCACGGCATCACCGTGTTGATGATGGCGCTCGCGATGTACACTGTGAGAACGGCCGCAACGATGGGCAACCACAACGAAAGCATTGCCGTCATGACAAGACTCCGGGCTGGAATTTAGCGGTCAGCTCGACGCTGACCTACAACAGATATGAAACCACAGGTGCGGCCGCCAGTCTCATGTGGCGCCCGATGGCGCACCGAACGACGCCCGTCACGTGCGATCGCTGCGCACCATGCCGGGCACTTCCAGTGCGAAGTTCTCGCCGAAGGCGCGCGACGGGGTCTGGAACCCCGGCCGGCCGTGACCGGCCAGAACGCGCTGCGCTGCGAGCAGTGCTGTATGCGCAGTCATCATGTACCCGTTCGGTCCGGTCATCACGGATTCCGCCACGCCGCCGGCATCGTTTTCGGCACGTGCCCAGAGTCTGCTCACGCCATGGTTGAGCTCGCGCTCCGACGGACCCGCAGGCCCACGCTGGATGCGTTCCTGAATGGTGCGCTTCACCGGACCGAGCTGAAGCAGTGCACCGACCCAGCGGGACGCCCGCATCGCCTTCTGCGTGACCGCGGGGACTGCGGCATATACCTCGATGTCCGGAATGCCCGTGCTGTGGAACGCCGTCGACACATCGCCCCACGGAATCGTGACGCACGACTTCACACCATCCCCGAAATCGATGTCCCGCGTGCGCCATGCGGCGGGAACGGAAACAATGCGACCACCGCGCCGGACCTGGCCGCCCTTGCCCGTCTTTTCAAGCGCGGTCGTCATCGTGCCGCGCGACAGCCTGCCGGATCCGCTGATCCCGATGAACAGCCGCGTTGCATCCGGCAGCCGTTGCGCGACGTGCGCCGCCAGACAGTCCGTCGGCACTACGTCGAAGCCCGTCCCCGGCAGCAGCATGACGCCCGCGTCCTTCGCGCGTCCGTCCAGCGAGGCAATGCTCTCGAACACACCGATCTCGCCTGTGATGTCGAGGTAGTGCACGCCGCGGTCGATGCACGCCCGCACCATCGGCTCCCATGTGCGCGAGAATGGGCCCGCACAATGAAGGACGACTGCAATGTCATCCAGATGTTCAGACGCGTCATCGAGATTGAACGTGCGCATCTCGAACCCGTTTGACGCTGCCACAGCTGACACACCCGCTTCGTCACGACCCGCAAGGATCGGCGTAATGCCATACGCGTGCGCCGTACGCGCGATCAGACGTCCCGTGTACCCATTCGCGCCATACACGAGCAGGCGGGTCATCGAGGGACGAACCTGACCTCGAGCATCTCCGGCCACAGCTTGCCCGTGATGTAGAACGTCTGCGTACGCGTATTGTATGCGATGCCGTTCAACACCTGGTCAGGATTGCGAGGGTCCACGCCAAACGGCAGGATCCCGGACGCGTCCACCTCCGCAACGACACGGCCCGTGGTTTTCTCGATCTTCATGATCTTCGTACTGCCATAGACATTCGCCCACACGAATTCGCCGTCGCATTCCAGTTCGTTCGCCAGACCCAGCGGCTCGCCGCCTCGCGTGATCGCCTGCGTGCCGAGCACGACGAACGAAACGGGATCGCGCCGGATCAACTGATCGCCGCCGGACGTCATGTAGAGCGACGCCCCGTCGCTGCACAAACCCCAGCCTTCGCCGTCGTACGCCGCCGTCTTCTTCACCTCGAGCGTCGACGGATCATAGTAGTACGCGATCATTTCCTTCCACGTGATCTGCACCAGCGCGTCCGCCGTCGCGGCCAGACCTTCGCCGAACACGCCGGGCGGCAGCTTCACAGACTTCACGACCGCACCCGTCTTCGGATCCAGGACGCGGAGCGTGGATTCGCCATACCGTCCCGTACTCTCGAACAGCGTATCGCCACGAAAGACCAGGCCCTGCGTGTACGCGCTGTCATCGTGCGGCATCCGTCGCACCACCTCCGGCACCAGCGCCGTGATGCCGTCAGGCAATGGCGGTGGACCTGTATCCGGCACATCGTCACGCGGTGCATCACCGCATCCTGCGATCGTGATCATTGCGACGGCGGTCAACACCCATCCTGCTTGCTTCATGTCCATCGCTCAACTTCCATTCAATGCACGAATCGTTGCGTCGTAGTCACCACGCCCGCAGAACCAGCTGTTGGTCCTGCCGTGTTCGGCCCAGCCGAGCGGCGTCGACTGATACTGCGCGTCCTTTGCGGCCGCGTCGGCCCCGGAGGTGAGCAGCGCGCGCACGCCTTCGACATCGCCATGAAACGCGCACCAGTGCAATGCCGTCTGGCCGTGCGCAGCTGTGACATCCGCAGGCCAGCCGTGCGCGAGCATCCGCATCATGCCGTCGTGATTGCCGAGCTCCGCCATCGCCACGATCTGCGTGCGCTCGCTTTTATCAATCCTCGATGCCGTCTCCGCATTGCGCGCGACCGCCGCGGCGATCCATTCGCCGTCGCCTGTCTCACACGCCACGGACAGCGCCATGCCAGGCGGCAGGTGCGACATCAGCTCTGACGCTAACGCGTCGTGACCGCGCGCACGCGCGACGATCGGTGAGCAAACATTCCAACCGAGCGTCCACCGGTAGATCGTACCGCCCGCGCGCGCGTCACGCATCGGAAACCAGGCATCCGTGACGCGCATCGCGGCGCACGCCGGGTCCGCATCGAGGTGGCGACCCGCAAGCGCTCCGTCTCCCAGCGCGGCAGCAAGCAGAAGATCGGTTCTGCAACCGCGCTCGACCAGATGCGCCGCCACGGCCGCGTGCTCGCCAATCAGATGCTGCGCCGGCGTCGACTCGTGATCGATATCCAGCGCGTCGATGTCCGCGCCTGCGTCCAGCAGCATGTCTGCCGCGGCGATGCTCGTCGCAACGTGGAGCGCCGTCTTGCCGTCGCCACCGCGCGCATGGACCGCATCAGCATCGGACGACAGCCGCGCACGCAGGAGGTCGAGCAAACCCAGCCTCGCCGCCGCGTGCGCATCGACCTGCGCGCCCCGGGCAATCAGAAGATCCGCCATCGCCGGCGCACAGACATCCAGCACACCGAAACCGCCCGCCCACCACCGGCTGCGACCATTGATGTCGGCGCCGTTGTCGAGCAGGCGTTCCACCTCGCCTACGTCACCCTCGCCCGCCGCTGCGAGAAGCGCCGTCTGCCCGAAAGAGAGAGCTGCCACGCCGCCCGCACCCGCTTCGTCCGTCGTCATGCCATCACCCGCCCGGAATCGGTCAATGAGCCAGCGATAATAGACGGCACCGCCTGTGTCCGCCAACGCGACACGCACCGGGTGGCGTTACGCGACAGGCGGTCAATGGGCATGACCGTTGCACCGCGTGTGTACGAACCCGAATAGGAGACACCATGATGCGACGATCCCGGAGCTTCGCCCTTGCCCTCACTGTAACGCTGGCCCTCGGCGCGTGCGCGTCCCTGGGGCAGCTCATTCAACCGCCGACGTTCTCGGGCGCGACCGGGCAGGACGCACAGCTCCGGATTCTGGGACCTGGATCGGGCCGCCCTCTTGGTGGCCTCGGGATCCGCCTTTACGCGCGCATTCAGAACCCGAACCCGTTCGGACTTACGCTCACACGACTCGCCGGCAACCTGTTCCTCGACAATCAGCGCACGGCGAATGTCGATCTGCCCCTCGGTCTTCCGCTTCGTGCCGCGCAGGACACGGTGCTGCCGATCGATATCAGTGTGAGCTTTGCCGACATTCCCAACATCGTGAATACGCTGCAGGCAGCCTTGAGCAGGAACACGGTGGCGTACAGGATGGATGGTACGTTCGGCGTGGACGCGGGTCCGCTCGGCGCGCCGAGCTTCGGCCCACAGACATTGTTCGGTGGAGACGTCCGCGTCACTCGCTGATGCCGTGGCGTATCCATGGAGGCTGGACGAAACCAGCCGGTTCAGACCCGCGTATGGAGTGTCGAACCTCTGACGCGGGAAGACCGTCCAATGCCGGCCACACAGCAACAGCGCAATATTGTCCTCCGGGACCTCATGATTTTTCAGCTGAAGTTGATGCTGGACAGTGCCAAGGACATCGTGCTGTCGCCACTGGCAATCGCGGCGGCCGCAGCGGACATCCTGTTTCCCACGGACCGCGTCGGCAAGCGCTTCTACTTCGTGATGCGGATCGGCGAACGCTTCGACAGGTGGCTCAGCCTGTTCGGTATGGCCGAGCGTGCGGAGGCGGGTGAGGGCGGGCTGTTCGGCGTGAGCCGCGCAGGGAGTGCAACCATGCTCGGCAAGCTCGAGGCAATGGTGATCGGCCACGACGAGCCGGTGACCGAAGACGAAGACATGTTCGCGGGCCGGCGGGCGGCCTAGGCCGCCGGCTGCGGGAGCCGCAGTACGAACGTGCTCCCCGTCGTTGTGCCTGCTTCGAGCGTCAGTGAGCCACCCATCAACTCTGCAAGCTTGCGACTCACCGGCAGGCCCAGGCCTGTGCCGCCTTTCGTGCGAGTCGCAGTCTGGTCCACCTGCGTGAACGCTTCAAACACTCGATCGCGGTGGTCCGCCGGTACGCCCGGACCCGTATCACTCACAGACACGACCAGGTCGGTGCCGTCCCGGCGGAGAACGATATCGACGCCGCCTTCGTCGGTGAACTTCACTGCATTGCCGAGCAGGTTGATCATGATCTGCTGAATGCGCAGCCGATCTGTGGGGAAGGTCAATGTTTCGTTCTCGCACGTCACCCGGATCTTCAGGTTCTTCGCCATCGCCTGCGGCTCCACAAGCGTCAACGCGGTGCGCACTGCATCGCATATCTCAACATCCTCGAGCAGCAGCTCCTCGCGACCCGCTTCGGCACGAGAGAACGTCAGGACTTCATCGATGATGCCGATCAGGTGCCACGCCGATGCGGCAATCCGCTCGGCGTGCTGTTTCTGGAGTGCATTGAGCGACCCACCGATCTCCTGCGTGAGCAGGCCAGCATAGCCGATGACCGCCGTGAGGGGCGTACGCAGCTCGTGGCTCATTGCGGCAAGGAAATCCGATTTCGCGTGACTCGCCTGTTCGGCTGCCTCCTTCGCGGCGCTCAACTCCCTCTCCTGCTCAACCCTCTCGCTGACATCCTGGATGAACGCCATCGCGCCCGTCACAATGTCACCCGATCGGATTGGTACAATACGGGCGCTCTGCTGCATCCACTCGTAGCAGGTGACTTCGGGAGGACACGGCATCGGCAGCAGATATTGATGGAATCGGTGCGCCAGCACGACCGTCTCACCGGCGACCGCGCGGCGGAACGAGTTGTCTCGCGCGGTACCTGCGATTGCAGGAAACACGTCCGCTATCGACTTGCCAATGAGTTCCTCCGCCGAATGACCCGAGGCAACCTCCATCCACTGATTCCACACCGTGATTCGCAGGTCAGCATCGACAACGAACATGCCGACATCCAGAATGTCAGCGGCGAGCATCATGCCCTCGATGTCTGTGTCCCGGACCATTCCCGGATCAGTCTGCACTTTGCTCACGGGATGCCGCCTCCGAATCATATACGACCAAAATTGCCTTCAATGCCCGATCTCGAGACTGGGGTGACGGTCTGGACCTGATCCCACACCAAAGGATCACTTGCGGAAACTGGCCCGCCCACACCCCGAGTGCAAGCCGCGCTCCTCCCCTTTCGACGGCGGGGCCGCGACCCCTTATTATCCTGCCCATGGAACGCCGACGCGCTACGCCCGAAGAACGGAAAGTCATTTTCCGGGACGTCCTCATCTTCCAGGTGAAGCTTGCCCTGGACGCCGCCAAGGACCTCGTCCTGTCGCCGCTCGCGATCCTCGCCGCGGGCGCCGACCTGGTGTTTCCGACGGACCGCATCGGGAAGCGGTTCTATCATGTGCTGCGGATGGGCGAGAAGTTCGACCGCTGGATGAGCCTGTACAGCGCCGCGGAGCATGCGGACGCCGGCGAGGGTGGTCTGTTCGCGGAGAGCCGCGCGGGCAGTGACACGCTGCTGGGGAAGATTGAAGCGGTAGTGCTCGGACGGGATGAGCCGCGGGATCCCTGGCTGGACGATTATTCCTACGACGAGGCCGACCTGGCGGCGACCGCAGGTCCGGATTCCGCCGTCGACTCAGACGCCGGCTCCAGAGAAAGTCCATCTCCAGATCGACCACTCTGAGCGCCAGCCTCGACACGGACTACGTGCGGCGTGATCATTGCCGGGAGGAAGGATTCCAAAGCATTCCCATCCCAGGAGAAACCCATGTCATATCCGTACAAGCTGCCAGACCTGCCGTATGCGTTCGACGCGCTCGATCCGCATATCGATGCGAAAACGATGGAGATCCATCACGACAAGCATCACGCAGCGTATACCAACAACCTGAATGCCGCGCTCGAGAAGCATCCCGACATCCAGGGCACGCGGATCGAAGAGCTTCTCGGCGCCATCGAGACCGTCCCCGAGGACATCCGGGCTGCGGTCCGCAACAATGGCGGCGGCTACGTAAATCACACGCTGTTCTGGGAGATCATGGGACCGGGCGGCGGCGGTGAGCCGACTGGCCCACTGATGGATGCCATCAAGGCGACGTTCGGATCGTTCGACGACTTCAAGGCGAAGATCCAGGCGGCGGGCGCTGGCCAGTTCGGCAGCGGCTGGGCGTGGCTGGCGAAAACTGGCGAAGGCAAGCTCGAGATCTACGGCACGCCGAACCAGGACTCGCCGCTGATGAAGGGCCACACACCGATTCTGGGTGTCGATGTCTGGGAACACGCGTACTACCTGAACTATCAGAACCGCCGACCGGACTACCTCGCCGCATGGTGGAACACTGTGAACTGGGAGAACGTTTCCCAGCGATTCAACGGCTGATGTCATGGAGCCGCCGCGATCATGATGGTCGCGGCGGTTTTCGTTAATTACTTCCCGGCGTCCGGTATGAACAAGGGCCTGCCGAATGCGCTGCGTCCGAACTGGCCGATTCGCTGCTGTACAGGTGCACTCGTAATCCACGTCTCGAGCTCTGCGGCACGAGACGGATTGCGCGCAGTCGCTACGACGATCAGCGAATACTCGTTGCGGAGGACCGCATCTCCCTGATAAAGCAGCTCGAGATCCAGGCGGTCCTTGATCGTCAGAAATGTCGCGATATCCGTCAGGATGTACGCTCTGCGCTCGCTCGCCACGCGCAGTGCATCCGCCATCCCGGCCCCCGCTTCGATGTATCTCACCGCCGCCGGCTTCGTCCCCGCGAGTGCCCACACCGACAGCTCCTTGTGGTGCGTACCGCTGTCGTCGCCGCGTGACACGAACGTACTTGTCGACCGCGCGATCCGTGTAAAGGCGTCGGCCGCGCTGTTCGCCATCGCGACGCCCGCGCTGTCATCCGTTGGACCGGCGATCACGAATGTGTTGTGCATCACTGGAATCCGCGCGGTGCCGTGACCTGCCTCGACGAATGCTCGCTCTTCTTCCGGTGCATGCGTCAACAGCACATCGGCGTCACCTCGCTCACCAATCGCGAGTACTTCGCCGCTCCCCGCGACTACGACATCCATACGCTGGCCGGGATGCTCCACTGCATAACGTGCTGTCAGCGTGTCGAGCAGACCGGAGTCCTCGAGTGTATGCGTCGTGGCAAGAATAAAACGATCAGGACGGTCGCCGCCGGAGCACGCGGTTACGGCCATCAGGGCAATGATTGCGACGGACAGCACAGCCGTCGCATGGATTCTACCAGGCATCGGCTACGATTTCGCGATCACGCGCACCACGCGGTCGATCACGTCCCGCATCCGTGACGACGACTGGCCCGAGTTGTTGACGACGACACTGAACACCAGTTGCCGGCCGCTGTTCGTCGTGATGATGCCAGTCAATGAATCGACATTCCCGATGGACCCGGTCTTTGCGCGCACGCGTCCGGGCATGTCCTCGAACCTGCGCCGCAGCGAGCCGGTTGGCGCGGCGGAAACGGACATTGCGTCGTATGCGGGCTTCATGCGCGGATGTCTTGCGATGTAGCGCGTGAGCTCGGTCAGCATGTGTGGCGTAATGAGATTGCCGGACGAGAGGCCGGACGCATCGCGCAGCCGGAATGACGTCGAGTCGATGCCGACATGGTCGATGAGGAAGCGACGCTCGAGATCCAGGCCGGCACTCCAGCTGCCGTCGCCACTCACCTCCCTGCCGATCGTCTTCAGCAGCTGCTCCGCAAACCAGTTCTGGCTCGTCTGCAGGATCGGACCGACGATGTGCGGCAGTGTCGGCGATGCGAACTCGAACAGCAGAGTCGCCGTTGCTGTGGGTGATGGCGACGGCATCTCGACGACACGTACTGCATCATTGACGACGTCGATGCCTTTCCGCTCGAGTGTCTCGCGCAATACTGTGCCCGCATACTTCCCGGGATTCCGCGTGGTGAAACTCTCGGTTCGTACTGCCGCATCGATTGGAATCTCGCCATATGCATACACGGTATCCGTGCCCGGGACGCGGTCGAAGTCCAGCGTGTACGGCGCGCCCGCGCCGACCGTGCGCGTGCGGTTCGAGAAGGTGAAGTCGCTGGTTTTCGGTTCCCACGTGATCTGTGCAGGTGCGCCGGCGGTGCCGGCGGCCACGCGGAAGTCGATGGCGTTGTCATTGAAGCCGAGCGGTGCCACGGGCGCTGCGTACCACCAGTTCAGGTCGTACAGCTCCCAGTCGCTGCGCACGGACTCCGCATCGAAGTACGTTTGATCCGCAATCACCTGACCGGTAATGCGACGGATGCCGCGCGCGGCGAGGGAGTCCGCGATGCCCTCGAAGATCGCGGTCCGGCTCGTCTGGTTCCTGCCCGAGATCGTCGGATCCCCGCGGCCGCGTACAATGAGGTCACCCGCAAGCACGCCGCTCGCCACTGCACCCGTCGCATAGAACCCTGTCCGGTACCGGAAGTCCGGCGGCAGATAGTGTGACGCTGCCGCCGACACGATCAGCTTCATGTTCGATGCTGGAACGAACAGCGCATGCGGGCGTCGTGCATAGAGCGTTACACCCGTCGCGAGGTCGCGCACCTCGATGCCCCAGTACGCGCGCGCGCTGATGCCGCTGTCGATCACTGCATTGATGCGTGACGCCAGCTGCGCAGATGTCTGCGGCTTCGCAGCCGACGCCGTTGCCTGTGCCGATCCGGGCGATGGCGCCAGTGCACATGCGCCGGCCAGCAACATCAATGCGACACTGTGGACGATGTCTGAAATTCGTTTGCTTTTCATGGCTCCATGCTACGCGGTTGTTGCTGCTTCCGACACCATACAGCGCTTCGTCTAGAACTTGCGACCGATATTCACGTCGAACCGACCGTCTCCGCGCGTGGCGAGGCCATATCCGGCTTCGATACTCCCCACTGGGCTCTGCAAAACGACTCCGAGTTCCCCGCCCGTCACCCAGCGGGCGCGTTGCCATTCCCCCGGGCCGGTCGTGGCACTGCCACTGCGGACACGGGCACGGACAAACGCATTGCCGATCGGATATGCCGCATCGACTCCCGTCGCTATTCTCGACCGGGCTCGCTGCTCGCCCCATCGCAGGCCGGGGATGAAATGGTGATCGCCGAGCGACGGCATGACGTCGAGCGGCGACGCACGGGTCACGGCCCGCAGGTCGAGCACCGTCGCGAGTCGCAGTGCGCGCATCTGCCACGTCCTCGACCCGCCCGCGGTGAATCGCGCGTACTCGATGTCCCCCCAGCGGATCTCGCCCTCGAGCAGCAAGGGCTCTCCCACGATGCGTGATTCTACGTCGACATCGCCATAGCGGACGAGTGGACCGATCGATGTACCGGCACGGCCGTTCTCTTCATCCACCCATTCGCCGCGCGCACTGATGATCGCTGTGCGTTCGCGCAGGATCTGCGGAAACTCGATCGCGAACCAGCCACCCGCGCGCAGGACTTCTGCCGTTCGAATTACATCCTCGTCGAACGAGCGGACATCGCGCTCCTGCACATGCCCGCCGACGCTCCATGCGAGGGTCGGAAATGCGAGCGAGTGCACCCTCGCGGACGCAGCCGCCCATCGGTCGAGTCCGTTCACGGCCGCCGCCGCCGTGAGCACAGTCGGACGTCTGAAGAGCGACGTGAATCGATCGACCGCGGCCCACGCGCGGCCACCGCGATCGCTGTCGTACCCGGCTGCGGCCGAAAGGGACAGCGGTGGTGGACCCTCGAGGCGGAGCGTCAACCACGAAGCACCGCCTTCCGCGCTCACGCTGTCACGCACGCCCGGCCAGACGGCCTCGAACAGGCCGGTCGTGTACAGCACGTCGATCGCGTCCTGGATGCGCGCGGGATCGTACGGGCCAGGCGCGACCCGTTTGAACACACGCCTCGCAAAGCGCATCAGTGCACTGTCGGGCGCCTCGATCAACACGCCTGCGAGCGAGTCGGGCGCGGGCGGCAGCGCCGATCGCGGGACCGTCGACACTGTACGCTGAGGCAGCACCGCCAGTGCCGCCTCGAGGCCATTGGCCACCAGCGGCGTCGCATCGTTCGGAAACGATGCGGCTGTTACGGACGGGTCGAGCTTCGGCAGGATCAGCACATCGGGCGGGATCGGGTCGCGCTGTGCGTGCAATTCCATCAGGTCGAGCGCTCGCCCGACGACGGAGAGCGGCGCGAACGACAGGATCTCGTCCGCCGGCCGGCTCACACTTGACGCGATGATGTATGAAGCGCCCATGCTGCGCGCGAGCGCGGTCGGCACGTTGTCGACAATGCCACCGTCGATGAGATGCTTACCGTCCCACTCGATGGGTGCGAAGAATCCCGGCACGGCCATGCTGGCGCGCACGGCGCGCGCGAGATCACCGCTCGACAGCACGACAGCGTCCCCGCTCTTCAAGTCCGTCGTGACTGCGCGGAAGCGACGTGGCAGCCTGTCGAAGTCGCCGCGGCTGCGCGCATTCGCTTCGAATAACAGGAGCGCGAGTTCGCGGTTGATCCGCCACTGGCCGAGAACGCCGCGGCTCGCCCGGAACCGCGTGAACTCGATATCCACCATCAGCATCGGCTGGCGCAGCGACCGCTCCGGACCGATGACCACTGGCGTCGGGGCGAACAGCGTGCCCCACTGAACTTCGAGAATGCGACGGCGGATCTCCTCGGGCGAGTAACCGGCCGCGTACAGCGCGCCGACCACCGCGCCCATGCTCGTGCCCGTGACGATGTCCGGGTCATGACCTCGCTGTTCGAGACCCAGCAGCACGCCCACGTGCGCCAGACCCTTCGCACCGCCGCCGCCCAGCACGACCGCGTCCTGCGCCCGTGCCGCCGCCGGCGACACCGTCATTGAAACCATCGCGAGTGCGAAAATGGCGATCGATCGCCGAATGAACTTTGCCTTCATTCCCAGCCTGACAGCGCACGCTGCCGGTTTACCCGCCTCGCGGCGGTCGTTAGCTTCGGGCTCCCGAATGGAGCTCTATGAACGATCGAATTCTGCGCGCGCTCAGGCGCGAGCCCACTGACTGCACACCCGTCTGGTTCATGCGCCAGGCCGGCCGCTCCCTGCCGCGCTACCGCGACTCACGCGCCGACCGCGACATGTTCGATATCCTGCGCGATCCGCCCGCGGCCGCAGCCATCACCCGCATGCCGCTGGAATATTACGACGTCGATGCCGCGGTCCTCTACAATGATCTGTCTACACCCTATTTCGCCGCCGGCTTCGAGGTCGAGATGCGGAAGGGTGTCGGCCCCGTCGTGCACAACCCGATTCGTGGCCCCGAAGACGTCGACCGCATGACGCCCTTCGACCCGCGCACCGCGCTCGACTTCAATATGGAGCAGATCCGGCTGCTGGTGGCAGAAATCGACGTTCCCGTGCTCGGCTTCGTCGGCGCACCATTCACGCTGTGCTCATATCTCGTCGACCCGCCCCGATCCCGCGACCTCGCCGAGATCAAGGCGTTCATGTGGTCACAGACGGATGCGTGGCATTCGCTCGCTGGTTTCTGGGCAAAGCATATGGCAGAGTTCGGCATCGCGCAGCACGAGGCCGGTGCCGGCGCAGTGCAGGTCTTCGATTCATGGGCGGGCGCGCTCGGTGTCGAGGACTACCGCGAGTTTGCATTGCCGCACACGAAGCTCCTCCTCGACCGCCTCGCGGACGCCGGTGTGCCGACCATCCACTTCTCCATCGGCAACCCGGCCCTCCTGCCCTCGATTGCCGAGGCTGGCGGCGACTGTATCAGCGTCGACTGGCGCCTGCCGATCGACGAAGCATGGGACATCATCGGCCACGACCGCGCCATCCAGGGCAACCTCGACCCCACAGTCCTGCTCGCCGGGCGCGACGTAGCACTCCAGAAGACCCGCGAAATCCTCAACCGTGTAAACGGCCGCCCCGGCCACATCTTCAACCTCGGACACGGCCTCCTGCCGGAAACCGACCATGAAGTTGTGAAAGCGGTGACGGATTTGGTGCACGAATTGACCGCGCCCTGACGGGCGCTGGCGGACCGTTTCGCCTGCGGCGACTGGCGGACCGTTTGCCCTTCGGGCACTGGCGGACCGTTTGCCCTTCGGGCACTGGCGGACCGTTTGCCCTTCGGGCACTGGCGGACCGCGCCCTGCGGGCGCTGGCGGAAGGCGGATGTGCTTCGCGCGCACCAAATGCAT
>JBBSJG010000031.1:0-22333 GCA_038257485.1 Longimicrobiales bacterium | reverse complement strand
GCTTTCCAGCGCGTGACGGCGGCGCCGGTCTCTGCAACGACGCCGATGTTCTCGTGACCGAACGTGAACGGGAAGGCGCCGAAGGGTTCGAGTGTAAATGAATCGTGCGCCGTGACAGCGGAGAGGTCACTGCCGCAGATGCCCGACATCGTGGTGTCGATGCGCACCCAGTCGTTGCCCGGCAACGCCGGCGGCGCCACTTCGTCGAGGGAAACGCAACCGAATCTAGAGAACGCGAGATTCGGATTGCGCTTCGCGGCGAAGCGTGTCATCAGGTAACGGGCCGGACGGTCATGGAAGCGGACTGCGAGCAATGGCCGGGCCTCCGGTGGGACGGGAAAGAAGTGCCAAGTTATGCCGCACTGCCGAAAATTGGAAGGTGTTCCCCGCAGTGCGCGGGGCGTCTAGTATTGGGGGATGATGCACGGATCGATCGACCGGCGTGGGTTCATTCGAAAGACGGCGGGCGGTGGCGCGGCCATCGTCGCGGTGTCGCTGCTGCCGTCCGGCTGCTCGACCGACTACCCCCAGGCGTCCGCGGACGGCCACACCCTCGTCGCACTCACGGACAAGGAGTATGCGACGGTGCGCGCATCCGCCGAGGCCATGCTGCTCGGTGTACCAGTCACTGCAGCAGCCGTGGCGCAGGCCATCGACCGCGAGCTGGGGCTGGTCGGCCAACCGATCGTCGGCGACATGAAGACTGTGCTCGGCCTGATCGAACACGCGACGATCCTCGACTTCCGGTTCCGCCGTTTCACAGCACTCCCGGTTGCGCAGCGGGCAGCGTATCTCGAGACATGGGGCGTGAGCCGGTTCGACCTGCGACGCACGGCATACCAGGCGCTCAAGAGCTTTGTCGTATACTTCGCATACATCCAAGACTCGACGCGACCGCTCACGAACTTCCCGGGCACCTGGCCGGAACGGCGCATCCCGATCGCCGCGTATCCCGTGGACTTCGGAGATATCTCATGAATGCGACGGCGGCCGCGTGATCATCCAGGGACACGCGCGCAATGATGCAGTGCGCGAGAAAGCCGACGTCGTTGTGGTCGGCACAGGTGCGGGCGGCGGCACACTCGCGGCGTATCTCGCGGAGCGCGGATGGGATGTCGTCATGCTCGAGAAGGGAGGGTTCTTCCGCGCGGAAGACTTCTCGCAGCGCGAAGAACTCGCCATGGCGGACTTCAACGGGCGCCGCGGGCTCGACTCGACTGCCGACAATTCGTTCTTCCTGAATTATGCCGAGGCCGTCGGCGGCTGTACGGTGCACTACTGGGGCGACTCGTTCCGCACACCATCGGACCGACTCGCGCGCTGGCGGGAGACGAGTGGCCTCGAGTGGATGACGGAAGCGGAACTCAATCCGCACTGGGACGCGATCGAGAAGGAACTCGGGATCCATACGACGCCGGAAGCGCTGTTCAATGAGAACAACAAGCTCGTACGCGCGGGTTGCGAGACGCTCGGGATCGAGGGCCACGCACCGCCGACCGCGCGCGTCGACTGCATCGGTTGCGGCTGGACGCAGTTCGGCTGCGCATACAACCGCAAGTCGTCACAGCTGATCACCACGATCCCGCGCGTATCGAAGACGGGCGGCCGCATCTACAGCGATGCGCACGTCGATCGCATCATCATCGAGAACGGCCGCGCGCGCGGTGTCGAAGGCTCGTTTGTCGATCGCGTGACGAAGAAGCGGCTCGGCTCGTTCCGCGTCGATGCCGATCACGTGGTGCTTGCAGGCGGCGCGCTAGGCACTGCAGAGCTGCTGCTTCGCAATGTGGCGGATCCCACGGTCGGGAAGCGGTTCTACATGAACCCGCACTACTTCGTATGGGCCGACTTCGGCCGCGAGATCGACAATGTCACCGGCATCCCGTGCGCGTATGTGGTGCACGGGTTCCGACACGTGAAGACCAATGCCGCAGGAGAGTACGAGAGCGGTGGCTACATCATGCTGGCGAATCATCAGTCGCCCGGCATCGCTGCAGTCATGCTGAACCGGTCCGGCGCCGCGCACCTCGAGATGATGAAGAAGTACCGGCACTACGGTTCACTGATGTCCGTGATCGACGAGGAACACCCCGGCCGCGTGTACCTCGACAAGAAGGGATACCGCAGGACCGAGTTCAAGCTGCAGGGTGTAGACCAGCTGAAGGCCGTCGACTACCTCAAGAACGCCTCCCGCATCTTCCTCGCCGCAGGTGCAGAGAGCGTTTTGATTCCGGATATCCACGGCACGACAGTACGCAACACCGGCGAACTCGATGCAAAGATCACATTGCGGAGTGTACAGCCCAATGCCCAGTTCGCCGCGGGCAGCCACCTTCTCGGTACAGCACCCATGGGCATGGACCCTGCCGATTCGTTCGCGGGGCCGACGGGCGAGGCGCACCGCGTGAAGGGACTGTATGTGGCCGATGGCGCGGTGATTCCGTCATCGATCTCGGTGGATCCATCACTGACGATCATGGGAGTGGCGAGGTGGGTTGCGGCGCAATTGCATGAGAGCCGCTGATGGGGGGCGAGACACTGCGTTTGGCGAGACGCCTTCGGCTTGGCGAGACGCCGGAGGCTTGGCGAGACGCGCGCGTTGCGCGCTTGGCGAAAGGGATGTGATGAGATGAGTATTTACTTTCGCCAAGCGCAGCGTCTCGCCAAGCGCATCGCGCGGCTCGCCAAGCGTAGCGTCTCGCCAAGTACAACGTCTCCCCAAGCACAGCGGCTCGCGCTGATTCTTCTGTTCAGCGCGTGCGCGCCAATCGCTCCCGGATCCACACCACTGCCGGGCCGCGCCACCATCCCTTCGACGTCAATGGAGCGTGAGTTGGCGCGGGAGGTGGTGGAGGCGTCGAATCGCGCGAGGGTGCGGATGGGGCTGTCGCCGCTCGCGAGCAATGATGGGGCGAACCGCGCGGCGATGGATTATGCGCAGGCGCTCGCGGTGCGGCATGAACTCGATCATGAGTCGCGTGTGCCCGGAATGGAGACGCCGGGTGCGCGGCTGCAGGCTGCAGGGATCAAGTGGACGAGGGTCGGCGAGAACCTCGCGCAGTTTTCACCGCGGGTGGGGATCGCGGACAGCTCGATCGAGGGCTGGCTGAACTCGCCCGCGCACCGTCGCAACCTGCTCAATCCGGCGTATACGATTACGGGTGCTGGTGTGGCGAGGGATGAGCGGGGCGAGTATTACGTGGTCCAGATGTACGCGACGCAGTAAGTGGAGTTGATCCCACCGCCAGGCGATGACGTTCTTGCCGCATTCCTCGACCGCCATGCACCGTTTGCTCCGGCACCGCTGTGTCCGGAGCTGCGCGCGTTCCATGCGCAGTCGCTGGTTGCTGTGTGGGAGGCTGCTGAAATTCTTGCGGGCGGTGTGTTGCCTGCTCCGTTCTGGGCGTATCCCTGGGCTGCGGGCGTCGCGCTTGCGCGTGTCATTCTCGATGACCCGTCGCTGGTGCGAGGGCGCGCTGTGCTCGATGTCGGTGCGGGCGGCGGCGTCGCGAGTTTTGCGGCGGCGCATGCGGGTGCATCGCGGGTGGTCGCGAATGACGTAGACGCGTGGGCGCTCGCGACGACGCGGATTGCTGCTGCGCGGCAGGGTCTCCAGGTCGAGACACTGCTGGCGGATCTCACGCGTGATCTGTCGCGTGTCGAAGCGTTCGACGTGGTGCTGTGCGGTGATCTGCTGTACGAACAGTCCGAAGCGTCCCACCAGCGCGCGCTGTTGTCGCATGCTGCGAAGCATGGTGCGACGATCCTGGCGGGCGACGCGGGACGGACGTACTTCGTGCCGGAAGGGATGACACTGATTCGCGAGGTTGTGCTGGCCGTGCCGCGTGATCTGGAAGGTGTGGATATCCGGACGGCGCGGGTCTACCGGATGTAACGGTTACGCGCCGTGACGGCAGGGAGACCGCTGGCTCGGGTCGATAAGTGTATCCGATGCGGTCAAATAATTGTCGGTGCTGCAAGAGTCTGCTTTCCTTTCGGTTGGTTTCATCCCCATTTGTCGTTCTGCGGCAGCGAATCGCACCAACCCGCGACCGCGTTTCATTCCTGGCATCTGATATGCGCCAAGAGTTCGAGCCGCTTTCTCCCCGTAACCGGCAACGCAGCAGTCCTTCGAGTCTCCCCGGCTCTACTGCCCAGCGGAAGGTGGATCCAATGCAATACCATCATGTCACCACATGTGTGCTATTCACGAGCCTGGTCGTCCTGTCAGCGCGGGGCGGGCGTGTTGACCGCGCATCCATCACACCACCAGACGCTTTGTTTGCAAGTTCTTCACTGCGCGATTCCATTCGTGTCACGCCGAAGACGGGTGCGCTTGCGAATGCGCGCATGGGTGCGAAGAACGCGGTGATCTTTCGGGTGGCGAATGACGGCCTCTCGAGTGTGGCGGCGACCTTCACCTGTGTTACGACCGGCGTCGCGTCCAATTGCCGGATCGACCAGGACACGATGACGCTTGCTGCCGGCGCTTCCGTGCGTGTGCCCGTGCGCTACACCGTTTCCGAAAGCGGTGCGGGCACCGTGGACCTGGCGGTTGCGGGCGGCGCACCTATGGACCGCGGGCATTTTGACATCCTGCTGCCGGCTTCCGACAGTGCGGTGCTCCCGTTACGGGAACGTATGCGTGTCGACGCCGGCGGTCCAATGGCGGATTCACGGATGTCCGACGATGCACGCGCTCGCGACGAGATCTACTTCCTTATCAATCCGGCAGGCGGGACATTTTCAGCGCCCGTTGATGTCGAGATCGAGTACTGTGCGTATGGCCTGCTCAATCCCGGATCGCGAACCGTGACGCTCAACGGATCGGACAAGACCGCGGAGTTCAGCTACTACAGTGTCCCGCCCGAGTGCGGCGATGTGGCCATGTCCTATGGCACGGTTACGCTCGTACCGGGGATGGACAACATCTTCACGACATCGATCTGCACGAAGTTCCTGTGCGGCGCGGACACGCTTGTATTCAACACGCCCACCGCAGACCGGCCCGTTGTCACCGTCGATGCGAATCCACAGACGCTGCTGGACCGGGGTCGCTGCCTTGCGTCCGGGGCAGGTCCATCGGGGCTCTTCCAGTGCGGCAGTCTGTTGGTTCATCACGAGATGCCGGTGTTCCGCTCGCGCGACCGCGACCGCGCGCTTACGCTGCTGTACAACAGCGCGACGGCCGGCCCTCCGACGACAGTCCTTGCGGACGTCCGGATCGTGGCCGGCGTAACCGTTCCCGACAGCATTGTTGCGGTGCTCGTGGTGGATGCGGTCGAGCGCGGCCGCTGGCGCTACGGCACAGCGGGCATGTATGCGGGCGCGCCGCCGCGGCGGATCGCGCTCCCGCTCGATACGTCGTCCCTCGCAACGGGCGCGTATGCGTACAGTGTCACGCTCAACAGCTATTCGCCGTCGTATGCGGGCGGCATGCTGCCGGATACGGCAATCGGAACACTCGTAGTGGTCAACCGCCGGGAGAGTCCGTACGGCAGCGGTTGGAGTGTGGCCGGTACGGACCAGCTGTTCACGACGAACGTTCCTGCCAACACGAGACTCGTGGTCTCCGCGGACGGCAGCTATGCCCTGTACGAGGCAGTGGCGGGAAGTGCAACGCGCTGGATTGCGCCGCCAGGTGCGTATCGCGATGTGCTGGTGCAGGGCGAGCGCACGATGCCGGCCGGTACGACGGGCGGTTACTGGCGGCTGCTGCTGGATGGCACCACGATCTTCTACAATGCAAGCGGCCGTCACATCTGGACGATCGATCAGGCGGGCGACACGGTCGAGTACCAGTACCGGAATGCGAGTTCGGCCCGAGCGGGCATCAGCAGCATCCGCGTAGCGCCGCGCGCGAGCGCGCTCACGTACACGTTCAACTATACCGGCAGCGGCACGGAGAGTGAACTGCTGGACAGCATCGCAGATCCGTCCGCGCGCAGCATGGTCGCGCTCATGTCCGGTACACGGCTGGCGGCACTCGTCGATCCGACGGCTGCACAGAATCCATCCTACGCGGGATTCCCGGGAGGAGTGCCTACGCAGTCGGTGACGGACTCGGTGCGGTTCGGCTACGCGTCCGACGGCACGCTCACGTCCTGGATCTCACGGCGTGATGCAACCACGACGTACACGTACAAGCCCGGGACCAGCCTGCTCTCGGGCACGAGCATGCCGCTCGGTGTTGCGTGGTCATACGAGCCGGTGTCCGCACGCGGGCTTGCGACGGCGCGCACGGGGAACACGGGGGTTGATTCAGCGTCCGTGACCACGACGATCGACGAACCGTCTGCGGCTGCGTATACGTTCTGGACGAATCGGTTCGGCGCGCCAGTCCGCATCGACGATCCCGATGGAAACAGCACGACCATCACGTACGCATCGGCGTCGCCGATGCTCCCCGCAGTGGTGCGGACACCAAACCGCCAGGTCACATGGGCGACGTACGACTCGATCGGCAACGTGACGGCCGCCGGGGACTCGACGTACCCGACCGGCGTCGATTCGACGACATACGAGTACAGTTCGCCGAATGCGCGGGGCCTGCCGACGAAGATCAAGTCGCCGATCGAAGTGGGCGGTGCGCGGGACTCGGTCGTGATCAGCTACACCGCGCTCGGGCTACCGGACACGATCCGCGATCCTCGCGGCAACACGGCAAGGTTCTACTATACGGCGGGCCGTCTCTCGTCGATCGCCGAACCGCTCGGCACCACTGCGTTCACGTACGCGGGCACGCTCGGCAATATGGAAACCGTGACGGTGCCCTCCGTGCTGTACGCACCGGGCTTCACAACCACGTACCACTATGATGCGGCCGGGCGCGTGCGGCAGATGGAGCTTCCGGGCCGCATCGGTTCGAGCTATTTCTATCCGGGCGTAATGAACCGGATGGAAGCGGTTGCGGTGTACGATACGGTCGGGCAGTGGAACGCGAACCAGAGCACGTACCCGCGCGTGTTCAAGGCACTGGTCACGCAGTACGACTACGACCGGGACGGCAACGACACGCTGCGTCTCGACCCGCGCGGTGCCAGACGAACGCGCTCGCTCGACGTGATAGGGCGCGTGATAAACGCGCGCGACGAATTCGGCAGGGTCGACGCGTACGGCTATGATGGCGGCCGTGTGTCGAGCATTGCTCGACGGAACAACACGGTCACCAATTTCTTCTATGACGCATTCGGCCGAGACACGCTCCGCGTTTTCGTGGGTGGAGGCATGTCGGGTGACTCGGTTCGCACATCCTATGATGTCATGAGCAATGCCACGAGCGTCGACAACACCACGGGCACTGTAACGCGCCGCTATACCACGCAGGGCCACGTGTCACGGGAAACACAGCTCAACAAATCGCTCAATGCGTCGAAGGTCTTCAACTATACGTATGTGCCTGCCGGCTTGCGCCGCACGATGTCGACGCCAAACGGAGGGTCGGTAAGCTACAAGTATGGCCCGGGGCTGCTGCTGGACTCCATGACCTGGGCCCCTCTTTCCGGTGATACTCGCAGTGCGACTTACACATACGATTCAATGCTGAGGCGCAGAACGACAGCATTTGCAGGCGGCGTGACCGCTACGTTTCGGTATGACGTGAACGGTACCATCCTGCGCGCGCAGTGGGGCCTCGACTCGCTCGGTTTCAGGGCGACTGCGCTCACAGCCGCCGGCGAGTTGAAGGAGTATGACAACGTCACGACAGATGGGAGCCCGCACGTTTTGCTCGCCTATGACAATCGGGGTCAACTGATCCAGGACGCAACCGGGACATACCTTTACGACGAGTCCGGCAACCGCGTGATCGCGAAGTCCGGTGCAGATTCGACCGTGACGTTCCTGGTGCGCGCCGGGCTCGTGTCCGGCACCGGATCGGACCGTCTCGAACGCGCGGTCAGCTATACCGGGCTAAACACGCGAACGCACTGGTACCGCTACGACCTGTCCGGATGGCTGGTGATGGATTCACTCAACACCGGCACGCAAAACCTGCGCTATGACAACATCTACTACGCCTCGGGGATGCTGCGAACGCACGACTACGCGGGCGGTGTTACGCAGTACCGGTATGACGGTCTCGGCCGCCTGATCAACCGCCGGACGTCGAATGCGCTGGGAGAGCCTGTGTACTATGATGGTGTCAACACGGCCGTGGACGGATCGCTCGACATCATTCATGAGCCAGGCGTCGATGTGCCGATCTTTACGGCAACCTGCTACGTGATTGCTGCGGGAGGGCGTTTGTTCGGCGGCGTGGGCACGGACGGGGCGCCCTGCGGACCATCCGCCCAGAGCGGCGCCATCGAGAACAGCATGGGGTTCACGCAGCAGCGCCAGCCGGACGATGCTCCGCCCGCGCAGTTTACGCCGCTCAGCTTCTTCCGGAACCGGTGGTATGACGGGAATACAGGGCGGTTCACCCAGGAAGATCCCATCGGGTTTGCTGGCGGGAGTAACTTGTATGCGTACGCCGGGAATAATCCGGCGTCCTTTACTGATCCGTTCGGGCTTTGCCCGCCTGAGGATTCCAACTTCGGACCGGGCTGTCCGGGATTCTTTACAGCAGCGTCGGCTGCATTTGGTGCGGCTGCTGGTGCGTTCACGGGCGGGAGTGCCGGTGGTGTTGGCGGCGGAATGCTGTGCGCCGCGGGTGGACCATTAGCAATAGCTTGTGGGGGTGCTGGCGCGATGGCTGGTGCGGCTTCGGGGGCAGCCTACGGCGCTGCAACTGGCGCATTCGTCGGCTCGATGGTAGACAACGTCGTAATGTTCGCCAAGAAGCGCGATATCCATCAGGTTGATCAAGCGGCGCGTAAGGCGCTCGGTCGTCGGCCGACTGATGCGGAACGTGGTGACTTCGGTAAATACCTGCATCAGGAAAAGGGGCCAGGTCCGGACTTTCCGAAGTTCAAAGATATAGTCAAGCTAGCGAAGGACTTCTTCGGAGTTAACCAGTGATGGCTGATAACATGCAACCGTTTGAGCGCAAGTTTACTGACCAGGATCTGTTGCTATTCAACGAGATTATGTCCGGCCTCATTGGTATGCCATTGAGCCGCGTTGAAGAGAGCTACGGCGAATGCCTGTCGATGGACTTTGGCGAGTTAATTCCGAAAGCCAAGGCGCGACCACCCGTCTCGCCGCTCCGTGGCACGTGGGTGATTTCGACTTGGGGATGCGACATCAACGCTGCTACGGATAGAGCACCCATCGTACGTGAGTTTCGCGATGTTAAAGAAGAACTATCTGGACAGGTTGGAGCTTTTGTGCGGACGATTTCCATCGACCCGTCTGACCTATCTTTGAGTCTCTCGCTAGATGGCGGGGCAACTATCCTGATGCAGTCTACGGCGGATGACGACACTGATCAGTGGTTCATCCTCACCCCCTTCGGGTTTTCAGTTGGCGCGAAGGCTTACGGAAAGTGGTACGTGCAGCTCGATACGTAACTTTCGGCAACATGGAAAGGGTTCCGGCATGATCAAGTCCGTTATAGGAGGCCGTCGATGACGCCTCAACCGGATTATCGGATCCATGCCGGAACCACCGTTCGTTCGTGCTGCGCAATAGTGCCCGACGCGACCAAGTCCGATCTCGGAGGTCGACGAAATCGCCTCAAGGGGTTCAACGGATCCCGCCGGGCACACTGCGTGGTCGCTCACCGTCGCGGTGAGCACCACACACATTCAAGTTGTCAAATCGCACCCAGATCACGCGAGCACGCGTAGCTCGATACCCTCAATTCCTCGGAGGCGCTCGTACGGAGCCCTCAACACGCCCTTCTCGGAGACTTGAGCGAACTCTGGACCAGGGAGAGCATTTTCGATATTCGGAAGTGAGCCGCCAACGCTACCGCATTGACGCTCCTTCGATGGATTTATGGCTCCGTCCCCCAGCCTGCGTCTGGTGCTGGCGGGGAGTCGGGTCACGCACGGCATGACCCGATCCCTGCCTAACATCCGCCGATTCTACAACGGCGCCGCCGGCGTGTAAAGTCTCCGCTCCTTTGCGATCGAAAACATCATCCGCGCCGCGTCGCGCGCGATGGCGATCAGGATCTTCTTCGCAGGCTTCTGCGGGTTCGCAGCGACGCATCGGTCATAGTACTCGCGAAACATCCCGTCCTTCGTGATGCTGCGAATCGCGAACATGTACATCTGCCGTCGCAGCTCAGGGCGTCCACGCTTGCTCAGACGCGGCTTGCCGCGCTGCATGCCACTCTCCTGTACCACGAGCGAGAGACCCGCCACACGCAGCGCCTGGCGGCCCGAGTCGTACGCCCGCGGATTGCCGATGGACCCGAGAAATACAGCCGCCGTGACAGGACCCAGCTTCGGCACGGAGAGGAGTGCTACGGACTCGGGCACCTTGTGCAAAGCGTCGATCATGAGCGCTTCTACCTCCGCGATCTGCCGCTCGTACTCCGCCAGCAGCCGCAGCTGATTCAGCACCTCGGTATTCAGGACGCCGTGTGCACCGCTGAGTGCGACGGTCCTGCGCGCATCCGCGAGCAGTTCGTCGTACACCTCGACACCCAGGTGACTGCGGCTCGCGGTTCGCAGGACCTTGATGGCGTTGCGCTTGGGCGCATGAACGAATGCATTCGCCGACGGAAACTCTTCCAGCACGGAGATCGGGGTCTTCTTTGAGAAGTTCGGAAACCGGCGCTCGAACTCCGGCCAGACGATCTGCAGCACCTCCTTGAGACGAGAGATTGTCGCGATGCGGAGCCGAGTCACGCGTTCGCGCATGCTCACGAGATACCGAAGGTCCGCATAGGCTTGCTCGAGGAACGGAAAACTGACGAAGTGGCCCTGCGCCGCGAGGTCCGTGATGGTGATCGCGTCTTTCGGATCGGACTTGAGGCGCTGGTTGTGAACGACTTCCTTCCACCGCTTGGAGTGCGCGCCGAGAACATTCACGACTTGGAATCCCGCATCGCGCAGATAGTGCGCGAACGTGAAGCCGTAGTTTCCCGCGAACTCGATCGCGACCAGGATATCCTGCGGCGCCGCGCCCGGCACATGCGCCTTGATCGCAGCAACCGCAGCTTCGTATCCCAGGATGTCCGTCTCGAATACGAGCGGAGAGGAATCCTGCCCGCCGCTCGGGCGGATCGCGAGGGCGTGCTTGCGTTTACCGGCGTCCACGCCGACGACCGCGGCGGCCTGCTGTGCACGAATGCGTTTTTGATAGTGCGTCACAATGTCCTCCTCGCGCCGTTGGACGAGGAGCGGCACATTGGCACACCTGTGCCCGAGCATCGCTTGGAGAGCGGACCGTAGCACGCCTGGAGCGCGCAAACGGTAATGGACCTGCACTGCATAGAACACCATCCTGTGAAGAGTCACGGATAGCCCCGAAGTGGGGCAGCGCCCTGGTCCCGAAGCCGAAGCCTCTTGGGGAGGGCGAGGTGTCCTGATGCTGTGCGGCGGTCCATCTGTCACTGACCGCACTGGCCGTGCGATCGGTGCGTCCGCCGATGATTAGATCGTATATTTCAGCGGCGAGATCTTATCGGGTCTGAGGGGCATTGTCCATCCCCATCCGGAAGGGGGCGTCCGTCATACACCGATCCATTTGGCTTGTGCCCAGAAGATGCTGGCGGCAGCGGAGCGACCAAGAACTACTCAGACTGCCCGGCAGGGACATCGGGTTCGTATGCACATCGCCGAGCGACTGGTGCGGGTAACTCGATGCTCAACGAAGCCGGTGGTGTTCTGACCTCGTTGTGGGAGCAGCTCAACTCAGATCAATGCCCCCAGTGCCTAAAAGGCGTGGCGCCGGCTGTGGGTATTCGGGGATACGCCGTGAACGCGGCTGGCGTCCGTCACGGTCTGCATCAAGCGATGGGTAGGGACGGGCACGGCGTGGCGCCAAAAGCGATCTTGGACGCAGTTCGCAATGGAAAGGTTGTGGAGCAAGCTAATGGCGCGTTCAAGTACGTTGGTCAGAATGCCACAGTCATTCTGAATAAAGCGCAGGAAGTTGTCACCGCTTGGGCGAGGAATCGTTCCGGCTGGAGATTCTGATCCACAGAGGGGTCATTATGAAGCTTAACCTTGCCCAACGGACGTTACTCAGAGAATGCATAGAGGCGCACGCTCCTCATCTGGAGATGCTGCTCGGCAGAGCATTCGGAGAAGGGCTGACCGATCATGAACGAGAGCATTTACGCGAAGCAGTGGCTGCAGAGCTGACAACTACCGGCCTCGACTCGAACGATGCGCTCAACTCGCGAGGCGCAGTGCTCGACGATCTCATAGGCGCTCTGGCGAATGTGTAGGCGGTCTGGAGGGGCACGGGGTAGTCGGGTGAGACCAAGGCGCGAGCCAATCTGGAGAACACGGCATCGACTTTCAGGGTGCCATCGAAATCTTGGAGATGGAGCCGGTGCTAGAGATCCTATCGGAGCGCGGAGGCGAGGATCGCTGCAAGGCAACCGGCGTCGTCGCAGGAGTGATGCTCGCGGTGGTATAAACGTGGCGCGATGGACGGCGCCGTATTATCTCGGCAAGGAGGGCAAATCGAAATGAAAGCCGAACGTATCGTGAAGCGCACCTCGGCGGATCGAAAGAAGGATAGAACCGACTGGGCGCGCGTGCGGGCCATGACGGATGAAGAGATCGAGCGAGGCGCGGAGAATGACCCGGATAATCCGCCGTGGACGGAGAGCGAGCTGCACAACGCGCAACTCGTCCTCCCGTCCGGTGGCGCCAAGGTGCCGCTGTCGATCAGGCTCGACCGTGAGGTGATCGATTATTTCAAAAGCCACGGCACCGGGTACCAGAGCCGCATCGGTGCCGTGCTGCTCTCATACGTGCGCACGCGTGAAAGCGAGCAGCGGTCGAAGCGGCAGACCGGGACGCCGGTGGCCAAGAAAGTCGCGTCTGCTAAGAAAATTAAAACTACGATGAAAAGAGCAGCGACTGAGAGGAAAAAATCTACATCCTGACCTATGAACGGCCTTAAAACGTCTCTCTCGCCGACAAATTCTTCTCGACATCCGCGCGTAACCGCCACACCGTACGCAGTTCTTTCCGGGCGAACAGATCGAGCTGATCCGTGCGATGCTTCGATCCTGGCTGGCTCCAGTTTCCGTAAACCAGTGATGCTCGGGCACGCACGGGCGTCCCGAACTCGATGGCCATGACGAACGAGTCGCCGCCGGTTGCGACGGATGTGGTGGGCGCGATCGAGTCGTAGGACACGGACCGGAAGATGCCGATGCTCTCGGGTCCGCCGTTGCCGGGCAGGTCGACGCCGTCGCGACGGATGCGATGGACGTCGCCCCACGCTACGTCGAGGCTGCCATACCTCGCCTTCACGCGTTCGGCGGCGGCCTCGAGGACGCGCAGGGTCGCGACGGGATCTGCAATGCCGTCGGGCGTGGCGAGCGGTGCGCGCGGCGACCATGCGACGTCGAACGTCGGCAGTCCACTGTTCGCGCGGCTGTTGAATGCGCGTGCGAACTCGAGGAACAGCACTGCACCGCGACTGGCTGCGTCGAAGTTGCGGTCCCACTGCTCGAGCACAGAGGCGGCCTCGCGCATGGCGGGAGTCCCAGCTGTGCGTGCGGCGGCGAGGACGTCCTCGAGGATGTGGTCGGCCTCTTCGGACCGCGTGGAATGCTTGTACGCGATCATCTCGTCGAATGTGATGCTGCTGTCGTCCGCGAGCATGCGCGCGGATCGGATTGCGCGGAACCCCATGCGCGGCGGCGGTGCGATGTATGCGGGGAACCGCTGCGGGTCCATTTGCATGGGGAGCGTCGTAGTCCACGGTGGTTCATTGGCATTCTGCACCCAGCCGGTCGGCGGGTTGACGACGCGCGGCAGTCCTTCGTACGGGATCACATCATTCCACATCGTGGTGCTGGAGTCGCCGCGCACGACGCCCTGCCAGTAGCGCGCGTCTCCGCGCGAGCGGATGGGGACGCGTCCGCCAAAGACGCTGAGGATATTGCCGTGACGGTCGGCGTAGACGGTCGTGAACAGCGGCATCTGCAGGCGCGAGAATGCGTGTTCGAAGTCCGCCATGTTCACAGCCGTCATCGCCTCCCATGTCTGCTGCAGGAGGTGGGGCGCGTCCTGCCCGGCGACGCGCAGCGCCAGCGCCTTGCCCGCCTTCTCGCCAATCACGGGGCCATGCACGGAATGACGAACCGTGAATGTGCGCGTGACGAGCGTGCCGTCCGCCTGCTTCACGTTCAGCGACTTCTGCTTCGTCTCGTACGGCCGCGCGACGCCGTCATACAGGTATCCGCTACCGGAAGCAGTGAGCTCGAAGAGGTCGGCGTTGTCGATGGTGTTGACGGTGTGTGTCCAGCCAAGGCTGTCGTTGAACGCAATGGTGAGCAGCGGGAATCCCACGAGCGTCGCGCCGTATGCATTCGACGATGGTGTCGACATCTGGGCTTCGAACCAGGTGAAGACATCGCCCCACGGCAGGTGCGGGTTCGCGAGCAGCATAGCCGCGCCGGTCGCCGAACGACGCGGGGCAATAGCCCACGCGTTCGAGCCGGCTTCCCACGCGCGCTCCTGCGCGGTCATCCCCTGTTGCGACGCCAGGAATGTATACAACAGCACGCGCTGGCTGTGCGCGAGCACGTCGTTGACGCGCACGGGCAGGACTGGTCGATACGTCGGGTTGATGCTGTCGGCGTGCGCCAGCGCGTATGCATTGATGCCGCCGACGAATGCATCGAGGATGCTGCGTTCCTGCGGACGCTGCTGCTCGAGCCATAGTGCTGCGCGCTCGGGAATATCATTCGTCAGCACCCACTGGTCTGATGCGGCAAACGGCTCGCCCCAGAACTCTGCGCCCTGCCCGCGCGACTGCGCGTACATCCGCAGCAGCAGGTCGCCGTGCGCGCGCATCTGTGCCCAGCCGAATGCCCAGACTGCTGCCTCGACGTCTTTCGCGAAGATGTGCGGCACACCGTACGTGTCCCAGAGCAGGTCTGCGCGGCCTTCCGTCACGGTGATCGGTCGCGCGGCGGGCGGCGGTGCGGGCTCGCCCGCGCGTGGCGGCATCAGGCCGCAACTCGCGAATGTGTTTATGGCGAGCAGAAGTGCAGCGGCAACGCCGACACGCCGTCGCATACAACCAGTATTCGTTAGGCTCGTGATCACGGAATATTCCTGGAGATATCGAGTACGACGTGGGTGACGCCGTCGATGATGAACTGCGCACCGACGACGGTGACGAGCAGACCCATGAGGCGGGTCATCACGTTCATGCCGGTGGTGCCCATGCGCTTGGTGAGCAGCGGTGCGGCTGTGAGTGTCGCCCAGCAAAGCATGAGTACGATCGCGATGGCGATGTAGAGCGCGACCTGTTTGAAGAGGTCGCCGCCGGTCTGACCATTGAGTGCAATGACGGTCGTGATGGCGCCGGGGCCGGCGAGTGTGGGAATGCCGAGCGGCACGATGCCGATGTCTTCCTTCTCGGCACTCTCGATCTCCTCTTCCTCGGTCGTCTTCACACGGGAGCGACGAGCCTGGAGCATGTCGAGGCCGATGCCGAAGAAGATGATGCCGCCGGCAATGCGGAACGCCTGCGTGGTGATGCCGAAGAAGCTGAGGATGAGCGGTCCAATGAGCGCGAAAACGACGAGGATCACAAATGCGGTGATGATGGCGCGGCGCAGTGTTGATCTGCGGTGTTCCGGCGTGTAATGGCCGGTCATCGCGACATACATCGGCACCGCGCTCACGGGGTTCACGATCGCGAGCAGTGGGATGACAGTGAGCACGAGCTGCTTGATCATGAGATGCGGTGGCCCTCCCATTCGCAGCGGGCGTTGCCGCTGGCGCTGCAGGATGTCTGGACGATGGCAGCTTCGGCGTCGCAATAATGACGCAATGTCTGCTGCAGCATTCCGGTGATGAACGGGCAGGCCGCGCCGTCCGCGTCGATGCGCGCGAACATGCTCCCGTCGATGCGGACATGGAACGGCTGACGGGTCACGGTCACGGCGTTGCCGGCCTTCAGGATCTTGAGCTCTTTCGCGACAGCACGGGCGGCGGCGGCCGAAGACAGGCGCAACGGGAGGCGGGGGTAGAGCGCGCGCGAGGCTGCCGACTTGCGCTGGAAGTGCCAGTCCGCGAAGCGACGACCCGTGTCCTGCATGATGGGCGCGGCATCGGGTCTGCGCAGGACCAGACGCATCAGGTTGACGACATCGTCGAGGCGGACGTTGCGGCCGGCCTTCTGGGCCGCTTCGAACTGACGGATCTGCGTGTCAACGACATCGGTCAGGCCGAACCGACGTGGAAGGCTGACGGTGAGGTTCTCGTCCTCGAGCACTTCATCGGGACGGTCGTGCGCGCGCACGGCCTCCAGCAGCGACAGGGGCAGTGCGGCCGGGACTTCACCATCGAAACGATCTGCGTACTGCTTTGGTTCAGCCATGTCTCCAGAAATGCCGCTCGAGGAGCGCCCAATCTCGCGTGAACAGGGGTGCCGGGGAAGTCCCACAAAGGCCCGCTTCCTGCAATGGGGCACGTGTCAGGCCAACCCGAAAAAAGCGAAAGAGGCGGTCATGGAGGGGGAACGTTGCGTGTTCTGCCGGATCATCGGTGGTGAAGAGATGGTGAGCGTCGTCCATGAGGATGAGAAGAGCATCGCCTTCCTCGATATCCAGCCCATGAGCGCGGGCCACACACTGATTGTCAGCAAGGACCACCATGAAACCCTGTTCGATCTGCCCGAAGACCTCGCTGCGCACTGCCTGCTGGTCGCGCGTCGACTCGCGCCCGGGATCCAGCGCGCGATGGACGCTGCCGCGCTGAACGTGTTCTGCGCGAACGGAAGGGCTGGTGGCCAGGACATCATGCACTTCCATCTGCACCTGATCCCGGTCAAGGAGGGGGAGCCGTTCGCGCTCCAGCTGCCGGTGCCGGACGCCCCGGTTCCGTCGCGCTCCGAGCTCGACATCACCGCTGCGCGTATCTCGCGCGCGATCCAGGAAGTGGAGCCGGTCGCCGCAGGCGGTTGAACGCCGCGGCTTGTCGCCGCTTGTCGCCGCTTGTCCCGACAAGCCCGGCGTTGGTAGGTTTCCGCCATGAAACGACACCAGGCCGTAGATCCTCCGGAATACATGAACTGGCGCGCCGACGCCGCACTCGTCACTGCATTCGCAGAGTGCGTGCGCGCGGACGACGCTCGCCGCACCATCATCGAATCGCTGGACCGCCCGACACTGCTGGGGATGTACGAGGGTCTCATCCGATTCCGGCTGCACGACTACACGCTGAAGCGGTGGGTGAAGCGAGGCGTGATCTCGAAGGCGTGGCTCGGGACGGGCGAGGAGGCAGTCACGATCGGCAGTGTCCACGCGCTCAACCGCGGCAGCGACTGGGTCGCCCCGATGATCCGCAACCAGGGCGCGCTGCACGAGCTGGGCATGAAGCTCGAAGCGCTGTTTGGCGGATACCTCGGCAGCAATCTCAGTCCGAACGGCGGCAAGGACGGCCACATCGGCGACACGTCGGTCGGCGTGATCCAGCCGATCTCGCATGTCGGTGAAATGGTCCCGGTCACCGTGGGGATCGCGCTGGCATTCAAGCAGCGAGGCGAACCTCGCGTGGCACTGACCTGGGTGGGCGACGGATCATCGAAGACAGGCGCGGTGCACGAGGGCCTCAATCTCGCCGCGGTCCTCAAGGTGCCCGCGATTATCATCCTGCAGAACAACCAGGTTGCACTCGGCACGAAGCTCGAGCAGCATCAGGCCGGCGACTTCGACGCATGGGCGCAGATGTACGGTCTGCGCGGCGCGAAAGCCGATGGCAACAATGTGCTCGATGTATTCGCGGCAGTGCGCGAGGCGGCAGACTTCGCGCGCAGCGGCGGCGGTACGACACTGCTTGTTGTCGACACATTCCGCATGGGTGGTCACGCGACACACGACGAAGCAGAAGCGCGGGTAACATTCGACAGAACGCTGTTCGAGACGTGGGGTCAGCGCGACCCGATCGGACTCTACGAAGAATATCTCATCAAGTATTGCGACGGCATTTCGCGCGACGATCTGGAATCGATCGAGGCACGCGTCGCTGCGGAAATGGAGACCGCCGCAGAGAACGCGCTCGCCGAGCGCGAGAGCGGCATGCCATCACCGTCATCTGCAGAACTCCCCGGCGTAAGTGCCGGCGTAAGACAGCCGGGTCTGGCGCACCGACTCGAAGCCTGACGCACTGCTGTTGCTAGACGGATGCTTCGTGAAGTAGATCGAGGAACTGTGTAAGAATGCGGTGGGTGAGTCCCCAGATCGTATATTCGCCGTAGACGATGCTGGGGAACGGCTGCGAGAAATCACCGAGCTCCAGTACGAGCTCCGATACGGCGGCGGGATTGCGCAGTGCGGACAACGGTACCCACAGTGCGGTCTCGACTTCGCGCGGGTCTGGCTTCAGCACTGCATCGGGCGGCGATACGACGACGAACGGCGCCACGATAATGGACGGCAGCCGAGTACTGCGCGGGTGTACTTCGTCGAGCAGGCCGAGAACGTCGGCGGCGTTCAGCTCGATCCCGATCTCTTCATGCGTCTCGCGCAGCGCGGTGTGCAGCAGGTCGGCGTCCTCAGGGGCGCGTCGTCCGCCGGGCAGCGCCATGTGACCCGACCACGGGTCATCCTCGCGCTCCGCTCGCTTGATCATCAACAACTCGATCTCTTCCGACACACGAAGTACGAGTGCGACGGCGGCCTCGCGGTCACCGGCGTCGCGGTCGACCGTGATGGGCGGGCGCGCATCGAGTGCAGCGCGGATGCGATGGAGGCGTGGGTCGTCGTACACACCACCACAGTAATTACGGCGCGGCATGAAGTAAACGGAAACGGCAACGGATTGTTCACCACGGAGGCGCAGAGGGCGCTGAGGCCGCTGCGCGGCTTCCATACTTCGATGAACTGGTAGGGCTGGCGATTGATGTTGGTTGAACGACAACAACAACAGCAACAATCGACTGGTGCGTGCTCCAGCATACCGGCGCAGCCGGCTCTGGGTCCTCTGTGCCTCTGTGGTGAATATCCGTTCGGTCCTGCGGCGGGAACACCGGATTCTGGACCCTGCCGGAGTGGCGTCGTGTACTACAGGGTGTGAAGCGCGATCGTGTTTTCCGCAGGGATCACTACCGCTGTGTGTACTGCGGTGAAACGGCGCCAGTCGAGGAGCTGACGCTGGACCATGTGGAGCCGCGCATGCGCGGCGGCGACCAGTCGGAAGGCAACCTGGTGACGTGCTGCAGACCGTGCAATACGCTGAAAGGCGGGGAAGCGGCATGGTCCTTTCTTTCGCGGCACGCCGACGCTCGCGCTCGATTTCTGACGGCTGTCGCAGAGTGCGACACGTCGATTGCCCCACCGGTGTGGCCTCGCCTGATCCGTGCAATCACGGACGCGGCAGGCCGCAGAAAGTAGAACTCGTGGTCAAGCGCATCACCCTCCATGTCATCGTCCTTGCGGCCATGATGTCTGCCGCATGCGACCGCCCGAGCCGCCGGCCGGACGGGCCGGCCACGCGTGCGGGCTTATTGCAGGGTCGTGATGCGGGGGATGCGTGGATCACGGCGGGCGACAGTGCTGTGGTGGACCCTGCGACGGCGGTCGCACTCGGATACATGGAGCGACTGCGTGTCGGACTGGGCAGTCCGTTCCGCCTGATCGATTTCGCCCTGCGGGATCCGCGTCTGCCCGACAGCACGCGCACCACACTGGCCTGGACCCTGCTCGGCCAGACACTCGACGGTGATGCATACGACATCGATCCGGCGGCACTCGATCGCGGGGGCGCGGGCACAATTGCATCGTGGCCGGGGTTCGGCCGTCGCCATCTCGATCTCATCACATCGGCAATCGAGCAATCGGAGGATCCGCGCAGTGGCGAACTC
Source organism: Longimicrobiales bacterium (assembly GCA_038257485.1). Classification (GTDB taxonomy): domain Bacteria; phylum Gemmatimonadota; class Gemmatimonadetes; order Longimicrobiales; family RSA9; genus DASUXU01. The sequence continues at coordinate 2,431 of JBBSJG010000031.1, read as the reverse complement.
GCGGTCCGGCTCGGGTACGCACTGGCTGCAACGGAAGGGAGTCTGCCGTCGCATGCACCGCGCTATGCTGCGCACGCAGCCGCGCTGATCCGCGACCGCATGCTCGCAATGCAGGACGCGGATGAGTTGTTGCGCGCGTCGGAGACACAGGACGTGGACGCGATGGAGCTGCTCAGGCAGTGGCGCGCGGAGCGGCGGCTGCGTGTTGAAATGCCGACGCTCGCGGCATTGCCGCATGACGTGGAGCGGGAGGCGCTGGAGATTGCGCCGCGCATCGTGGAATCGCTGCGTGCACTTGGCGCACGCGCGGATCGGTCGAAGCGCCGGTCGTATCCCGACCTGGAGAAGACACTGCTCAAGCCCGCGGCTGCGCGGGCACTGCTGGCGATGTCGGACTCCATGCCGATGCCACCGCTGGCGCCGCTCATCGTTGGTGTGCTCGGCTACCACGACGAGTTGGTTGCACAGCCGTGGCTGACGGATGACGAGCGCGATCGCCGGCGAGCGCTGGAGGCCGCTGGCAGCGAGGAACGGTTTGTCGCGCAGTTCGCGTTGCTCGAGCGCACGTCGCCGTATGACGTCGTGCCGTCCCTGGTCGCATTGTGGAGCGCCGTCGGCATGCGGACGATGGCGCAAGAGACGGTGTGGTATCCTGGCGATGCGGGACCATCGAGCCGGGAACTGTCGCAGCGGTACGGCCTGTCGAGCGTATCGTTCGGGGCGAGTGTGCCGACTGCATGGCGACCCTACTACCGCCGCATGCTGGACAATGCGCTCAACGACCTGCGCGTCGTGATGCCGACGGTCGATCTGCGCGGATTGTCCGTGCGGTTTCAGGAGCTGGGCAAGGGCGCGGGCACGCTGGCGATGCATGATCCGAAACTGCGGAGACTCGTGCTGCCACCGAGCACTGCGGCCGGCACACTCACGCACGAGATCGCACACGACCTCGACTGGCAGGTCGCGCTCGATCGCTATCGGGTTCGCGGCGACTATGCGAGCGACCGGGCGGTGCGTGCGGGTCGTGCAGGCAGTGCGCAAAGCAACAGGCTTGCGCTGCGCATGCAGGATCTCGCGGTCGGCCTTACGCTGCCGGAGTCAACGTCGCCCCGCCTGATGGCGCACGCGAAACGTCCGGCCGAGATTCTTGCGCGCAACATCGACTGGTTCGTGACGGCAGCACTGGCGGAACAGGGTCGCGTGAATGGCTACCTGTCGTCTGTGCAGGACGAGCTGCTCACGGGGTATGGCACCGTGCGCGCGCCGGAAGTCACGGGTGTGGCTGCGGATGCACTGGTGACGATCCTCGACCAGATCGCGCCGGTGAATACCGTATCGCGCGACTGGTTCCTGCGGAACTACGGGAGCGGCCGCAGCCTGCGGTCATATGATCTTGCGCGTCGCGTGATCGAGGCGGAGATCCCGGTCGTGCGCGGTGGCGCAGGCAGCGCGACGACTGCGGACCACGCCGCATTCGACGGCATCACGCGTGCCCGCAATCTGGGCGACGCTGCCATCGATGCGTGGACGTGTCGCGCGCCGGGCGGCGCGTACAACGCGCAGCTCGAGCAGGCCCGCCGCGCGCTCGTGAATGAGGCCGCGTCGGCGCGCGCGAGAGGCTATGCGGTCCGCCGTGCACGCGCACTGATGGGGCCCGCTGCAGGACGATGGGTCTCAGGACAGCTGTTCGGCGCGCCCTGGCATGTGGAAGGTGTATCCGACGAAATGGAGATCTATCTCGGGGAGCTCGTCACTGCAGCGCGCGCGGTCGACGCACCCACGCGCATGCCGACGCAGGGAGGCTTCGTGCTGTCGTCACCCATCTCGCGTTGCACTGCGCCGGCCTTCTGAATCAAACGCCGTGGACGTTCGCGCCCCAGATGAGTTTGTGCAGCTGGATCTGGAAGCGGACGGGCAGATGATCCTCGAGGACCCATTGGGCGAGGTCCTTGAAGTCGACGGCATCCCACACAGGTGAGATCAGCAGGGCACGGAGCTCATTGCGCTCGACGCGGCCATCGAGGTCGTGTTCGCGGATGACAGCGCGCAGCCACTCGTAGTCCGTGCGATCCTTGACGACGAACTTGATCTCGTCGCGTGCAGTCAGGTGGTCGAGGTTCGACCACAGGTTGCGTGCGACTTCGCCGGAGCCGGGGCACTTGAGGTCCATGATCTTGTGCGCGCGAGGGTCGAGCGGGGATACATCAATGGAGCCGGAGGTCTCGACGAGTACGATGTAGCCCTTGTCGAGCAGGCGAGTCACGAGGACGAATGCACCGCGATGGATCAGCGGCTCGCCGCCAGTCACCTCGACCAATTTCGCGCCGGCCGAGTCGACACGCGCGACGACCTCGTCGAGGCTGAGGCGTTCGCCACCATGGAACGCGTACTCCGTATCGCACCATGTGCAGCGCAGCGGACAGCCGGTCAG
>JBBSJG010000030.1:0-22420 GCA_038257485.1 Longimicrobiales bacterium | reverse complement strand
TGGCCGTCAGCGCCGCGGCCGCAAAGACGAGCAGCAGAACATGACGTCGCATGGAATATTTCTGCACAGTCGGATTGCTGTTCATTGTGCGCTCAGGCTGAGGACCCAGATGTTCTGATTGCTCGCAGTGCCTCGTGTGAATGCGAGCCAGCGGCCGTCGGGGGACACCGAAGGAGACCGACCGCCTGTCGTCTGCGCAACAACTGTTGCAGTGCCGCCCGTGCGTGCGATGCGGTAGATGTCGTCGCCACGCCGGAAGTACAGCGTATTGCCATCGGGCGACCACGCGGGCTCGTGGCCTTCAGCGATCTCGATTGGATTCGTACCGTCCGGGTTGATGAGCACGAGAACGGTGCGGGACACGATGTAACGCCAGCGCGTGTGGATGTCAGGCCATTCCTTTACGCTTCCCGTCGTCGTGCATGCGCACACGATTGCCGCGGAATCGCCTCGCACCAGTTTCGTGAATGCGATGCGATCGCCGCCCGGACTCCATGCGGGACTCACACCGTCCGTGGTATTGGGGATGGTTGTTGCGGATGGCTGCGTGATGTTCCACACATTGAGCGCCAGACCATCGCTGAATGCAATCCGTTGCCCGTCGGGCGCCCACGTCGGCCGGAACAGCAGCTCGCCGCGCGCCCGGTAGGCAGCCTGGAACGGGAAGAGTCGCTGCAGATAGGGAGCGCCACGCCCGCCTGCGCGGTTCGGGTCTACACCCTGGAACGGAATTGATACACCCGCATCGGAGCCAGCCCCGGCATTGGCCGCGACGGGACGGACACGAAGCACACCGGTCTCGAGCAGTGGTTCGGTCGCGATGCATGCGGTATCGCTGCACGTCGCGGGCGGACTTATGAATCCGAGATGCACGTACGCGATGCGGTCGCGTTGCGGCGAGATCACGGGCAGTACCAGCGATGTTGGCACTGAACCAACGCCCTGCGCGCCCGGCGCGATCAACGTCGACACGCCACCCGGACGCGCGATCCGCAGCAGCGTGGACGGCTGGCGAGGGTAGTCGAAGAAGTTGCCCGCCGTGTAATACACGGTGTCACTGTCAGCCGACCAGACGGGATTCAGATCATTGCCGGGATTGTATGTGAGTTGGAACAGCGGCCCCGTGCGGGGCTCGATCGGTTCACTCGTGAATGGCTCGACACCGTCGCGGCATGCGCTGCCGAGGACGACCACACACGCCGTCGCCAGAATTCTCGTCATCATGCTCATCGGAAGTTCACCTCGATCCCGAGACGCAGCTGGCGAGGCTCGCCGAAATAGAGTGTCGGGTCGAAGCGGTCGAGCGCCGCAGCGAATCGTGCGACGCGGAATTCCTGTTGCGTGATGAGTCCATCCTTGTCCGTGTCGATGGATGCAGAATACTGCGCCGACTCGCGTGGAATCGACTGTCCACCCGGCGGCAGCGGGACGGTGTTCGCAACCGCCTGTACCGACGTCATGGTGGGACTGAGGGAGCCGGTGTCGCCGCGATAGGCGAGGATGTTGTCGAGACCGAGCAGGTTGCGTGCGTCAAACGACACCCGCCACTTGCATGACGTGCAACCGGGCAGCTTGCCGAGTTCGCGCGTGATGCGCAGATCCGTCGTCGACGTCCACGGCAGATAGGCGGCGCCGCGTGTGATTGTATCCGTCTGGATCGATGCGCGGCTCACGGGATAACCGCTCTGTGCGGTTGTCGTCATCGAGCCGGACCACGGCGAGTCCTCGATACCAGCCGCGCGACCCGCATTGATCACGAAGTCGATGGAATGGCGGCGATCGAATGCGAGCGGGACTTCACTCGCGTTCGCTTTTACGAGTGTGTCGGCCGAGAGGCCGGATGCAATGCCGGTCGCCTTCTGCAGCGACCACGATCCGCGCACGCCCCAGAACCCGAGCCTCGCCCGCATCGACAGCTCCGCGCCGCGCACGGTGCCGAAGTCGTTGGTCGAAAACTGCTGTGCGCCCGTTTCACCGATGCGCAGGCTGCCCGTCAGCACATTCGACAGTTCCTTGCGGAACGCCGTGATCGACATGCCGCCGCGTCCGCCGAACAGCAACTGGCTGAACGCGACTTCGTATGACTTCCCCTTTTCGAACGAAAGCGCCGGGTTCCCCTGACGACGGATGTCCGTGCGCATGGAGTCGCCGAGCGTGGTGTCGAGGAAGTAGCGGAAGTCCGGCGGCTGCGACACGTAGCCGTAGTTGAAGCGGACCGCGCGCGTGTTGGCGCTCTTCGCGAGCGGGAACGACACACCGATGCGCGGGTTGATGCTGGTGTTCCAGCTGGCGTCCACGACCGGTGACAGGAAGTCGTTGCGGTTCTCGAGGAAATTGATGCCGGAGCGGAATGCGTCAACGCGGACGCCGACGTCGAAATTGATTTCGTCGGATACCGCGATGTGCCCTTCGGTGAATGCGCTCGCAGTGCGCGGAAAGAAGCGCGCGTATGTCGGGGACGAGCCCGGCAGGTATGCGAGGACGCGCTCGTAGCTCTCGTTGCCGTAGAACTTGCCGTTTGCACCGATGCGGAACACGCTGCCGGTGTTGGCGAGCATCTCTGCGACGAGATCGGCGCTCGCCATGTCCGTCCTCGCCCAGTTCGCGACGTTCGGCGTGCCACCTGTGAAAAAGAGTCCAGAGCCTGCAGGTCCAAACGGTGTGGCAGGAGTGGACGTTGGCACTGCATAGCCGGGTACGGCGCCGCCGTCCGCCAGCTGGTCCGCAATCGGCGAGCGGACGAAGTCTTCACCAATGAACGGGAAGTCACTTAGTCCGAAACCGGCGAATGTACTGCGTGCATCGAGCGCCGTCTGGTCGAGGGCACCAAGGTAGCGATCGATGCGCATGAGGCCGCCTCTCGCCGTGAGGTGCCACGCACTCGCCTCGCGCTGGTTCGTCCAGTCGATGGTTGCCGTTGCAAGCGAGCCGGTGATCCGCTGACCGAGCTGGCTCCCCTCCGAATACCGGAGGGCCGGCGTGTAAAGTTCGCGCTGGAACCGGTTCCGCAGGACGGTCGCTGCGAAGTTGAAGTTCTTTCCGAGCGGCTTATCGAAGCGCGCGAAGCCGATGACCTTGTCACCCTGCTGATGCGGGATGATGGTGGACTCGCGCGGGCAGTAGAGTGCCTCCGTGACGCCGCCCGCCAGGTTCTCGACGGAATTGGACAGGCTCTCATCGACTTCGTCTTCGCGCAGGCAAGTGAGACCGCGTGCACGCGGGTCGGCGTCGAGCATGCCCTGGGCGAGGACGTCCAGGTACAGGGTCGCGCCAGTGCCGAGAAAGCGGAGCGGACCGCCCGCCGAGGCATTGAGGCCGTTGAAGCCATAGAACATCGAGCCGGGTGCCCACTGGTCGGTGGTGAGTGACAGCCGGCTCTGCCACAGCTCACGGCTGCCGCGCCGCGTGACGAAGCTGACGACGCCGGACAGCGCGGATCCGAACTGCGCGCCGAACCCGCCGGTCATCACTTCGACCTCTTCCAGCGACGTGGGGGACAGCTCGAGGCCGAGCCCCTGCGTGGATGACTCGAACTGGTTTTTCACCTCCAGCCCGTCGACCACATAGACCTCCTGACCCGCACGACCGCCGCGGAAATGACCGTTGGACACGCCCGGCGTCAGCTCAATGGCTTTCTCGAGTTTATCGATCGGCAGCTCCCTGAGCTCGGAGCCAACGGTGATATCGCGGGAGCCACTCACGTCCGGCTCGATCATGCGGACCCGTTGCGCCTGGATCGTGACGCCAGGCAGGTCGACCGGAGCTGGCTCCAGGACGGGCCGGAGCTCCGTCGCCTGACCACCCCGCACCAGCACGCGATCGATCACGAGAGGGCGATACCCCAGGCGCTCGACCCGGATCGATTTCTCGCCCGGCGCCACCGCACCAATGATGAAGCGGCCATCGCCGCCGGCGACGACCTTGATGGCGGTCCCGACCACTTCGACGGACGCGGTCGCGATGGGTGCACCGGCAGCGTCCACGACGCGGCCGAGGATGCTGCCTGTGGTCTGCGCGTGTATGCATGCTGGTGTGAGACTGAGGAGGACCGTCAGGAGAACGGCAGAAAGCAAGAGGGCACGGCTGAATCGCATCGATTGCACTCGTCACTCCGGGTCAGCGGCGGGGATGGTCCCAGACCATACAACGCGCGGGGCTCGTTGGACAGGACACAGGGACAGTCGGGCGGCGCGGCCCGCGCGTTGCAACGTATCGCCCCCCGATCTACGTTTTATGTCCTCCCGCAGCGGTCACGCCGGGTCGGCATCCACACCAGCCCGGTGATTCAGTGCCTCAGAACACGATTCCGGACCGACCGCTTACGATCCTGTGCCTGGCCAGCTTCGAGAAGGGGTTCGAGCTCCTCCGGGCCTGCCATCAGGAGGGCGCACGCGTCATCCTCATCACGGTCGACAAGCTGCGTGATGCGCCGTGGCCGCGCGACATCATCGATGAGCTGTTCCTGATGCCCGACCTGTATGACCGCACTGCCGTCACCAACGCTGTCGCGTATCTGGCAAGGACAGAACGCATCGACCGGATCATCCCGCTCGACGAGTTCGATATGGAGATGGCCGCGACACTGCGCGAACATTTCCGCATGGACGGCCTGGGTGAGACACAGGTCCGCTTCTTCCGCGACAAGCTCGCCATGCGCAAGCGCGCGAGGGAAGCCGGCATCCTCGTGCCCGATTTCACTGCGCTCCACAATCACGCCGGGATCGACGAATTTTTTGATGCGACGGCGGGACCGTGGATTCTGAAGCCTCGCACACAGGCGTCGGCGATCGGGATGCAGAAGATCGAGGACAGGACGCAGATCTGGCCGATCCTCGAGAAGCTGGGCGACGAGCAGTCGCACTATCTGCTCGAGCGGTTCGTACCGGGCGACGTCTATCACGTGGACAGCATTGTCGCCAATGGCGAGGTCGTATTCGCGGAAGTGCACAAGTACGGCGAGACACCATTCCGCGTCATGCATGGCGGCGGCATCTTCAGTACGTCGACAGTCCCGCGCGATTCCGATGACAGCGCGCGACTGCGCGCATTGAACACCGACATCGCGCACGGCCTCGGCATGACCAACGGCGTGATGCACACCGAGTTCATCCGTGCGCATGAGGACGACCGCTTCTATTTTCTGGAGACGGCCGCACGCGTGGGCGGTGCTTTCATTGCCGAAACCATCGAGGCCGCGACCGGCGTGAATCTGTGGCGGGAGTGGGCGAGGGTGGAGATGGCGGCGGTCGCGGGCGAGCCGTACGTCCTGCCCCCGGTGCGCAGTGACTATGCAGGCGTCATCCTGTCGCTCGCGCGTCAGGCGCAGCCCGACACGAGTGCATACAACGACAACGAAATCGTCTACCGCGTGAAGAAGGAACAGCATGCGGGACTGATCGTCGCATCCGATAATGCGACGCGCGTGCCCGAGCTGATCGGCTCCTACATGGAGCGTTTTTATAACGACTTTTATGCATCATTGCCCGCGCCGGACCGGGCAACGAACTGAATGAACTGAAGGAATAGAGCATGTCGCAGTGGCGGGAATACACATCACCGGACGGAACACAGCAGTCTGCAGTCGGCAACATCAAGCTGCTTCCGGCACTCGAGAGCACGGAGCTGGGCAACACGCGGGACATTCTCGTCTACCTTCCGCCGACCTATGAGGGATCGGACCGCCGCTACCCCGTGATCTACATGCACGACGGACAGAACCTGTTCGACGCTGCGACCAGCTTCGCGGGCGAATGGGCTGTGGACCAGACGCTGGAGTCGGCGAGTGAGCAGGGGCTGGAGGCGATCGTCGTCGGCATCCCCAACGTCGGCGCGGAGCGGACCAATGAGTACAGCCCGTTCAAGGATGGGAAGCACGGTGGCGGCCGCGGCGACCTGTACATCGACTTCCTGGTCAATACTGTGAAGCCGCTCATCGATGCGGACTTCCGCACACTGCCGGAGCCTCACTATACGGGCATCGCGGGCTCGTCCATGGGTGGACTCATCAGCATCTACGCGTTCTTCCGCGAGCCGACCGTATTCGGGTTTGCCGGCGTGATGAGTCCCTCGCTCTGGTTCGCGAACGGCGCGATCCTCGACTACATCCGCGATGTGCCCTTTGCGCCGGGACGTGTGTATCTCGATGTCGGCACGAACGAGGGTGAGCTGACGCTGCGGAATGTGCAGCGCGCGCGCGACATCCTGATCGGCAAGGGATACCGGCTCGGCTGGGACCTCCTGTGCGTCATCGACGAGGGGGCGTCACACAATGAGGCCGCGTGGCGGCGCCGGCTGCGGCGGGAGCTGGTGTTTTTGATCGGGACGCATGGTGAGACCGTCGCCTGACGGCGACTGGCGGACCGCTCGCCTTCGGCGAGACTGGCGGACCGTCGCTTGACGGCGACTGGCGGACCGGCGCCTGCGGCGACTGGCGGACCGGCGCCTGCGGCGACTGGCGGACCGCGCCTGCGGCGCTGGCGGACCGTACCTCTCAAAACCGCGCACCGGGGTGTATTGCTTGACATATACACCCCGGTCGTGCATCATTCCCATGTGTATCATTCAACTAATGCACCAGTCGCGGCAGACGCATGTCTGACCTGATCCGTGTGGACGTCAACAGCGGCGTCCCGGTGTTCCGGCAGATCGTCGAGCAGCTGCGCGTTCACATCGCGAGCGGCCGTCTTGGCGCGGGTGACGAGATCCCGTCCACGCGCATGCTGTCGCAGGATCTGGGTGTGAACCCGATGACGGTGAGCAAGGCATTCGTGCTGCTGGAGGAAGAGGGGTTGGTCGAACGCCGGCCCGGCTTGCCGCTGATCGTCCGGCCGAGACGGCGCGATGCCGCAGATCAGGATCGCACCGCCCTGTTGGAAGCGTCCCTGGAGCAGGCGGTGCAGATGGCTCGCCAGCTTGGCATATCAACAACGCAAGCGACGGCGCTCTATCGCCGCATGCTCTCAGAATGTGATGACGGATGAACCGGGGAATCGCGATGACTTCGTATATCGAGATGGACGATGTGACCAAGAGGTTCGGCGACGTCGTTGCGCTGGATCACGTGAACCTTCGTGTAACAGAACCATCGATCATCGGCCTGGTGGGCAAGAACGGCAGTGGCAAGACGACGCTGCTGCGCCATGTGATCGGACTACAGCTGCCGACGAGCGGGACGTGCCGGACGCTGGGCCAGAATGCGTCCCGGCTGGACTCGCCCGAGCTTTCGCGCATCGGGGTCGCACACCAGCATGATCCATTGGTCGGCTGGATGACGGCCGAGGCGCTGATCGGGTACGTAAGCGGATTCTACGATACGTGGGATGCGGCGCTCGAACGCCATCTGATCCGGCAGATGGAGATCGACGTACGAACGCCTGTCGGCACGATGTCGCCGGGCAATCGCCAGAAGTTGTCCCTGCTGCTGGCAGTATGTCACCACCCTTCTCTGCTGCTGCTGGACGAACCGCTGGCGGACCTGGACCCGATCGTACGCCGTGATGTCGTGGCGGAGCTGCTTGATCGGTTTCGGAGCGATGACATGGTGATCGTGTTTTCGTCGCATCTGTTGCACGACCTGGAGCGGATCGCGGACCGGATCATTTGCGTCGACCACGGCCGCATTGTGGCGGACGCGCCGCTCGATGATCTCAAGGATGCGCATGGCGCGAACCTCGATGAGTTGTTCCGCCGGCTGGTGGGTGCGAACCCGTGAAGTCTTTAGAGTCGATCGGCCTGCTCGCGGAACGGCCGGCCTACCTGATCCCGGGCCTCTTCCTCTTGCTCCTCGCCGCGGCGATGCCGCCACTGATGAGTGGTGACATGGTTTCGATGGTTCAGCCCGTGGGCGGCGGGATGTCCTTCGTGCTGAAGGCACTGATCTGGCGGGAGACGATCCTGTTGTCCGCATTCGTCGGCGTGATGGTGGGATGGATGACATCCGACTTTCGCGCGACGTTGACCGGGTGGTCCCTCCCGGCACTGCGACAGCAGCATGCAAAGGGTGCAGCCATCGTCGGTTTCAGTCTCGCGTCCATTGTTGCAGTGCTGCATGGATCGATGGGTGGCCCGGCGATCGCGGCATTTGGCGTGTGTGCGGCTGCCTTTGCCGGTGGAATGCTCGCCAGTGCGGGTGTATTTCCCTGGCGGTTGCTGGTCGCAATATCGCTCGCTGCGGTGATTGTCGTACCGGACGTGGTGATCGCTGCAATCGATCGCGCGCCCGCTGCTACGGGTGTCGTCGCGCTGCTTGCCGCTGCCGGCATGCTCCTGCCGTTGCTGTCGCTGTCAGGCCACCGCGACGGCGTACAACGGTGGTTGGAACTGCCCGCTCGCCTGGCCAGGCATGCTCGCTACACGGGCACCGGAGTACGCGAGCGCACCGTGGGATACAACCACCGCGCGACGTTCAAGGCGTGGTTCGCGGCGGAGCGTGTTCGCTACTCGGGCCCGCTCGCATGGACCCGCGCACGCCTGTGGGAATCGGCGTTCATTGCGATCCTGTCGTATCTCCTCAACAGCCCGGTCTTCCTCCCGGCGAGCATCCTCTCCGCGGTGATAGCACCCCCCCTGCTGGGCGTCTCGTCTGCGTCCGCACTGCCGCTCTCAAGGCAACGGAGGGCGGATATCATGTCACTGACCAGCTTCGCCGCGATTGTGCAGTTCGCGGTATTCGCCAGCACGCTCACAGCACTGCTGTCTGCGCTCGACCCGATCACACAGTTCATGGCATCGCGTGACAGCCTTTCGCCGTTCGTATACAGCGCAGTAGCCGTGGTCCTCGTCTGGATCCCGATCTTGCAATACGCACTCCTGTATCCACCCATCATTCACGGAGCAAGGGCTACACTGTTCGGTGCTGAGTCGGTGCCGCGCATCATCGCTTGCATGTTCGCAGTGATGGCCCTGTTTGTCGTGTCATGGCACTTCTATGCCCAGATAGGTCCATCCATGGGCGGGTTGCAGCAGGTCCTGATGTTCACCGTCGCAATTGCGAGCACGAACCTGATCAGTGCGCTGGCGCTACGACGGGCTTATGCACGCAGGGACCTCGTCTAACCGACGAGACCGGTGAGGCCAGCAGTAAGTCGTTCAGCTGTAGGCGGGCGCCGGGCTGAACGTGCCTGCTGCTTCGACGAACGAACGGAACAGTGCGCGTGCACCGGGATCGCTGTCGATCAACATTTCAGGATGCCACTGGACGCCGATGAGGAATGTATCGCCGTCGCCTTCAATGGCTTCCGCGAGACCGTCCGGTGCAGTGGCGCTGACGACGAGATTGCGCCCGAGGCGCTCGATACCCTGGTGGTGCATGCTGTTGATGCGGATCGTGTCCATGCCGACGATGCCGTGCAGGCGGGTGTCAGGGACCACGAATGCGTCGTGCGCGAGATAGTCGCGGGCGAAACCGGCCGTCGGGTAGTAGTCGTGCTTGATCGCGTTCGCGTAGTGCACCGTCGTATCCTGATGCAGCGATCCGCCGGCTGCGACATTCAGCACCTGCATGCCGCGACACACACCCAGCACGGGCTTGCCCTCTTCCGCAGCCCACTTCGCGAACAGCAACTCAACGCGGTCGCGCGGCAGATCCGTTGTGCCACACAGTTCGTGGCGGTCGCAGCCATAACTGCCGGGATCCATGTCGACACCGCCTGGAATGAACACGCCGTCCAGACTCTCGAACAGCGCGCGCAACGCTGCGTCGTCCGTCAGCAGCGGGATCAGCACGGGTGCGGCACCAACGCTCGCCAGCGCGGTCACGTAGCGCTCGTTCATCACCCACGAATGCGGGAGCCCTTCAGGGATGTTGTCGATCGCCTGCAGTGTCTGCGTGGTCACGCCAATCAGCGGGCGTGGGTGCGGTTGTACGTGCATCTGTGTCATTCCCGATTCGAGTATTCTGCCCTCAATCTAACGACGCTGGCGCCACGGCTGAACCGCACCGGACTGAGGGGGTCCGCCGTCGCACGTCAGATCCCTTCGTAGGTCTCTTCGATGAGGTGGTCCACGACCGCCTTGTAGTCGCCGCCCGAGGCTGCGAATGCCTTGAGCTGGCGGTCGGCGCTGGAGCCTTCGCGCATGATCTTGAAGGCGTACTCGACCTCGCTCCTGCTGCCGAGTTCGTCCACGACATCACCGATGAACCATTCCAGGAGTTCACCGATGAGTTGCGACGCGGGTGCTTCGCGTTCGTTGCCGAAGTCGATGATCTTGCCGTCGAGTCCGTAGCGCACGGCGCGCCACTTGTTCTCCTCGATGAGATCGGAGGGGTACACGCGGAACGTCATGTTGTCGCAGCGCAGCTTCCAGAGCTTTGCGATGATCGCCTGGAGGATTGCGGCGAGACATACGGCTTCCTCAACGCGGGTGCAGACGTCGAGGAACCGGAATTCGAGGGTCGGGAACTCGTGGTGCGGCCGCACATCCCAGTAGATCTTGGAGCCATCGGGAATGCAGCCGGTGCGTACGAGTTTCTGCTGCAGGTACTCGAAGTCGCCCCATGACGCCATTGTGCGTGGGATGCCGGTGCGCGGGAAGTTGCGGAAGATGACGCTGCGGTACGACTTCAGTCCGGTATTGCGGCCCATCCAGAAGGGTGAGCTGCTGGCGAGGCAGAGCAGATGCGGAATGAAGTAGCGCGACACATTCATGGCATCGATCATGAACTCGCGGTCTTCAATGCCGATGTGGATATGCGTGCCGAAGATGAGCAGTTGCTGAGCGAGGTCCTGCATATCCTGGTGAACGCCGAGATAGCGCTCGAGCGGCGTGATCTCCTGGTCGATCCAGGACGAGAAGGGGTGTGTTCCGGCGGCGCAGATGCGCAGGTCCTTCTTCGCCGCGAGATCGGCAACGAGTCTTCGCAGCCGTGCAAGCTCCAGTCGCACCTCGGCGGGTGACCGGCAGATGTTGGACCCGACTTCCACGATCGACTGGTGCAGTTCCGGCTTCACCTCACCTAATGTCACGTGATCTTCGTGCAGGATCTCCGTGATGTAGGAGCGCAGCTCTCGTGTCTGCGGGTCGATGATCTGGTATTCCTCTTCGATGCCGAGTGTCAGCGATGGCGCTTTCACAGTGAACCTCCCACGCGCGGCTCGCAGACAAATGTGGCGAGGCTCGAACCGCCCCCGGCTGTGACGTTCACAAGTTCCTCCGTAGACAGTCGTGTGAGGCAGCCGTCCATGTACTTGCCGTTGAAAATGAAAGGTGCAGTGTCTAGCACGCGTTCGGTGATCTGAACGGACCCGTCGACCATCGACGGGTATGGTTCCGTCGGCAGCTCGATGCGTTCCTGCACGATCGTGGGTTCGAGGATGGCCGTGTTGATGGCATCGGACCATGCCTGGTCGGTCACCGTCCATCCGAGTACGATGCCGGTCCCGCCGTATTCGTCATTGGGCTTGAGCACCAGGCGGTTACGGTTCTCGCGGCAATATTCGAGCAGGTCGATCTTCTCGCCATTGATTGTCGTGGACCGGTTCTCGACGATGCGCGACCATGGGATGTGCAAGGCGATGGCGGAGCGCTCGGCGCCTGTGAACATGTCCTCATTGCGCTCATCGCTCAGCACTGCCAGTGATGCCTTCTTGTGCAGGATCTTGCAGCGGAACCCATTCGCCATGCAGACCTTGCGATCCCGTACAGCGCGGATGATGGGATGGTCGATGCCGCCTCGCTCGACGAGCTCCGTGATGAGCACACGCTTGTAGATCAGATCGATGGGCCTGCCCGCGGCGTACAGTCTGCCGTTGGTATACTCGACATCGCGCGGGTCCGCGATCACGCATTCGATGCCCTGCGAATTGAGGTATTCCGCAGTGATGACGAACTCGCTGTACGTCGGTACTTCCTTCCAGTCGAGGATGGCCACGACGGGTTTCGCCCGCCGGCTGCCCGCCCATTCCTGATATGTATCGATCAGTGCGTGCATCACGTTGTGGCGTTCGGGCTGCGGACGCACTTCGTACGTGTGCAGGAACGCGCGCATGATCGGCAAACCGAGGAACATGTCTGCAAGAATGTCATTGTACGCTGCGGCCGCCGGTGTCTCGGCATTGTACTCCGTGAACTTGAGGCCGCCGCGCTCGTGGACGAAGAATGCATCGAGTCGTGATACCGGACTTGGCTCGTCGAAGCCCGGGTCGTCGGCGATCAGCATCTCTTCCCAGTCGAACAGGCGGAACTGCTTGCGGAACGACGGGTCCGCCATGGCGCGCCGATACGACTTCTCGAACGCCGGCAACAGCAGATTCACGCGCTCGTGCAGGAACCGATACTGCGCGGCGGTCAGGAACCGTGGCCGGAGCACACTGCACAGCGGGCGTTCGCCGAAGAAGAGGCCCTTCCGGCGAAGCTGGTCTTCGAGCTGATGCTGCGACTCGCCGGCGATGTCATCGTCAAGCAGAGAGTGATAGTGCTCGATCGCGTCGTGGAGCGACATCAGTGGCGCTTTCCGAAGAGGGTGGCCCAGTGCAGTTCATCGATCTGCGGGCGAGGCTGTTTTGCCAGGCGGATCGCCATGTCGGTCATGTGCTCGACCACCCACTCGAAGTAATGGGGCGTGAGCGAATTGATATCCATGTCGGGTGCGCAGTTCATGAAGTCGATGGCGTACGGCACCCCGTCGCGCACGGCCCACTCCATGGAATCCATGTCGTAGCCGAGCGCGCGGACGAGTGTGAGCGAGTCCTTGACAATCCGCGCACCCAGCTCGGGAGACAGGTGGTCGTGCTCCACCAGGTACGCGCGCGCGCCCGGATCGTACTTCATGGGCAGGATATCCTGCCGTCCAATGCACATGCAGCGGATGAACTGGTCCCACTCGATGAACTCCTGCACGATCATCGTGAGCAGGCCCGACCCGTTGTAATGATGAATCAGCTCGTCGAGGGAGCGGCACACATAAACGTCCCGCCATCCGCCGCCGTGCGCGTCCTTGAGGATGCACGGCATGCCGATGTAGTCGACGACGGCATTCCAGTCGAGCGGGTAGATCAGGTTGCGCAGGCTTTCGTCGTGCTTGATGCCCGGTATATACGCGCGGTTCGGCAGCACCAGCGTTTTGGGGGATGCCACACCGAGTTTCGACGCGAGTGACGCATCGAGGAACTTGTCATCTGCACTCCACATGAACGGATTGTTGATGACGGTCACCCCCTGCAGCACCGCGTGCTTCAGGTAGCTCCGATAGTACGGCACCTCGTGCGAGATGCGATCGATGATGACCGCATACGGACAGGGATCGTCCATGCCCGTGCCGCCCAACTGCACGTACTCGGCGGTTACGCCCTCATCCCGGTTGTTCACTTCCTCGATGAAGCGCGGCGGGAACGACCATTCGCGCCCCACCAGCAGGCCCACCTTCAGCGGCTTGTCCGTGCTCATCAGTCGTGTCCCCCGACATAGAGTTTGATCATCTCGCGCCAGTACGGCCAGTCATGGGACCACCCGTCCCAGACCCGGAATGCATGCCATATATTTTTCTGCCAGAGTGCGTTCGACAGGTGGACATTGTCCTCGTAATGCGGATCGCCATTGCCGATCGCGATCACAATGTCCAAGCGCCGAAGCGCGGCCAGGTGTGCGGGGTCGTGGAAGTTCATCACGTAATGCGACGGGTCGTTGTTGTAGACGTTGTCGTCCGAATAACCCCGCGTCATTTCCTTGATGTTGTACATGCCGCTCATCCCGATCACGCGGTTGACCACCTCCGGATGACGAAGCGCGAAGTTCATCGCGTGATACGCGCCGAAGCTCGCGCCCGTGGTAATCAGGTAGGGCGTCGGGTTCACATGCTGCGTGAATGGTACCACTTCGTTGCGGATGTACCGATGATACAGCTCGTGCCGCCACGCGCGCTCGCCGACGGGCTTCTTCTTCGCGTACCAGCTCTCCTCATCCACGCTGTCCACGCAGAACATCTGGAGCCATCCTCGCTCGAGATGTTCTGCCAGCGCATCCGGCATCTGCTGGTCTTCCCATTCGAAGAATCGGCCCATGGACGTCGGGAATACCAGCGCACGTGCGCCCGCGTGCCCGAGGACGAGCATGTCCATATCACGCTGGAGGGTCGGACTGTACCATCGCTGGTACTCACGGTGCCACATCGGGTGGGTCCTTTCGGTGGTGAACGGCGACAGCCCCCGCAGACATTATCCGCGGAGGCCATACTTGTGCCAGTCGTCGGCTTCAGGGAGCGCCTGGACGTGGGACCGGGTGGTCGGGATTGGGGCCGGGTACGGTCGCCATGCTACTACCTCCTATGGCCGTTCATTCTGCCCGCCGAAGAGGCAGGACACGTGCCATCCGGCGACCCGAGACGCAGTGGTTGTCGCGCACATGAAATCGCAACGGCCAGTCGACCGCGCGCGTGATGCCGATGCGAGGACCGGCCACGATGTCCGTTTGTGAAATCGCCGGGCCCGCGCTGATCCAGAGGGGGCTTGTATCGAGCGGATGGGCGTTGTGCTCGCCCGTGATGCCGAGCGCGGCTGCGAGCTTGCCCGGCCCGCTCGTGAGGTCGCGCAGTGAAGCGGCTGGGCCAAGCCCGCGCCGCCGTCGCATGACGGAAATGCCGCGTACAGGCTCGAGCGCGCGGATGAGGACTGCGGCGGGAAACCCGTCCGTGTCGGTGACTGCATTGAGGCACCAGTGGACGCCATAGATCCGGTAGACATAGGCCAGTCCGGGCCTGCCGAACATGATGTCGTTTCGCGTCGTCCGGCCGATGCGGGCGGCGGCGTGGGATGCATCGTCGTGCGGTCCCACGTACGCCTCCGTCTCGACGATGCAACCGGCGGTGGTGCTGCCGTCGATCGTCGAGGAGATCGTCATGCCAAGGAGATCCCTGGCGACGACCTCGGCCGGACGCGCGAAAAAACTGCTGTCGAGAGCGTCGCGCCTGCGACGCCCGGTCACGCCCGCTTCGTCGGCTTCCGTCCGCTGTCGCGGCCGCCGCGCCCGCCCTTGGCTGCGCCACCGCGGCCCGCCGGTGCACCGCCACGACCCGAGGATGCGCCGCCACGACCCGCCGGACCCTTGCCCGTCGGACGCTTGCCCGGCGCTGCCGGCTTCGGCTTCTGCGCTTCCGGCGGTGTCGACTGTGCCTTCCGCAGCGTGTAGTCGTCCACCCACGCATCGAGCAGCGTTTCGCCACGCGCGCCCGTTACCACTTCGCGCACGCGGTCGGGCTTGTTCTGCAGTGCATCGAACACATTGGTCGCACCGAACGTGTCGATCAGCGACTGGATCGACTTCGGTCCGACGCCCTTGTACTCACTCAGGTATGTCGCAATCGCTGCGGCGGATGTCGGGAACCCGAGTGCTGCGAATTTTCCGATGGACGCCGGTGCCGCTGCAGGCTTCGCTGCAGGTGCAGCCTTCGCCGGACGCTTCTCCGGCGCACGTTCCCGCCGCTGCGCCGCTCTCGGCTCGTCAACCTCAGGTGTATGCGACGGCGTCACTGCGACGGCCTCGGCAGGCGCCGATTCCGCCGGAGCAGCCTCGCTCGGCTGCGACACGACCGGCGACGTGCCCTGTGAACCGCCGAACGGGACGCCCTGCCCTGCGAGCAGTGGCGGGGGTCCACCGGCGGGACGGCCACGCGACCCGCGACGCATTCCCATTGACGCCGGTGCTGCGGGCGCCGGTGTCGACGACTGCGGTGCCGCAGCCTGGGGAGTCGATGCAGCCGGTGCCGATTCCGCGGCGACGTGCGTCGCTGCGTGCGTCACCTGCGAACCCATCGGTGCCTCGACCTGCTCCGTAACCGTGCGACCGGTCTTGCCGGTGCGGTGCGACGGATCCTTCACACTCGCACCGCCGCCGTCGCCGATCGTCAGATCGTAGCCGGTATCGGTCTTGTGCAGGTTGATGGCTTCGGCGTCGTGAGCCTGACGGAGGAAGCGCGAGAACTTGCTGAAACCGAGGGGATGTTCATCCCAGTCGGACTGGATTTCGAGCATGCGGCGCTTCACATCGGAATCGCGTGCACTCGAGCCGCCGCGTGCGAGCACATCCTTCGTCGCCTGCCTGAGCAGCGTATAGCCTGCCTTGAGGAGCGACACGTCGCCACGGTCCCTCGCCGCGGTCTCGAGCGGAGGAAGCTCGGCACCTGTTGCGATCGGGTTTGGCTCGCCCGTGCTGCGGCCACCACGGCCGCGGCCCCGCCCACGGCGGGAACGCGTTTGAGCGCTGGCATCTGCACCGGAGGTCATTGCTGCATCCGCCTGCACGTCGACATCAGCCGCGGCGGCTTCCGCCACGATCTCGTCGGCATTCAGGGTGTCCGGTGCAGCGGCGGGCGCATCGTCGAACGCGTGAACTTCCGGCGCATCGGTGTCAGCCATCGTCTCGGCCGAGGCCGGTGCGGCAGCGGTGTCGATGGCACCGACGGTATCGACGGTGTCCTCTGCACCGTCATCCAGCGGCGGCGAGTCCTCGTGCATCGACGGCAGCTCGTGCTGCGCGCGATCGCGATCGCGGCCGCGGCCACGTCCACCACGGCGGCTGCGGCGAGCGCGCTGTCCGTTGCCGCGCTGTTCATCATCCTCTTCAGCATCCGCACGCGCACCCGGCGCTGCCGGCCCGATCTCGAACTGCCCATTCTCGAGCTTCTTCAGCGACACCATCCCGCGCCCCGCGGCGTCCTGCATGAAGCGGTTGAACTTCTGGAAGCCGAGCGCCTTCTCGTCGAACGTCGGATCCATCTCGAGCATGACCTGCTTGAGGCGATCGGAGCGCATGACATCGTTGTTCTCTGCCATCTGGTTGACCGCGGCCTCGACGAGCTCCCACGGGTCCTGCGATGCCACCGAACCGCGCGGCTCGTCTCCGGCGCGCGTGAGACCGGTGAGCGCGGAATACGAGTAGTACTCGTCGCAGTTCTGCACGAGCAGGTCGGATGCGCTCTCGCGGATGCCGACGCCGATCACGTACTTGCCGTACTCCTTGAGCTTGAGCACGAGACTGCTGAAGTCGCTGTCACCGGAGAGCAGGATGAACGACCCGATCTCGGGGCGGGTGAAGACGAGCTCGAGCGCATCGATCGCGAGGCGGATGTCCGTCGCGTTCTTCTTCGAACTGCCGTACGCCGGTGCGAAGATCAGGTCCACACTCGACTCCGCGAGCGGAACGATGTACTGAGGATAGCGGCGCCAGTCGGCGTAGGCGCGCTGCACTGCGACCTTGCCCTTGATGATGTCGCTGCTGAGCAGGTTCTTCAGCTCTTTCGAGAGATCGCTGCGGATGCCCATCGTGACGTTGTCGAAATCGATGAGCAGGGCTGCGTGCGGATGGTGGCTGTGCTGCTGTGGTGTTGGCATGCCGCGGTGTGGGGCGGTATGCGCGAATTGTGCGCTCAATTTTCCTCGCTGATTACTGTGCCGGCGCGCGCTCATCGCGCGGCGGCCAATTCACTGGACGCGTGACTTCGCGCGCATCGCGACGGACGATCGAACCGGCGGCAGATGCCGGCGGTGGACCATTTGCGTCGCGGGACAGCGGGAGAAGTCACGCGTTCGGCGGCAATGTCGCCGCCCGCCGCAACGCATTCGCGCTGCGGCATGGTGCCGTGGACCGTCAGGCCCTGCGGCTGCTTTCCTCCGCGCTCACCATGCGCGCCAACTCGACGCGGCGGACCTTGCCGCTTCCGGTGAGCGGGAAGGCATCGAAGAAGCGGACGAGGTCGGGGACCTTGTAATCGGCCAGCGCACCACGACACCACTCCTTGATCTCTTCGCCCGTGACGATCGCTCCCTCCACGGGCAGGACGCAGGCACAGACCTGCTCCCCCAGTACATCATGCGGCAATCCGACCACCGCGCAGTCCATCACACCCGGATGGGCGTGCAGACGATCCTCGACTTCCCTCGGATACACATTGAAGCCGCCGCGGATAATGAGTTCCTTGCGACGTCCCACTATGTGCAGATATCCGTCCTCATCCAGCATGCCCAGATCGCCCGTGAGAAAAAATCCATCCTCGTCGAACGACTGCGCTGTTTCACCAGGCTGTCTGTAATACCCCTTCATCACGCCCGCGCCCCGAACCGCAATCTCGCCCAGACTCTCCTCGGGCAGAACCGTCCCGTCCAGGTCCAGGATCCGAACCTCGGTGCCCGGCAGCGGCCGGCCCACCGTGAAGACTTGCTTCTCCGGCGGATCGTCCGGCCGCGTCATGGACACCGTCGACGATGTCTCCGTCAAGGAATAGGCCACACACAGATTCGGACACAGTTCGGCCTGGATGCGACGCACGGTGTCATCCCCGATCGGGGCACCCGCGACGATACCCGCACGCAGCGACGACAGGTCGCGCTTCCCACCCTCGGCCTCGCGCATCTCCGTGATGTACACCGTCGGGACCCCGTAGTGGACCGTGACGCCGTGCTTCTCGATGAGGTCCAGCGCCGCGCCCGGATCGAACTGCTCCTGCAACACCAGGGATGATCCCGCCAGCAGCGTACCGATGACGCCGGGTCCGAGTCCGAAGACGTGGAACACGGTGGCCACGCCGAAGACACAGTCCTTGTCCGTGAGCTGCATGGCATCCGCTGTAAGCAGCGCCGTGGACAGCAGGTTCTCATGGGTGAGCGAGACGCCCTTCGGCTTCCCCATGGTACCGGATGTGTACAGGATCGCGAACACGTCTTCGTGGCCGTCGATCACCGGCTGCGGGAATGAACGCCCGTCACCGGAGGACAGCAGGTCCTCGAACTGGTAGATCCGGTCGTCGTACCACAGGTCCTCCTCGCCCACTGTCACGAGGTACTGCAGGTCCGGCAGTGTCGTCAGGAACCCCTCGAACAGCTGGAGATAGTCCACGCCGTTGAAGTTCTCGGCGCAGACCACGACCGTCGCCTCCGAGTGCCGCAGCATGTACTGCAGCTCGGGGACGGTGTAGCGCGGATTCAGGGGGACGATCACGGCACCGAGCTTGGCTGCCGCGAACATGGAAATGACGAATTCCGGCCAGTTCGGGACGTCGATTGCGACACGGTCGCCACGCTCGACGCCCAGCTCATGCAACGCCGCGGCCATCGCAGCGGACTGCCTGTTGAGCTGGCCGTATGTCAGCCGACGATCGTTGTAATGGAGGAAGGCCTTGTCCGGCATCTGGCCGGCTCGCTCTTCCAGCACCTGGGCGACCGATCGGCCCGCGATGCGCTCGTCGAGCGCCATCAGACCTCCGTGAACGTCTTCCCCGGACTCCGGCTCATGGCCGGACAAGATATCAAAGATACCGGCGGAGCGAGGGTCAGGTCAAACCAGGGCCGCCGCCGTCGATCACAACGGACAGTTCCAGGGTGAATCCGCCATCGGCGGACCGGGCAACGCGGCCGATCTCTTCGAGCGCCACGTAGCGAACGCGGCCGCCCCGATTCTTCTTGTCCGACGCACTGTACGCCTCGATCTCGCCTCGGTCCACGTCGGACGGGATCGCCGTCGGCAGTCCGAGCGCCGACAAAACCCTGGCGATCGTGTCTGCCGTGCCCGAGCCTGTGATGTGAGCGCGTTCTCCCAGCCTCGCCTCGGCCACCATTCCGCATGCGACGGCATGGCCATGCGACATTGCGTAGTGCGTGGCGCGCTCGACCGCGTGGCCGACGGTGTGGCCGAAATTCAGGATCGCGCGTTCGCCCTGCTCGAATGGATCGCGCGCGACGATCGATGCCTTGATCTCGACCGAGCGCGTGATCAGATGGGTCAGCGCATCGCCGTCGCATGCCTTCAGTGCATCCGCGTGTGCCTCGATCCACATCAGGTATTCAGCATCGATGATCGCGCCATGCTTCACGGCCTCCGCGGCGCCCGCGATCATATCCGCAGGCTCCTGCGTCCATACCACCGTCGGATCGATGACGACGAGTAAAGGCTGGTGAAAGCTGCCGATCAGATTCTTGCCATGCTCGGTGTCGACGCCCGTCTTGCCACCCACCGATGCGTCGAGCATGGACAACAGTGTGGTCGGGATCTGCACGCACGGCACGCCGCGCAGGTATGTCGCGGCGACAAAGCCACCGAGATCCCCGACCACACCGCCACCCATCGCGAGGACGCATGCGTCCCGGCCGAATCCGTCAGCACTCAACCCGTCCGACAGGGATGTCCACGTCGCGCGCGTCTTGTACGGTTCGCCGGCGGGAAACGAATACAGCTTCACGTCCAGACCGGCGTCGCACAACTGCGCGTAAACCCGCTCCGCATGCAGCTCGCGCACGGTGTCATCCGTGATCATCGCATATCTCGCCGCGGGCGCATGGTCGCGCAGCAGCGACGCGATGTCGTTCAACACACCGGGCTCGATGATGACATCGTACGCGTGCGCAGGCGCCGGTGCCGGATGAATCGCTACGCGCTTCATGGCACGCGCTGGAGCGTGCGTCGATCGATGCCCGTGCCGACCACCGGTGTGCCGATTTCGACCGTCGACGCCTGTATTTCCGGGATGATGGAGTCCGTCCAGTCCGCGTTCCGGATCGCGGTGCCCGCACTCCGCAGGGCACCGGTCACTGGATCGACAACCTGGTACTCTTCCTCGATACCGATCGTAAAGGGCGTTGGCTTCATCCGTACAAGCTAGCAACGCCGGGCCGGTCGGGCGACCGGTCTACCGCAGGCGGGCCCGTGACAATCGCGCGGGGGTGCCGACATGTCGACCCCTTGCTGACGATGTTAGACCTCTTCAAGATGCAGCGCCGCCGCATGATCGAGCAGCCACACGAGACGCCCGCCATCCGGTTGGATGGCCGTTGCCGGAGCGGCATCGATATCGCGCGACCGTTCGATCACACGCCTGACAATCCTCGCTTTTTCCTTGCCACATACCACGAACGCCACCAGTGCCGACGCATTGATGACGGGAGGTGTCAATGTAATGCGCGACATCTGCACGGCCTCGATGAACTCTGACACTGCCCATCGCTCGACTTCGCGCACCGCAGTTTTACCGGGAAACAGTGACGCTGCATGGCCGTTGTCGCCGAGGCCGAGCAGCACGAGGTCGAAATGCGGTGTCGGACCGGCGAACACGTCGCGTAACAGCGCGTCGTACGCGGCAGCGGCTTCGGCCGGCTCCCGTTCACCCTCCATGCGATGCACGTTTCCGGGGGGAATGGGAACGTGATCAATGAGCGCATGCTTCGCCATGCGATAGTTGCTGGCCGCGTCCGTCGGCGGCACACAACGCTCGTCCCCCCAGTACAGGTAGACGTTCGACCAGTCCACTCTCGACGAATACGGCGACGTCGCCAGAAGGCGGAGGAAGAGCCGCGGCGTGGATCCGCCCGAGAGCGCCACCCGAAACGCGCCCGTCGTCGCGATTGCATGCGACGATGCTTCGACGAACAACTCCGCAACACCGGAGGCCAGCTCGTCCGCCGTCGCATACACACGCAGCTCCGGATCCGTACTCACGCCTCGTCCGCCCGCTCGAATGCGTCTCTGATGATTTCCTGCGCTTCCTTCTGGATCCGCTCGAGATGCGCCGCATCCGCTGCGCTCTCTGTGTAAAGCTTGTAGACATCTTCGGTGCCGGAGGGCCTCGCCGCAAACCAGCCTCGCGCGGTCGTCACTTTCAACCCGCCAATCGCCTCGCCATTACCGGGCGCTGTCGTTGACATCGCGATGATCGGATCGCCGGCAAGGTCTGACGCGGTAAGCGCATTCGGGCTGAGTTTTGACAGTACCGCCTTCTGGTCCGACGTCGCAGGCGCGTCGATCCGCTGGTAGTGGAAGGTGCCCAGCTCGCGCTGCATGACGTCATACAGTTCGCCCGGATTGCGGCCTGTGACAGCCGTCATCTCCGCGGCCAGCAGACCGAGTATGATACCGTCCTTGTCCGTCGTCCACACGCTGCCGTCCCGTCGCACGAATGAGGCACCGGCGCTTTCTTCGCCACCGAATACGATTGAACCGTCGAGCAGACCGTCCACGAACCACTTGAATCCCACCGGTACTTCGACGAGTGGACGGCCGGTGCGCGCGACAACGCGATCGATCATGCTGCTGCTGACAACGGTCTTGCCAACACCCGCATCTGTTGACCAGTCCGAACGATGGCGACACAGGTAGTCTATCGCGACGGCGAGGTATGCATTGGGATTGAGGAGACCGTGCGTGGACGTGACGATGCCGTGCCTGTCGTGATCAGGGTCGGAGGCCCACGCGACATCAAAGCGGTCCTGCAATCCGATCAACCGCTGCATCGCGTAAGGCGACGACGGGTCCATGCGGATCCTGCCATCCCAGTCCAGCGTCATGAAACGGAACGTCGGGTCCACCTCCGTGCTCACCACATCCATATCGAACTTGTACGTCTCCGCGATGCGCCCCCAGTAGTCGACGCCCGCGCCACCGAGAGGGTCGACGCCGAGCCGCAGCGAACTACCCTGCAATGGTTCGAAATCGATGACATTGCCGA
>JBBSJG010000029.1:0-22557 GCA_038257485.1 Longimicrobiales bacterium | reverse complement strand
GACGATTCCAAGTCTTAGATTGGCCAACTTGATTGCTCCTTCGAGTTACTGTCGACCCGCACCGATGACAGCGCTGACGGCTGCGATCAGGGCGGGATACGTGTTGTACACCTGCTCGGCCTGTTTGAGCTCGAGTCGTTCGCGGTTCGTATGCGCAAACCGTTCCTCGCCGGGCGCATACCCGATGGTCGGGATGCCGTGCACGCCACAGGTATGCCCGCCATCCGTCGCAAACGTCCACGGGCGCACCGTCGGCGCTGAACCGGTCGCGTCAGTCACCACAGAGACAGCCGCGAGTGCGACGGCGTGCGTGGGGTCGAGCAGGAAGCCCGGCGTGAACATGCGGCGGTCGCGGTGTCGGCCCGTGTACGTAGTCTGCGGCTCGACACTGTAGCGAACATCGATGGTGAAGCCATCCGGCATCGCGAAAGCGCTCTCGAGATGGCGCCGCAGCATACCGACCGCGTGGTCCGCCGTCACGTCCGGCAGCACGCGCCAGTCAAGGACGACGCGTGCAATATCAGGAATGACGTTACGGCTGCGCGGCAGGGTTTCGATTGCGGTCGGTACCGCGGTCGATCGGCCGAGCAGAGGGTCCACATTTGTGAGTGTATCGGCGAATGACTGCAGTGCGGGCAACAACAGGGGCAGCACGTCGAGCGGATTCCTCGCGCGCTCGGGCGCGCTTGCATGGCCGGCGAGACCGATCACGTCGATGATGATCTCCGCGCGGCCGCGGTGGCCGACACAGATGTCGCCGTTGGTGGCCTCACCGATGATGACGGCACCAGGTTTGGCGAAGTGTGTCAGTCCCGGCTTGCTCACGCGCGTAGACGCTTCCTCGCACGCGTTCATGAGATGCTCCATGCCCCAACCGCCGCGCTCCTCCATGATGGTGTGCGCGACGATGAGATCGCCCTCGAGCGGACGCCCGACAAACTGGGCGGCTGCGTAGGTCTGGATCGCGAGCGGCCCCTTGATGTCCATGGCGCCGCGGCCATGCAGAAATCCATCCGCGATGACCGCGTCATATGGCGGGTACTCCCACGTCGCAGTGTCACCGACATCCACGACATCCATGTGCGAGCTCAGCATGACGGACGGTGCACCATGGGTGCCCTTGATGATGCCGACGACGTTGCCCACGTCATCCGTGTAGACGTCGTCGAACCCGAGACGCTGGAACTCGCTGGCGACGCGCGCGCCGACATCGCCTTCGCGACCGGGCGCGCCCGGGATGCGGATGAGGTCCTGCGCAAATGCGAGGGCTTCCTCGAAGCGGAATGCTGTCATGCTGCGCACGCTTTCTGCATCGGTGAATGTGTATGAAGCGATACGCCCTGATGGTTGCCGCCCTGTGTGTACTGGCCGGGTGCGGCGACGACACGGAACCCCTGGACCTGACGCCCGAGCCCGGGCCGGTGGCGCTGCAAGCGAGTGTGAATGTTCAGCTCGGCAACACGGTCATCGGGTCCCGCCCGCAGTACACGGTCACGTCCTTCGTGCAGGCGACGCAGGACTCGGTCCGCATTGCGGCGAGGGTGGACAGCATCATCCTGAGTTACCGCCTGAATGATGCGCCCTTCGTTGTCGGCAATGCGCTGCGTCAGACGCCGTTCTCGAGTGAGCTGCCATTCGCGGTGCAGGCGGGCGACCGCTACACCCTGTTCGCCCGCATCTATGCGAGCAGTACGGGAACGGGCGGCAGGCGGGCAACCGCGATCGGCGACTGGAACGTGTCCGGCGTCGCCGTCGCGGCTACCCCTCCCTAGACGAACCCTTAGACGAACAGGGCGATCGCAGCGCGCCAGATTGCGCCGATCGTTTCCGCCGCCGGTGTATCGGCTGCATGGACCTTCACGAACCACGGCGCGAGCACGAGCGAGACAATGCTCATCAGCTTGATGAGGATGTTCATTGCCGGGCCGGAGGTGTCCTTGAACGGATCGCCCACGGTGTCGCCGACGACTGCTGCCGAGTGGGCAGCGCTGCCCTTGCCGCCGTGTGCTCCGGCTTCAATGAACTTCTTGGCGTTGTCCCACGCACCGCCTGCATTGGACATGAACAGTGCGAGCAGGACGCCGGAGAGCGTGGCACCGGCAAGCATGCCGCCGAGGGCCTCGACACTCCAGTAGCCCATGATCACCGGTGCAATGACGGCGATCAGTGCGGGAGCGATCATCTCGCGCAGTGCTGCCTTGGTCGAGATATCCACGCAGCGTGCACTGTCCGGTCGCGCGGTACCCTCCATCAGGCCGGGGATCTCGCGGAACTGGCGCCGCACTTCCTCCACCATACCGCTTGCTGCGCGACCCACTGCATTCATCGTCAGTGCTGCAATGAACATCGGGATGACACCACCGATGAGCAGGCCGATGGTGACTTCAGGGTCGATGATGTTGATGCCGATATCGCGCAGGCCGACCGCCGACGCATATGCACTGAACAGTGCGAGCGCCGTGAGTGCTGCCGATCCGATGGCGAAGCCCTTGCCGATCGCGGCCGTCGTGTTGCCGAGCGAGTCCAGCTCGTCCGTGATCTTGCGCACTTCCGGTCCGAGGTGGCTCATCTCTGCGATACCGCCGGCGTTGTCGGCGATCGGTCCGTATGCATCCACGGACATGGTCACACCGACAGTCGCGAGCATGCCGACCGCGGCAATGCCGATGCCGTACAGGCCTGCGAAGTAGAATGACACCCAGATGCCGATGGCGATCAGGAAGATCGGGATTGCCGTCGACTCCATGCCGACCGCGAGGCCGGCAATGATGTTCGTGCCGGTACCGGTCTCACTGGCTTCGGCAATCTTCTTGACCGGCTTCGACGATGTGTAGTACTCGGTGACGAGACCGATGAGGATGCCGATGATGGAGCCGATCAGGAGTGCCCAGAACGGACCGCTCGACGGGAAGACCCGGCCAGTCGTCGGATCGACGATATTGAAGCCCATCGCATTCGTGACGAAGTACATGATGGCGAGGAACAGACCGGCCGCGATGAATGTGACATTGCGCAGTGCTGCTGCGGGGCTGGTCTTCTCGAGCACCTTCATGAGCGAGATACCGAACAACGAGGTCAGCAGACCTACGACGATGGTGATGATCGGAAGTGCCACGGCTTCGGCACGGCTGTCGGTGTAGAGCGGGCTTGACGCCGCAATGGCGATTGATGCGATGACAGAGCCTACGTAGCTCTCGAAGATGTCTGCGCCCATGCCCGCCACGTCACCTACGTTGTCGCCGACATTGTCGGCAATCGTGGCCGGATTGCGGGGGTCATCCTCGGGAATGCCTGCCTCGACCTTGCCGACCAGGTCGGCGCCGACGTCCGCGGCCTTCGTAAAGATGCCGCCGCCGACGCGCGCGAACAGCGCAATCGAGCTCGCGCCCATCGCATAGCCGCTGATGATCTCGCCGAACGAGATGAGCTCGCCCTGCCCGATCGCACTGGCTCCGTACAGATAGTACCATGCGCCGACGCCGATCATGCCGAGCGCGGCGACCGACAGACCCATGACGGCGCCGCCGTAGAACGCGATGCGCAGCGCCTTGCCCGAACCGGACTCCATTGCCGCGGCAGCCGTGCGCACATTCGCCCGCGTCGCTGCGGCCATGCCGAAAAAGCCGGCGAGGGTGGACGACAGCGCGCCGCTCACGAACGCGATTGCCGTCAGATCACCGATGGTGATCCACAGCAGTGCGGTCACGATCACCACGAAGATCGCGACCACTGAATACTCGCGGCGCAGGAACGCCATCGCGCCTTCCTGAATACGGGCGGCGATTTCGCGCATCGTATCATTGCCTGTGCTCTGCCGGTTCAGATACGTATAGAGCACGAAAGCGACGAGCAGACCAAGCAGTCCGAACATGGGGGACCAGTCTGCCAGCATCATGGGATCCATCGAACCATCCTTGCGTTGTGGTACAGTGTCATACACGGCGCGACCCCCGAAATGGGAGTCCGCCGTCGCCTACTTGTTGTAACGGTTCCCGACTGCGGTGCCGCCCTCGTCGATCCACAGCTCCATGGCTGCGACGACGTCGGGCAGCAGTGCCGTGACGATGGCTGCGTCAGCGCGCGGGAAGGGTGAGAGTACCCAGTCGGCGAGGTCGATGCCACCCGGGGCCCCGCCGACGCCGATCCGGAGACGGGGGTACTCACGGGTGCGGAGTGTCGATTCGATCGATTTCAGGCCGTTGTGACCGCCGCTGCTGCCGCTGTCGCGGTAGCGCAGCCGGCCGACGTCGATGGCGGTGTCATCCACCACGACGAGCAGGCCATGCGCGGGATCGAACGCCTCGTCACGAAGCAATGGACCCAGGGCACGGCCGCTCAGGTTCATGTACGTAATGGGCTTGATGAGTCGAACCACGTGCTGGCCGACGCGCCCGCTGGTGACCCTCGCCTGGCCATCGCGTTTGAACGACGGCAGGCCCCAGGTCTTCTGTGCGAGATCCAGGGCCCACCAACCGACGTTGTGCCGGGTTGCCTCGTACTCCCCACCGGGGTTGCCGAGGCCGCAGATGACTTTCGACAGACTACTTGGTGTCCGTCTTGGCCTTCTTGATCACTTCCGGCTCGCCGCCCGCGACTGCGGGAGCCGTTGCCGGATCCGCAGCGCCCGACGGCGGGTTGACGACGCAGACCGTGCGATCGCCGTCAATCACCGATTCCACACCGGCCGGCAGCTTGAGGTCACTGACGTGTACTGCGTCATTGAGATCGAGGTGCGAGATGTCCACGTCGATGTGATCCGGGATGTTCGCCGGTAGGCAGCTCACCATAAGATCGTTGATCGTCTGCGAGAGCATGCCGCCGAGCTTGATGCCCGCCGGTGTGCCGATCAGACGGATCGGGATCTCGACCTCGAGCTTCTCGTTCGCGTGGATCTGGTAGAAATCGACGTGCAGGACATCGCCCTTGTAGGCGTGCGACTGCACTTCGCGCACGAGTGTGCTCACCGACTCACCGCCGATGTTCAGCGTGATCAGCGTGTTTTCCCAGTGGACCTTGCTGAACAGGAGCTTGAGCTCGTGCGCGTCCAGCGTGAGGCTGCGGGTGGTCTCGCCATGACCATAGATCACTGCGGGTACCTTGCCTGCCGCACGCAGCTTGCGCGCGACGCCCTTGCCCATGTCAGACCGCGTTTCCGCGGCCAATTTTGCCTGTGTACCTCTTGCCATGACTCTCTCTCCTAATCGAACAGCTGGCTGACGGACTCATTCGAGTGCGTATAACGGATTGCCCGCGCCAGGAGCTCCGCAATCGACAGAATGCGCAGCTTCGGGAACCGTTTCTCCGGGGGCAGGTGAAGCGTGTTTGTGACCACGACTTCCTTGACCTCCGAATTCTGTAGACGTTCGACCGCCGGCCCACTGAAGAGCGCGTGCGTCGCCGCCGCATATACATCGGTCGCTCCGCGCTCCTTGAGCGCAGCCACGACTGTCGACAATGTCCCTGCGGTGTCGATCATGTCATCGACAATGATGCACGCCCGGCCTTCAACGTCACCGATCACCTGCATCACTTCCGCCGTGTTGTGCGCGGGCCGCCGCTTGTCGATGATCGCGAAGTTCGCGTTCAACCGACGGGCAAATCCGCGGGCCATCTTGGCGGCACCGACATCCGGCGCGACCACTACCGGGTCCACCAGATTCAACTCCCTGAAGTACGACGTTATCACGGGCGCTGCGTACAGATGATCGACGGGGACATCGAAGAATCCCTGGATCTGGTGGGTATGGAAGTCCATACCGAGCACCTTGTCTGCACCACCCGCTTCGATCAGGTTCGCCATCAGCTTCGCACCGATTGCAACGCGCGGCTGGTCCTTGCGATCCTGTCGTGCATATCCGAAGTACGGAACGACCACTGCAATGCGCGCTGCCGAAGCCCGCTTCGCCGCGTCCATCAGGAGCAGCAGCTCCATGATCGACTCAGCCGGCGGCGGCGTGGGCTGGATGATGAAGACATCCCGGCCTCGCGCATTCTGATTCAGCCGCACAAATATTTCGCCATCGGCGAACTGCTTGATCGTCACATCCCCGAGCGGCAGACCCATGTGCCTGCCAATTTCCTCAGCAAGCGGCCGGTTCGCGGTTCCGCTGAGAAGCAGCAGGGGTGCCTGTGTGGGATGATCGGTCATCGCCTCTTGGCTCAGTTCGCATTTTTTACGGCACGTCTTTTTTGGGCACGACAGCCGTTAAGTCTAGCGGGTGTCAGGTAGGGGGGTCAACCCGGCCGGGGACGTAGCCCTAGGCACGTCCGAGATGAACGTCAGCGAGCCGTGCCATGGTCTTCTGGTACACGACCTGGCCGCGGCAGCCCGCGAGATTGACTGCACCGAGGTAGTGCTGGACGGCGCGGTCGAGGGGCATGTTTCCGTCGAGCAGTGCGGCAAACCCGATGGCGTTCTCGACATGGGTTGCGAGCACCTGGTTCTCGGACCTCGCCAGGAGCAGCATGGTGAGGCGATCGATCTCCTCAGTCTTGCGCTGCCGTTCCTTGACCTCGCGGACCATTGCGGACGGTCGGAACCTGCGCCAGACCGCTTCTTCTTCCTCCGGATCGTCCGCAGCGCCGCCGGAGGCGTTCCTGTGCTCGGCCTGACGCGGACTACCATCGCCTGCCTGGTGCCCCGGCGCGTCGGCCTCCTCGAGGCCCAGGAGCACCCGTGTCCGCACCGCGGTCCCCATGGTCTCCGTGAGGTCCATCTCGCGCAGGTAGCGGGTCAGCGTTTCCTCGACGGGAATGAAATCCTCGAGGCGCAGAATGAAGGCGGTCGCCTCCCTGACGTGCGCATCGACGAGGTTTTCCCAGGCCATGGCGGTGGTCACGTCGAGCTTGCGACGTGTGCCTTCAGGGAGGCTGCGGGGCGGTGTGCGACGTGGACTCGGCATGGAGTGGATTTTCCGCGTTTGGCGTGGATTTATCAAGGGTAGGAAGAATTGCCCCGGTTGGAATCGAACCAACATCCTCGGCTTCAAAGGCCGGTGTCCTGCCGTTGAACGACGGGGCAATGCCTGGGTGACTAAGCTAACGAGCGCGCGGAACCACTGTAAGGGGCGGCAGTCCGCGTGACAATGACATTGACGTTCCTGAAGTCATGGCGAATGGCGTCCGCAGCCGCACGGCCTGCGTCATCACTCGCGAACACACCGAACACGACGGACCCGGTCCCAGTCAGGAGGCTGGGATACGCGCCGTGGCGGGCGAGATCGGCCTTGATCGGTCCGAGCTCGGGAATCCTGTCGAAGACAACGGGCTCGAACTCGTTGGTTGCATCCTCCGCGACGCGGTCCCAGTCGAGCCCGTTCGCGAGGTCGATGACCCTGGGCGGCGTGGCGAAATCCGGATTGCGGGTCGCGGCAAGCGCATTGTATGCATCGGCAGTGGATACGCCGACGCCGGGCGAAACGAGGACAACGGCGCGCTGTGGCAGTGCCGGCAGCGGCATCAATCGAGTACCACGCCCCCACGCGAGTGCGAGTGGCGACCCGCAGAGGAAGAACGGCACATCGCTGCCGAGTGTCGCGCCCACCTGGAGGAGCGCATCCCGCGTGAGCGGTCGGCCGTACAACTCGTTGAGTGCGACAATCGTAGCGGCCGCATCGCTCGATCCGCCACCGAGGCCTGCGCCGATGGGGATGCGCTTGGTCAGTGTGATGCGTGCGCCGCCGTCGAGGCCGCTTGTTCTGAGGAATGCCGTAGCGGCGCGGTGCACGAGGTTGTCGCGCGAGGCCTGCGGCAGGAGCGCAGTGATGCCGTCGCCTGCATCCGTTGTGACCTGCACTTCGATGCCGTGCGGGAGCCGGTCGACCTCCACCTCATCGCACAGCTCGAGTGCACAGAACAGCGATTCGATCTGGTGAAAGCCGCTCGCCTCGCGGGCGAGAATGCGCAGCGAGAGATTCAGCTTGGCCGGCGCGTCGAAGATCATCGCGCTTTGCCGCTATCCAATTCGACTGCGGCCTCGACCTCCTCTTCACTGTCGACGGCTTCCTGCGCCGAGATCCCGAGCCGGCTCGCGTAATAGAGACCGATCACCGTGACGGGAATGAATCCGGCGATGTGGTATGACGCTGCGAATGCATTTGCCGTTGTCGCATTCGCGCCCCACATGGTGACCAGCACCAGCCTCGCCCACCACTCGTAGACGCCAAAGAATCCAGGTGCGGACGGCACGGACACACCAATGACGAGCAGGCCCTGGAAGAACAGCGCCGCATTGAGGTTGTATGGCAGGTCGAAGGCCTTGAATGCGAGCCAGAAGCCGATCGCGTTCACCATCCACAGCACAATGGACCAGCTGCCCGCGCGCAGCAGCACTTTCGGGTCGCGCAATGCGCTTGCGCCTTTGAGAAATGCCTCGAGCGAATCGACGATTGGCCGCTGCACCTTCGCGGGGAGTGGCTTGACCATGCGCTCCGCGAGTTGCACGGCGCGGCGAGGCCAGATGACGAATGCGACGAGTACGAGCAGTATCACGAACATCACGGTGGCGACGGTCTGCGCGTTGCGCGTATGCGTTTCGCTGCCCTCAAGGCCGGGCAGCGGCATTGTCATCGACAGGAACAGCAGACCGATGACAGTGAATGCATCGAGCAGGCGCTCGAGGACGATCGACGTGAAGCACGACACCAGCGGAATCTTCTCGGCGCGGGATAGCGCGACCGGCCGCATGAACTCGCCCACGCGCGCGGGGAAGATATTGTTCCCCATGAAGCCGATGGTGGTTGCGGCGAAACGGGAGCGGAATGTGGTGCCCGGCCGGATCGGGTCGAGCAGCGCCTTCCAGCGCCACGCGCGGATCCAGAACACGGCAGTCGAGCAGATGGTGGCGAGCGCGAACAGAAGCGGGTCGGCCTGACGGACCTCAGCGAGGATGTCACCGAAGTCCTGATCCTTGAAGACCCAGTACAGCGCCACCACACTGATGAGAATGCCGAGAGCGGCCTTCCAGTCGAGGAATCGCTTCCGGCGTGGCGCGCTCATCCCTGCGCGAGGCGCAGCAGATCGAACAGTTCGTCGACGGCATCCTTCGCCGCAGCATTCCCGGTCACCGCGGCTTCGACGACGCTGCGCAGCTCGAGCGCGCGCTGGAGTGCGGCGTCGCCGCGATACTGCAGTGAAACAACGTCGACGACAGCCATGTCCATTTCCGGTGTCGCATCTGCGACCGGCTCCGGTGGCGCATCGGAGTGGTGCACTGCAGTAGCATCGGGATCGACGGGCGCTTCCGCCATCGGCTTCGCCTGGACGAGACCCTGCTCGGGCCCACCCGCAGCGGAAACGGCTTCACCGGCGCCATACCGTTCGAGCAGTTCGGCGCGCATGTGGCGGAGGCGCGCGAGCGGGTGGCTCGGTTGCGGGTTCTGATTGGCGCGCAGCGGTTCACCCGCCGCCTTCAGCCCTTCGCGCGCGACACGATAGATATCGAGCCATTCGCGCTTCACACCGACATCGAGCTTGACAATGACGCGCGTGAGATCTTCCACTGCGCGCAGGATCTCAGCGATGACCGGGATCTCGTCGAGCCTCGCCGCACCGAGGAGCGCGCGCTGCCGCCGCAGGATCGACTTGAGCGCCTCGCGGTCCATCGGGTTGTCGGACAGCGCCTGCACACCCTTGTCGAGGGCGTCTGCGATACCATCTACTTCGGCGGCTGCGAATGAGCGGAACTCCTGCACTGCATCGTGCGATGGTGCCGGTGCTGCAGTGCCTGTTGCACCGCTGGGCATGTCGACACCCGCGCTCGACCATCGTTCGATCGAGCCGTTTGTCACAGTGTCGAGCGCGTTGGCATCACCGCCCGCAACGAGCGTCTGCAGGTCGGTGACGGACTCGCGGACGCGGCTGGCTACATCGTCGGACCACGCCAGTGCACCCTGCGCGACTGCACGCGCCGCGGTCTCGAATGCGAGCGCGCTCCGATACACGCGATCTTCCCTCGCCATCTGCGCGCTGCCGCGGAGTGCGCGCGCATTGCGATACACTTCATTGGCGTCGGGCGCACTCTCGCCGGCGAGTTCGCGCAGGCGATCGATGTAGCGTCGCGCTTCGGTGTCGAAGAATTCCGTGAGGGTCGCCATCTCTACTCCAGGCTCGGCACGCCGGCCTGGCGTGCTGCGGTGAGAACCAACTTCATCTCGCGTACGGCGCGTTCCATCCCGACCATGACTGCACGACTGACAACGCTGTGTCCGATGTTGAGCTCTTCGATCTCCCGGATCGCGGCGACATGCGCGGCGTTCTCGTAGGTCAGACCGTGACCGGCATGAACCGAGACACCGCGTGCGACACCGTGCGCGGCCGCGCGCCGCAGGCGCTGCAGCTGTGCACTGACGTGCGCGCGCGCATTCCGGTCGTGCACATGCTTCCATGCCTCCGCGTATTCACCGGTGTGCAGCTCGACGGCGTCCGCTCCCATGTCCGCGGCCGCCGTGATGGCGTCGGCATCGGGCGAGATGAAAAGCGATGTGCGGATTCCAGCGTCCGTCAGCTGCCTGACCGCTGCCGCGACTGCATCGCGCTGCGCGGCAGTGTCGAGTGCGAGGCCACCCTCCGTCGTGATTTCCTCGCGCTTCTCCGGCACCAACGTAACGGCCATGGGTTTCGCTGCGATCGCGATCGCGAGGACATCGGATGCGACGGCGAGCTCGAGGTTCACACCGGTTCGCACGGTGGCCATGAGGAGGTGGACGTCGCGGTCCTGGATGTGGCGACGATCCTCGCGCAGATGCACGGTAATGCCGTCGGCACCACCGAGCTCGGCGAGGACGGCGGCCCGGACCGGATCCGGTTCGTCCGTGCGGCGTGCCTGCCGCACGGTGGCGACGTGATCGACGTTGATATGAAGGCGCATTTATCCGAGAGCGAGGAGTGACTCGATCTCCGCGGCGCGATCCGGATCGAGACCGGCGTTGCGGGCGAGACCGAGCATTTCCAGACCAAGTCCGCAATATAGCACGCGGTCCCGGTCGGACAACCGCGCGAGGTGGAGACGGATGGTGTCGGCGTCACCGCGAGGGATCGGGCCCGTGAGGGCGGCCGGAACACCCAGGTGCTCGATGTTGCTCACTGTCCCCTGCAGGAGTGGCAAAAGCGCGGGGACTGCATCGCGTTCGGAGACGCCCGCCTCCATCAGCAGCCTGGCGCCCATGCTGACCAGGGCAATGGTGTAGTTGGAAACCATGACGGCGGCGGCATGGTAGAGCGGCCGGAGCGTGGGCGGAATGACGAGGGGCAACCCTTCCAGTGAATTGACGATTCGCCGTGCCGCGTTCATGGCGGCCGGCTCGCCCGCAATGGCGAACGCGGAGCCGACGAGGCGGTCCCCGGAGATCCAGGCATCTGCAACCGCCTGCAGAGGATGCAGTGATCCGACGGCGAACCCCGCGGCATGGAGCGGCGCCAGCACGTCCGTGGAGATCGCGCCCGACAGATGGAGCACGACACAGCCGGGCGGCGTGGGTCCCATGCGCGCGATATCGTACGCCACTTCGGGGATCGCGCGGTCCGGGACCGCGAGCAGAACAACGGTCGTGTCATTCGGCAGCGGGGACGGCAGCATCCGATACGTTACGGGCGTGGCGTCGGAATGGCCGTGCTCGAAGATCGGATGCGGCGGCGGATCGAGGGCGCGACCGAAGAACGTGATTCGTTCCGCGTCGTCCGTGTCATGCAGTGCAGCACCGATCGCGAGGCCCATGCGACCGGGTCCGATGATGACGATACGTTCGCTCACACCGACTCGCTCACACCGGTGCGACGTTCACGCCGCTGCGCGCGCGCAGCCGGCCCAGGGTTGCAGCGGGAACGCGTGCGACGAGATCGACAGCCGCGCCCGTCTCATCCCGCGAGAGCACTTCCCCTTCGCGATACACCGACGCGAGTGCTTCGCCGTCGCCCCACGGAATCGAGATGCGCACTTCCGGGCGGCGAGCACGCACCTGGTCGAACAGCAGCGCACGCAGCTGGTCCATACCGTTCGGCTCCAGCGATGTCGTGAACACCGTGGGCGTGTCGAACAGTGCAAGCGCCCGTTCGCGCAGACCCTGCTCCTCGGTGTGCGTGAGACGGTCGATCTTGTTGAACACCACGATCTGCGGAATATCGGCAGCACCCAGGTCGGTCAGGACTTCCTCGACCACTTCCTTGTGCTCTTCCCAGCTCGGATGGCTTGCGTCGATGACATGGAGCAGCACGTCCGCATTCGTCGCTTCTTCCAGGGTCGCGCGGAACGAGGCGACGAGATGATGCGGCAGCTTGCGAATGAATCCTACCGTGTCGGTGAGCAGCAGCTTCGATCCGGTCTCGAACTCCACGGCCCGCGTGGACGGGTCGAGCGTTGCGAACAGCCGGTCCTCGATCAGTACATCGGCGCCGGAGAGCCCCTTTAGCAGCGATGACTTGCCAGCGTTGGTGTAGCCCACGAGCGCCGCACGGAATTCCTCTGTGCGTCCTTTGCGCTGCGTCGCACGACGACTTGCCACGGTCTCGAGCTTTTCCCGCAGGTCACGGATGCGATGGCGGATGAGACGGCGGTCCGTCTCGATCTGCGTTTCGCCGGGGCCGCGCGCACCGACACCCGCGCGGATGCGCGAGAGATGCGTCCACATGCGCTTGAGCCGCGGCATCATGTACTGCAACTGCGCGAGCTCGACCTGCATCTGCGCTTCGTGGCTGCGCGCGCGCGTCGCGAAAATGTCGAGGATGAGCTCCGCACGATCCATGATGCGCTTTTCTAGATGCGCTTCCAGGTTCTTGCCCTGCGCGGGCGTCAGGTCTTCGTCGAAGATGACCAGCGTAGCATCGAGCTCGGCCATGAGCTCCTTCAGCTCATTTGCCTTCCCTTCCCCGATGAACAGCTTGGGATGCGGTTTGTCCAGGCGCTGCTGGAGTGTGCCGACGACGAGGGCGCCTGCCGTATCGGTCAGGCGCCCCAACTCCGCCAGATGCTCCTCGACGTCGTGCAGTGCGACGCCCTTCACGGGAGCTGCGACGAGGATGACGCGCTCCTGCGGGTTCTCTGTCGATACGGTGCGGTCGATGGTAGAAGTCTCCGTTTACCTGAGAATGGACAGGCTGAATGTATCGATCTTCCGGAAAGGTACAGTGCGACGCAGCGGTTCGCGCAGGTCCACACTCCCCGTGATCCGATAACGGAAGCTGCCCCGGTCCATGATGGAGCGCGCGGCCGTCCCGAAATCATCATACTTGAAGTCGATCGGGATCTCGATAATCGTGCGGTCACGGCCGCCGACCTCGAGCACCTTGTCGATCACACCTTTCGAAACCGAAACCCAGCTCGTGTCGCTGCGGTTGCTGTCCAGGACCTCGAAATTGTACGTGATCTTGTCCGTCTTGAGACCGAAACTGTTCGGGTTCTCGACTTCCAACTGGACTTCGACGGACCCGCCGCGCAGGCCGATCCCGTTCGGGACCACCCGCAGGAGGTTCACTTCGGGCTCGCGGAACGCACTCGAGCAGCCGGCGGCGCCCAGTGCCACGGCGGCCAGCGCCGCGACGGGGATCATACGAATCAATCTGTTCATGTGCTGCCATCCTTTAAAAGCGTCATGGTCTACAAACAGGGTACCGCCGTCGCCTACGGTCCGTTCCGTTCGGATCCGCTACTGGGCGAGGCGATAGTTTTCGACCATGAGGCCGATCGCGCTGTCAAACAGTCGCAATGCGACAGGCGTGCCACGTGTGAGTGATGCCACAATGCGCGCGACGTCGGCGGGCGAACCGACCCGCTGCCCGTTGATGCTGAGCAGCGCCATGCCGCAGCGCGCGCCCGGCGCCAGCTGGCGGGCGGCCGAGGCAGCGCGACAGGCGTCCATGCCGACCAGGCGGCCGGCCGCCGGACCCTGCCGGTCGACTTCCTTGATCACCACGCCCTCCGACGGCGCGCCGCCGATGAATGCGAGCGCTTCGGGCGTCCTGGCTTCGACCGTGAAACCCAGGCCGTGCGTGGAATCGGTCGGTGCAACGGCGGTGGGTGCAGGCGACGGCGGACGGGCGGCCGCGGCAGTGCGTTCGAACTCACCGAGCGTCGCATCGATGACACGCTCCGCGCGATCGCGCCAGATGGTGAGCCGCACGCGCTGATTGGGCTGAAGCCTCGCCAGTGTGCCGGTGAGGTCGATGTCGTTCCGGATCTGGTGGTCGTCCACGGCGAGCACGACGTCACCGGGGAGCATCCCCGCGGCAGCGCCCGGCGCGCCTGGCTCGACCGCGACGATTTCGGCACCGCGGATGCGCGCGAGACCGTACACCTCCGCATCGACTGCATTGACCGCCTGGACGCGAACGCCGAGGCGGGGACGCCGAACGTAGCCGTAGCGCGTGAGGTCCTGTGCAACGCGCTGCGCGAGATCGATCGGCACCGCGAAGCCGTAGCCGACGAACGTGGACGCACCCGAGATGGCGGTGTTCATGCCGATCACGCGGCCGTACAGGTCGACGAGCGGTCCGCCGGAATTGCCCGGATTGATTGCGGCGTCCGTCTGGATGAACCCCTGCAGTGTGGTTGCGCCGCGTGTCAGCTGACGCCCCTGCGCACTCACGATGCCCGCCGTCACGGTGAAGTCGAGACCGAACGGATTCCCGAGTGCGATGACCCAGTCCCCGACGCGTACATCGTCGGAGTCACCAAATGTTACGGTCGGCAGCGGCTCGCCACTCGGCTGGACCTTGATGACCGCGACGTCCGTCGTCGAATCCGCACCCACCACCGTCGCATTGAACACCCGCCCGTCGAGCAGCCGAACCGTCACGCGGGACGCATTGGCGACGACGTGGTTGTTCGTCATGATGTGGCCCTGCGTGTCGATGATGAAGCCGGACCCCGCGCCCGTGCGCGGCTCGCTCGGATCAGGGCCGCCGAAGTATCGACGCAGTTCGTCATCATCAGGCAGGCCCGGAATTGCCGGTGCACCCGGTGCACCCGGCGGAATCGGGCGGATACCGTTTTGCGCGAGCGGCCTCACCGCACGCGGCGCCTGCACGACATCGATGAATACGACGGCGGGCAGCGCACGCTCCGAGGCTGCACGGAACGTCGCGGACAGCCTGGCCGCTGTTGTCGTATCGATCACCGACGGGGTCGGGCCAAGGGTCGCCCGGACCTGCTCCCTCGCCGTCTGGGCGGCGGCCGGTGCGGTTGTCATGGCGACCGCCATCGGCAGCACCGCCGCGGCCGCGATGCCCGTGCACACTCTCCGGACGACCGACGCTACGCCCCTCGTACTCCTGCAATGCGGCATGGATGCTCCCCTCGGATGATTCGCGGCCCACTCCGGCCTGAAGGTTTTACACTGCAAACGTCAAACCGGGCCGGTGCGGACCCGACGGCAGGGATATTGCCAAAACCGCTATTGCGAAACTGATGAACATCATCAACGAGGTTGCGTAATGAAATCAGAGTACGGGCGGTGGCTGCTGCCAGCCCTCGCATGCGGCGTAATGGCCGCGTGCACGACAGAGGATAGTACGGATGACGCCGCGCCGGCGCCGTTGCCACCGGTCGCGGCCCCGGCACCGCCGGTCACGATTGCGCCCGTGGATTCGGCCGGGCTGCGGTTCCTGGTGGATATCTCGGACCGGATGCTCTATGTCATCAAGGCCCAGGACACGCTGCGGCGGGATCCGGTCGCGGTCGGCATGAAGGATCACCCGACACCGACGGGCGAATGGACGCTCAGTCGTGTGGACTGGAATCCTGACTGGACGCCGCCGCCGGGCGAGGACTGGACAGAAGACAAGGAGAAGCAGCCGCCGGGCTCACCTAAGAATCCGATGGGCCGCGCGCGCCTCGTCTTCCAGATGCCGTATACGATTCATGGGACGAAGGACCGCGAGTCCCTGGGAACGGCGGAATCGCACGGTTCCATCCGTGTCGCCAATGAGACCGTGATCGCGCTCGGGAAAATGATCATGGAAGAAGGCGGCGCCACCAAGCCGGCATCGTTCTTCGACGAAGTCGCGGCGAACCGCAAGGAAATGCGACAGGTCGAGATCCCGCGGCCCATTCCGATCCGGGTCCAGGACTAACGTCATTTCACTCCGTCGAGAGTTTTCACGCTAAGGGCGCGAAGGATTACGGAAAGGTACTGCCTGACTTGCGAGTCTCGTTGGTAGCTTTCCGTTCGCTTCGCGCTCTTCGCGTGAAACCTTTGACGAAGCGATGAGCGGCGTTACTTGTCGGGGTCCGGAAGACGGCTTTCGTTTTTTCGTTTGAGCCAGACATCGAGCCGTTCGGCGATCTTCGACTCGAAGCCAAACTTGCCGGGGTTGTAGAAGCGCTCGCCGGCGAGTTCGTCGGGCAGGTATTCCTGCGGCGAGTACGCGTCCGGGTCGTCGTGTGCGTACGTGTAACCCTTCTTGTATCCGAGTTCCTTCATCAGCCGGGTTGGCGCATTGCGCAGGTGCATTGGCACGCCGGCGGCGGGCGTTGCGCGCGCAGCGGCGAGTGATGCATTCAAGGCGAGGTATGTCGCATTGGACTTGGGTGCGGTTGCGAGATAGATGGTCATCTCGGCGAGCGGCAGATAACCCTCGGGTGGCCCGAGCACGTGGAACGCTGCACGTGCATTGACTGCGACGATGAGTGCATTGGGGTCGGCCATGCCGATATCCTCTGCCGCCATAGCGAGCGCTCGCCGGAACATGACCATGGGATCCTGCCCCGCCTCGATCATGCGGGCCATCCAATACAGTGCGCCGTCCGGATCACTTCCGCGCAGCGCCTTGTGATACGCCGACAGGATGTTGAAGTGCTCCTCGCCACCCTTGTCGAAGCGGGCGAACCGCAACTGCAGCGCTTCCTTCGCGTGCACGATCGTGATGCGGCCGTCGTCGCGCGCGAGCGCGGCCGCCGTTTCCAGTGCAGTGAGTGCGCGGCGGGCGTCGCCATCGGCCTGCTCGGCGACGAATGTGATGGCGTCGTCATCCGCCGTGAGGCCGAGTGCACCGAGCCCGCGTTCGGCATCCGTGAGTGCTCGCCGCAACAACACCTCGAGGTCGTCGGCACCGAGTGACTTCAGAACGAAGACGCGCGCGCGGCTGAGCAGTGCACCGATGACTTCGAAGCTGGGGTTTTCGGTGGTGGCGCCGATCAGGGAGATTGTGCCGGCCTCGACATGCGGCAGGAATGCGTCCTGTTGCGCCTTGTTGAAACGGTGGATCTCGTCGCAGAAGAGGATCGTGCGCTGGCCCGTGGTCTGGAGACGCTTCTGCGCGGCAGCAATGATCTCGCGCACGCGCGCGATGCCTTCCGTGACCGCGCTGAAATGTTCGAACACGGATTCCGTGCGCGCGGCGATGATCCGTGCGAGCGTCGTCTTCCCCGTACCGGGCGGCCCCCACAGGATGATGCTGCCGATGTCGTCGCGCTCGATCAGCTTGCGCAGGGCCTTGCCAGGACCGAGCAGGTGCTCCTGTCCGGCATACTCTTCGAGGGTGCGGGGTCGCATGCGCGCGGCGAGCGGCGCGCCGGGATCGGTGCCAGGCTCGACGCCTGCGGCGGCTATGCGTCGCGCCTCACTCCCGTCGGCGCCGCCGAACAGGTCCATGTCAGTGGACATCCGGCAGCAGCACACGCATCAGATAGTACGCGATCACACCTGCGAAGACGGCAGC
This sequence comes from Longimicrobiales bacterium, assembly GCA_038257485.1. Taxonomy (GTDB): domain Bacteria; phylum Gemmatimonadota; class Gemmatimonadetes; order Longimicrobiales; family RSA9; genus DASUXU01. Next base: position 4,908 of record JBBSJG010000029.1, on the reverse strand, counting down.
CTGCACCAATGAACTGCGTTCGTGCTGCGACTCCGGAATCAGGTTCGACGCTGCGACATAGATCGTGACGCCGGCCGCCAGCGGCAGGCCGTACTGCGCGAGCGGTTCGATCAGCGGTGTCAGGAACGCACCGAACACCGTCGCAATCGCCATTGCGAGAACTGCAAGGAACGAACGGCGGCTGGTGTTGCCGCTCGCGAGCATGACGCTCGCCAGGGACACACCGGTCGGCACCTTGTGAAGCAGGATCGCGACAAACACGAGCTTGCCCAGCGACGGGTCCTCGTTGAAGGCACTGCTGATGGCGACGCCGTCGAAGAACGAGTGCGGCAGCAGGCCCACGAGCGCCCACACACCGATCCCGCGCGACACCATGGCGTCGGTATGAGTCTCTTCGCCGAAATGGAAGTGCGGCGTGAGCGTGTGCTGCGTGAGGTGGACAATGAGGTAGCCGATGAGCATTGCTGTCACCGTGCTCAGCGGAACATGGTACTGCTCGCCGGGAACGAGCGTTGCACCTCGCTCGAGCGCGAGCGGCAGCATGCCGATGAGTGCAACCGCGAGCATGAAGCCCGCGCCGAACCCCGACAGAATGCCGAGCGCGCGTTTGCTGGGTCGGTTACGCAGCACGATCGCGCCACCCAGCAGGTCACCCAGTGCGGCGAGCGCGGAGTACAGCAGGCCGGTGAAGATCAAGCGGATCGCTCCATCAAGCGGATCGCTCCATCACTCCATCATCTCCGACCGTACGATCGCGAGCAGTTGGTCGCGTTCATTGAGCGACGGTTCCTCGACAACACGATCGAGCAGCGCGCGCAGGATCTCACCGAATCGCGGACCCGCCGGGAGCCCGAGGCCCTTGAGGTCCCCGCCATCGATCGCCAGGTCGTTGATGGTGAGCGCGGGCGATGCCTCGAGAACTTTCCGAACGTGCTGCCAGCGTTCCTTGAGATCACTCGCACCTCGCGCGAATGCGTCGCGATCTGCGCCGCCGGCGATGTGCGTCGCGTGCCAGAGTGCGATGCGCAAGCGGAACAGGTCGGTGCGCAGGTTCTCCGGAATGTGTGTCAGCCACCGTCGCACGCCGCTGTCCGGCGCATCCGGCGGGAACAGATCCGACTGCATACCGACCAGGCCGACAACGTAGTCGGTGTCGGCGTTCGACGCCTTCAGCCTGCGCATGAGCTCGCCGGCCTTGCGCGCGCCCAGCGGCTCATGGCCGGTGTATCGCCAGTTGCCACGCAGGTCACGACTCCTCGCCGCGGGCATGCCGACGCCATGCATGAGCGCGGCCATGCGCAGCTGCGGGCGAGTATATGGGATCGCGTCGACCGCGATGATCGCGCGCGTCCAGATGTCCCCCGCGTCGTCCGGCGGTGCGACACCAACCGTTGCATGCAGCTCTGGATACAGCACGCGCAGTGCCCCACTGCTCTCGTAAAGCCTGAGTGCTGCCGATGCGTGCGGCGTCTTGCCGAGAATTTTCAACAGCTCTTCACGCACGCGTTCGGCGGACAGCGTGGTGAGCTGTGCCACGTTCGCGGTGATGGCCATCCAGGTGGGCGGGTCGAACGTGAGCACATAGTGTCCGGCGAATCGCAGTGCCCGGAGGATGCGCAGCCAGTCCTCTGCAAATCGATCGCCCGCCTCGCCCACCGTGCGGAGCAGCGCGTCGCGCAGGTCGTCGATTCCGCCGTACGGATCGAGCAGCTCGTGCGTCAGCGGGTTCCACGCGAGCGCATTGATCGTGAAATCCCGCCTCGCCAGGTCTTCGACGATGTCGTCAGCGAACTGAACCACGGCATGGCGGCCGAAGGTCTCGACATCCCGCCGGAACGTTGTGACTTCATACATGACGCCGTCGCCCGCTGCGAAGACACCCACAGTCCCGTGCTCGATGCCGACGGGGACCGTGCGACGGAACAGCGCCTGCACATCATTGGGCCGCGCATCGGTTGCGAGGTCCCAGTCGGCGTGTGTAACACCGAGCAGTGCGTCCCGCACGGCGCCGCCGACGGCCCAGCAGTGGTAGCCATTCGCATCCAGCTTCTGCGCGATCTCCATGACGCCCGCGGGAGGATCGAGCGCGATGGGTTCAGCCACAGAGGACCGAGCCGCCGTTGATATTGACGATCTCGCCGGTGATATGGCGCGCGAGGCTCGAACAGAGGAACACGATGGGGCCTGCGATGTCGTCCGCACTGGCGACACGGCCGAGCGGGATGTTCGCCTCGATGCGGCGGCGTCCGTCGCCCGCGTACGGCGCGGACGTCATCTCCGTATCGATCCAGCCAGGCGCAACCGCATTGATGTTGATCTGGTGCGCAGCCAGTTCGATGGCGAGCCCCTTCACCATCGAGATCATGGCTCCCTTCGACGCTGCGTAGTCCACATGACCGGCCTCCCCTCGCTGCCCCGCTGTCGAGCTGACGAGGACAATCCGGCCGTGATCATTCATGATGCGCGCAGCGGCGCGGGTGGTATAGAAAACGGAATCGAGGTTGACCTGGATCGTGCGACGCCACTGCTCGTCCGTCATCAGTGTGATGGGCGTATTGTCCGGCGGCCAGATCCCGGCATTGCCGATGAAGATGTCCAGGCCACCAAACTCGTCGATGACGCGGGCGAACAGCCGCTCGACGTCATCGGGATTCGAAATGTCGCCCGGTTCCGCCCATGCCTGCACACCCTCGAGCTCCAGTGTCGCGACCAGGTCGCGCGCGTCGTCGTGCCGGCTGTTGTAGGACACGGCGACCTGCGCGCCTGCGCGCGCCAGCATCAGCGCTGTCGCGCGACCTACGCCGCGCGATCCGCCGGTGACCAAAGCCTTCATGCCACGCAGATTGAGTTCGATCATGCGTCCATCCATTTGCCGCCGAGTACAGCAGCGTGATGCGTTTCGGCGACCAGGAACTCTTCCAGCATGCGATGAGTCGGGTCGTCGAGCGCCTGCTGCAGCAGCGAAGTGTAGCGATCGACCTCGACGTCCTCGCGTTGTTTTGCCAGTGTTTCCCACGCCTCGAGGCCGACTTCCGGCAGGGACGGCGGGCCGAGATCATCCAGCCGTTCGCCGAGCTCAAGCAGACGCGCGCTCAGGCGGGAAAGATGGTGCTGCTCGTCCGCGTGCAAGCCATTGAGACGTTCGGCCAGCTCTGCATCCGATGTCTCCTCCGCCATGCTCGCGAGCGCACGATAGAACAGCGCCTGTGAACGCTCGGCCGCGCGCGCGGCGTGGAGTTCGACGAGGATTACCGGCGTCATCGGGTCACCTCGACTTCAACCGTCGCGCAGATGGCATGACCGATCGCCAGTTGCAGCTCCTGCGCGTGCGCACCGGACTCTGTGGGCATCAGCAATGCGTGGTCCACAATGTCCCGCAGCGGCCCGCCGTTCATTCCGAGCATGCCGACCGTAATCACACCGACATCCTTCGCGGCCCTTGCCGCGGCGAGCAGGTTGGGCGATGCACCGGACGTGGTGTGCAGGAACAGAATATCGCCCGCGCGGCCGAGCGCTTCGACCTGGCGAGCGAATATCTGCTCAAAGCCGAGATCGTTGGCTGCCGCCGTGAGCAGCGACGTATCGGTTGTGAGTGCAAGCGCTGGCAGAGCGCGGCGGTTCGCGCGGAACCGCACGACGTACTCCGTCGCGAGGTGCTGTGCATCCGCCGCCGATCCGCCGTTCCCGCAGAACATGAGCTTGTTGCCTCGATGGAGCGCTGCTGCCACGAGTGCGACGATGCCTGCGATCTCTTCGCTCATGGCGGCCGCCCGCGTGCTTGCTGCAGCCAGCCCCTCGAGATGATCGATGATGTGTGTGTTGATGTCGTGGCTCACGGGGTCTCCGTTGCGAGCGAGGCGAGGCGATGGTTTCCGAAAGCATCGGCAACGGCGAGGACAGCATCGCCTCCCTGCTCGGCAGCCGCTTCCATCGCGTATGTCATCAATGCGTCTGCGGCGAGCAGGTCCATGGCCGACGCCCGATTGTCACAGTGCGCGATTGCGACAGCGAGCGTCGCCAATGCGGCTTCACCCAGAGACGATGCGATACCAGCGTCGTGGTGGCTCGATGCAGCGGCCGTGGTATCAGCGACTGCGCGATTGATGCGCTCGCGCAGCGCACGCGGTGGTGCGGGAACGCGGGCATCGAGCCAGGCATGCAGCTCGGTTATGCTCAACCGGCGAGCATTCCGCGAACGATCTCAGCGGTGCGACCCAGTGCCGGCTCGAGCATGGCCGCATCGCCTACACCACCCTGCGCCATGTGCGGCTTGCCGCCACCCGACCCGCCGGTAATGGCAGCGACCTCGCGAACCAGACGGTCTGCTCGAACGCCACGCTTCACCAGATCATCCGTCACCACTGCGAAGAGCGACACGCGATCCTGCTGTCTCGCGGCAAGCACCGCGGCGCCGCTATTCAACTGATTGCGCAGGTTGTCGCCAAGCATGCGCAGCTCGTCAGCAGTCGCGACCTCGACTTCGCGCGCGATCACGCGCACACCGTCGAATTCCACTGCGGTCTTGAGCAGGTCGCCCACCACATCGGATGACCCCTGCGTTCGTGCTTTCTCGAGCTGGCGACGAAGGTCGCGGTTCTCTTCATTGAGCTGTTCCACTCGACGCAACAGCGTGTCCGGCGTCGCCTTGAGCGCCGTACCAACCTGGCGGAGCAGGTCCTCCTGTTTGACGGCCCGCCTGTATGCAGCAGAGCCCGTCACGGCCTCGATGCGGCGGATGCCCGCGGCGACGCCGCCCTCGCTGATGATGCGGAACACGCCGATGTCACCCGTGTGACGAACGTGCGTGCCGCCGCACAGCTCGATGCTGACGTCCGGTACAGTTACGACGCGCACGACATCGCCGTACTTCTCGCCGAACAGCGCCATGGCGCCTCGCGCGACGGCTTC
>JBBSJG010000028.1:0-22907 GCA_038257485.1 Longimicrobiales bacterium | reverse complement strand
ACGATCGCGATGTCGGCCATCGACCCGTTCGTGATCCACATCTTCGCGCCATTGATCAACCAACCGCCGTCGACTTCCTTCGCCGTCGTGATCATGCCCGACGGATTCGAGCCGAAATCGGGCTCGGTCAGACCGAAGCAACCGATGATGTCGCCCGCTGCCATACCCGGCAGATATTTCTTCTTCTGATCTTCACTGCCGAACGCGTAGATCGGGTACATGCACAGCGCACCCTGTACGGATGCAAAAGAACGGATGCCTGAGTCGCCGCGCTCGAGTTCCTGCATGATCAGGCCGTAGGCGACGTTGTTCAGTCCGGCGCAGCCGTACTCTTCCGGCAGGTTCGCGCCGTACACGCCGAGCTCGGCCATCTGCGGGATCAGCTCGCGCGGAAACTTCCGATTGATGTATGCATCATTGATGACGGGCATGAGGTTCTCGTCGACCCACTGACGCACCGTGTCCCGCACCATCCGCTCCTCTTCCGAGAGCAGCGATTCGATATCGTAATAGTCGACGCCTGTGAACTTGGCCATGAATTGTATGTCTCCGGTACGTAGTGTCGAAGTAGGTGATCGGTTGTGTCAGCGCAGACTGCGGACGACCGCATCTGCGAACTCATCGGTCGACGCAGTGCCGCCGAGGTCGGGCGTCAATGTCTGCTTCGCCTGCAGCGTTTCGCGCACTGCCGTGCGCAGCCGGTTGGCGACGTCATGACTGCCCATGTGCTCCAGCATCATCCCCGCCGCGAGCAGCATCGCTGTCGGATTGGCAATGTTCTTTGTCGCGATGTCGGGCGCGGAGCCGTGCACAGGCTCGAAGATCGACGCGTCCCTGCCGATGTTGCCGCCCGGTGCCATGCCGAGACCACCGACGAGACCCGCAATCTGGTCACTGATGATGTCGCCAAACATGTTCTCCATCACGAGCACATCGAACTGGTACGGATTCAGAACAAGCAGCATCGCCGTCGCATCAATGATCCGTTCCTCATACTCGACCCGGCCCTCGTACTCCTTCGCGATCCGGTTCCCTTCCTCGAGGAACAGGCCCTGTGTGAACTTCAGGATGTTCGCCTTGTGTGCGAGCGTCACCTTCTTGCGGCCGTGCTTGACTGCGTAGTCGAATGCGTACTGCAGGATGCGCTGCGCGCCGAAGCGCGTGACGAGCATGACGGACTCGGCGGCCGCATGCGGATCATCGCCCACGCCGATATAGTGTTCAATCCCGCTGTACAGGCCCTCTGTATTTTCGCGGATCAGCACGAGATCGATGTCCTCGTAGCGGCCACCCGTCATCAACGTCTCCGCAGGACGCACATTCGCATAGAGATCGAACTCCTTGCGCAGTGCCACATTGATCGAGCGGAATCCGACGCCGCTCGGTGTTGTGAGCGGGCCCTTCAATGCAATGCGATTCTTCCGGATCGACTCCAGCGTCTCATCAGGAATCGGCGTGCGGAACGGCTCCACGGCGGCGACACCCGCGAGTCTGCGATCCCACTCGATGTCTGCGCCAGCGGCGGTCAGCACCTTCAGTGTGGCTTCCGTAATCGACGGGCCGATGCCGTCGCCCGGAATCAATGTTACGACCGTGCTCATTCCTGCTCCCTCATGGTGCTATTTTCTTCGCGAGCGCCTGTGCTGCACTTGCAGTCACCGCCCGATCATCCTGTCGTCCATGCGTACCCGCCGCGTACCCGATCCACAGCACCCGACCGTTGCCCGTGTCGATCAACGCGGCCCCGATCTCGACACGACCGGTGACACCGGTCGTGTCCGGCGCGAATCCAGCCATGAACGGTAATATCGCATAGCGTGCATTGGTAACCTCGCCCAGCAGCCGCAGGTCGCCCCAGAGCGGATCCCCGATGCGCGTCAACCTCGCCGTATGGAACCCCGAGACCGCCAGCGCCGTCGGCTCGACACCGATTGTACGGGCCCTCGCCGCTGCCTTCCTGACCGCATCGCTCGACACCCAGCGAACCCGCGGCGCCTGCTCTGCAAGGAAGTAGCCGATCTCGCTGTCGAGGCCCGCAACGGGCTCGCCTACACTCACCCGGAGGGTACTGCCGCGGGGTGGACCCTGGGCCGGCAGAATCATGACGGGCAGGCTCGACAGGTCGGGCGCGCTCGCCGCCACGGCGTCCGGGTCGGGCGACTTGGCCTGCCTGCCCGCGCACCCGGTGACGCACACGCCCAGAGCACCGATGCCGGCGACAAGCCGGAGGAAACGAAGCGACCTCACAGCATGTGTCCGCCGTCGACGGGAATGACTGCGCCCGTGATGTGCCTGGCTCGCTCGGAGCACAGGAACACGACGACATTGGCGACGTCCTGCGGGTCGCCGAGTCGATTGAGCGCTGATTTCTCACGCGCCGCATCCAGGCCTTCCACCGATACGGAATTCATCAGTCGCGTCGTCCGGATGTAGCCGGGGGCGACGGCGTTCACGTTGACATTGGAGGGCCCGAGCTCGACTGCCGCTGCATGGGTGAGCCCGATGAGGCCGGCCTTTGATGCGACATAGTTCGACAGGCCGAACTCACTCCGCAGACCGTGGATCGATGCGATGTTCACGATCTTGCCGTGCTGCTGTGCACGCAGGATCGGTGTAACCGACCGGATCATGTGGAACGCGCCGGTGAGGTTGGTGTCGATGACTTCGTTCCACTCGTCGTCTTCCATACGCCAGAGCGCGCGGTCGCGCGCGATGCCGGCATTGTTGACGAGGATGTGCAGGCCACTGAGCGACTGGTCGGCCTCGGCGACGAATGCGTCCACGTCGTCACGGTCGCGGACGTCGACAGCACGGCAGATGACAGTGATCTGGAGCGAGCGAAGCTGCGCGGCGGTCTGTTCCGCTGCGTCGGCGGTCCTGCCGTCGCCACTATCGAGGTAGTTGAATGCGATGTGCACGCCGTGGCGGGCGAGCTCCAGTGCGATTGCACGGCCGATCCCCGTAGCACCGCCCGTGACGATGGCGCCCGTACCACTCAGCTCGTCATACGCGCTGACCTTGAGGGGCTGCGTTTCTTCCGCCACCTCCGCAAGGAGCTGCTCGACCGCCTGATCCGCCACCTGCGGGCCGGGAGTGCTGCCGAATCCACCCGTCCCGTCGGGCATGGCGGGCATGGCGGCCCGGGACGCGTCTTCGGCCGGAATGTCGTTCTCCATGCGCGGAGGATGCCCCGAAAATGGCCCCGGCGCAACCCTCCCACGCCCCCCGTCCATCAACCTACGACGTCGGTGTCCCGCGTGCGGCTGTGGTGCTTGATTGAATGGCCCTCCACGAGGAAGACCACGTCCTCCGCGATGTTCGTCGCCAGGTCCGCGATCCGCTCCAGGTTCCCCGAGATCAGCAACAAGTCCATCCCTGCCGTGATCTTGCGCGGGTCTTCCATCATGTGCGTCAGGAGGATGCGGAAGTTGTTGTCGTGCAGGTCGTCCACGCGATCATCCTGCTCCAGTACCGCACGCGCCATCTGGTTGTCACCGCGGATGAACGCATCGAGCGCGGATGCCAGCATCTCCGTCGCTACACTCTGCATTTCTTCAATCTCCGGAATGACCGGAAACGGCGGGCCCTCGATCAGGAACTCGAGCATCTCCGCAATGTTCACCGCATGGTCGCCGACACGCTCCAGGTCATTGGAGATCTTCATCACCATTGTGATCAGGCGCAGGTCCCTCGCCATTGGCTGCTGCAGCGCCAGCAGGCTCATCGCGTGCTGGTCGATCTGAACCTCCAGCTCGTCCAGCCGGTCATCACTCTGTCTCACCAGCTGCGCCTTCTCGGCGTCACGGTCCAGCAGAGCGTCGACCGCATTGCGGACGGCTTCCTCCGCAAGACCCGCCATTCCGACCAGCATGGCCTTCAGCCGGTCCAGCTCCTCCTGAAAGTGGCGATGACTCATCCGAACCTCCCCGTGATATAGGACTCCGTGCGCTCCTCGGACGGGTTGGTGAACATCTGCTGCGTCACACCATACTCCACAAGGTCACCCATGTACAGGAACGCCGTATAGTCCGAGACGCGCGCCGCCTGCTGCATGTTGTGCGTGACGATCACGACTGTGTAGTCCTGTTTCAGGTCGTAAATGAGATCCTCGATCTTCTGCGTGGCCAGCGGATCCAGAGCGGACGCCGGTTCGTCCATCAATAATACCTCCGGCTCCACTGCAAGCGCACGTGCAATGCACAGGCGCTGCTGCTGTCCGCCCGACAGGGCGAGGGCACTCGAAGTGAGGCGGTCCTTGACCTCTTCCCAGAGAGCGGCCTGCTTCAGCGACTTTTCCACGAGCTCATCCATGTCGCCCACGAAGCCGTTGATCTTTGCGCCGAAGGCGACGTTGGCATAGATCGACTTCGGGAACGGGTTCGGTTTCTGGAACACCATCCCGATCCGGCGCCGCACATCGACCGCGTCGACGCCGTCTCCATACAGATTCTGACCCTGGAAAATCGCTTCCCCTTCGATACGCGCGCCCGGGACCAGGTCATTCATGCGATTGAAGCAGCGCAACAGTGTGCTCTTGCCACAACCGGACGGGCCGATGAATGCAACCACCTTGCGATCCGGGATCTTGATTGAGACATGCTTCAAGGCGCGCGTCTCGCCATACAACACCGAGAGGTCGCGCGCTTCCAGCTCGATCTCGCCCGGCGGGCTCATGATCGGGTCGGCCATACTAGTTCTTCCTCGCGTAGCGGTTTCGCAGGATGATGGCGACCGCGTTCATGGACAGTAGCAGCACCAGGAGAACGATGCTCGCAGCAGCGGCGAGTTCGTGAAATGCCGGCTGGGGCTGAGACACCCACTGATAGATCTGCACCGGTACGACCGTGAACTGGTCCGTGAGCGCGCGAGGCGTGAAGTCCACGTAAGCGAGGGCGCCCACCAGCAGCAGCGGCGCAGCCTCGCCGACCGCGCGAGAGAGTGCGAGAATGCCCGCGGTCAGGATACCCGGCAGTGCCTGCGGAAAGACATGATGCCGGACGGTCTCCCAGCGCGTCGCACCCAGCGCATAGGCACCGAGGCGGATCGATGCAGGAACCGCCTTGATGGCCTCCTGGGATGCGATGATGATGATGGGCAGGATCAGCAGTGCGAGCGTCATGGCGGCGGCGAGAATGCTGCGCCCGAGGGAGAACGTACGCACGAAGACGGCGAGACCGAGGATGCCATAGACCACGCTCGGGACACCGGCGAGGTTGGCAATATTCGTCTCGATGATGCGGGTCAATCTGTTGTTTGGCGCGTACTCCTCCAGCCAGATCGCCGTGCCGACGCCCAGCGGGAACGCCATGACTGCCGTCATCACGAGGACCCAGATGGAGCCGAGGAGCGCGGGTTTGACCCCGGCCCGGCCGGGCAGGCGCGAGGGCATGTTGGTGAGAAACGCAGCATCGAGCGCGCCAGCACCATCGCGGAAGATGTCAAAGAGCAATGCGGCAAGGACGAGGATGCCGATCATCGTCGCAAGCGCGAAGACCACGTGGAAGATCCGGCCGACTTTCGCGCGGCGGTCCCGTCGTGGATGGAACCGTGTCGGATCCCGTTGCATGGCAGGATGCGCAGGCGGATGCGCTTCTCCCCGCGTATCTAGGGCCCGGACTTCCGGTTTTTTCACTCGTACACCTCGCGATACTTTCGCAGGACAATGTTGCTTATGATGTTCATGAGCAGCGTAATGCCGAACAGGAGGAGACCTACGGCGAAGATCGTCTGATACTCGATTGAACCGTGCGCCGCCTCACCCGACGCTGTCTGCGCGATGTACGCCGTCATCGTCTGCACGCTTTCCAGCGGATTGAGCGTAAGCTTCGCCTGCGCGCCTGCCGCGATCGTCACGATCATGGTTTCACCGATGGCGCGGGAAATCGCGAGGATGAAGGATGCAACAATGCCGGACAGCGCGGCGGGCATGACCGTGCGTGTTGCCACTTCGAATTTCGTGGCACCCAGTGCGTACGCGCCCTCCCGCAGGGCGCGCGGCACAGCGCTCATGGCATCTTCCGACAGGGATGAAACCAGCGGCATGATCATGATGCCCATCACGATGGCTGGACTCAGCGCATTGTAAATTCCCATCTCCGGGAAGACCTGGCGCAGCAGGGGCGTAACGAACTGGAGTGCGAAGTAACCGTATACCACTGTGGGTACGCCGGCGAGCACCTCGAGGACAGGCTTGAGAATCGCGCGCACCCGCTGGGGCGCGTATTCGCTCAGATACACCGCTGCCGCAAGTCCGAGCGGTAATGCGACGATGGCGGCGCCCAGCGAGATCACAAGCGAACCCGTGAGCAGCGGAAGGACTCCGAAATGCTGATCCGCCACGAACAGCGGGGTCCATTTGGTGCCGGTCAGGAATGCGAACGGCGAAACGTGGCGGAAGAACGCGATGGACTCGCTGATAAGAACGAAAACGATGCCGACCGTTGTAAGGATCGACACGCCGCTGAACACCGCGAGGAGCGCGCCGATGGCGCGCTCCTTACGGTGTCTGAACTTGCGTTGCCGCTCAGTTGCCACTCGGGCTATCCAGGAGCTGCAGGTTCTTCTGGTATTCCGCCGCGTCGAGCGGCACATAGCCCACCTGCGGGACCAGCTCGGCCGCGTTCTCCATGTAGAACTTCAGGAACGCCTGGATCTCGGGTCGCTGCATGGCCTGCTTCGCGACGTAGATAAACAGCGGTCGGGACAGCGGCGTGTATGTGCCGTCCTTGATCGTCGCCGCACTCGGAATGACGCAGCCAGCACCGCCATCCACCGCCACCGCCTTCAGGCGTGACTGGTTCTGCTCGAAGTACGCATAGCCGAAGTATCCCAGCGCGCCCTCGTCGCCCTCCACGCCTTGCACCAGTGTGTTGTCGTCTTCACTCGCATTGTAGTCGCTGCGGCTCTCGCCCTGCTTGCCAACGATCACTTCCGTGAAGTAGTCAAACGTGCCGGAGTTCGTGCCGGGCCCGTACAGCTTCATCTCTTTGCTTTCGTGCCCCGGCACTGCCTGCGACCAGTTCCTGACAGCACTGTTCGGCTCCCACACCGCCTTCAGCTGCGCCACCGTCATACAGGGAACTGTGGTATTCTTCGGATTCACGACGATCGCCATGCCGTCCGTCGCTACCGTGAACGCGACGTACTCGACCTTGTTCTGCGCGCACAGCGCAATCTCCGTGTCCTTGATGGGACGCGATGCGTTCGAAATGGGGATTTCCCCCGCACAGAACCGTTTGAAACCGCCACCCGTGCCGGAGGTGCCGACCGGCAAACTGACCCCCGTGTTTGCCCGCCGGAACTCCTCTGCCATGGCCTGCGTGATCGGCGCAACTGTGCTCGACCCATCCGATTCGATCGTGCCGCTCAGGCCTGACGCCGTCGCGCCGCCATTGTCGCCACCTCCGCACGCCACGGTCGCGAGCGCGAGCCCCGCCACCATCATGAATTGCCTGCTGTTCATTATTTCCATTCCCCGGTTCCTCCAGCCGCATCCGGCCGGATCGTTACATGTACAGCTGCACCTGAGCACGCACTGCGTTCTGACTGCGATACTGACTGCCGCGAGGACGGAACAACTCCACATTCACCGACGCCTTGTTCCGGCCGGTGAAGTAGAGATTGACACCGGGCGTGAGCATGACCGCTTCATCATTCGCCCTGGCATCGTTCGGGTCCGCCACGCCAACCCGGAACAGAGGCTCGACCCCTTCCACTCGACCCTTCGTCGCATGGAAGTATGTCAGAACAGCCATACCGCCGTTGAACCGGTCCTCCGTCGCAAGGTTGGAGCCGGTCGTGACCTCCGCGAGCAACCAGAACCCCGGCACCCTGAATCCGCCCCACTCCAGATCCACGCTGTACGCGGTACCGCTGCGCGTCGCCGTGTCTGCGGCGGACGGGAAATTCACCTCACGCAGACTCGCGGCCACGCCGGCCCGGAGCGGCCGTCCGTCCGACCGCCCATAGGTCACCCGGCCCGCCAGCGACTTGCCTGCGTTGTCATCGATCTGGTCGATGCCCGTCCCGTTGTATATGCCCGCTTCGTAGTTCAATCCGCCGAACTGGCCGTGCGCCGTCACGCCCAGCTCATAGCCCTTGTAGAGCAACTGGTCCAGCAGGGTCTGCTCGTCCGGGATCAGCGGCTGACCCCGGAACAGCGTCAAACCCGACGCATCATCCTTCTGCAGTGCACCCGCCAGGCCGCGTATGCGCGCGCCCGTCTCGATCACCGGAATCTTCGACGAACTCGTCAGTTCTATCAAGCTGAACGGCTTCTTGTCCTGGCCGAACTTCAGGCCGAACGATTCGGTCAGCGCGAAGTCCACGAAAACCTTGCGCGTGCTGAGCCGCCCCATCGCAAGGTCCGGCTCAACCGCCCCTGTGATCCAGTCATTGATCCGGATGTCGAAAAACACCCGCACCCGCCTGAACTCGAATGTCGACGCGGGCTGTCGCGATCCACCCGCAGCGTCCACAGACGTCGTACTGCCCTGAAACTGTGTCTCGAACTTGACCGCGACCGTGGGCTGCTGCGCCTGTCCCGGCCGCGGCACGAGGAGCCCGGCCATCGCACACACCGTCAACGACCTCTTCCTAAAGCGCACCGCAAACCTCCAAGCCAGCGGACTCTGTAACGGATCGAGTCCAAGCTGGTGAGGCCGGGAAACCTTTCAATGACGGGTTCGTAACATTCTTGTAACGAGACACCGGCCCGTTACATTTGCCCGCCGACACTTCCTCGATCCGTTACCGCGCACACCCCCAGTGTAAGCCAGCCACGTCACACGTCGTCACTGAATGCGTCACGGGCGTGTACCTTCGCGGACGCTGCCAACGGTGAATCGGTGGCGTATCGAGTCGCCGATGTCGCGGTGGTCCATGTCGGCCCAGAAGAGGGACACTTCGTGGGCGCCAGCGTCGAGCGGGGGCAGGGTCCACTGGAAGGTATCCGCTGCCACGTGGGCCAGGTCGGCAGCGCCGGCCATGCGTGTGACACTGTCCACGAGCGCGTGCAGGTGGAGGTTGCCGGCAACCCAGCCCATGGATGTGAGCGCGAGGGGCGCCGGTGTACGGAAGCGCAGCACGACGGAACCGTCCGGTGCCAGGACGACGTCCACAACATCACGGCGGGGCACGTCGACGGTCGCGGCGGTTCGATGGGACTGCGCGAACATGCTGAGTCCGAGCAGTGCGGCACCTGCGATGAGGAACCCGATGATGGCGGCTTTGCGCGAGCGGGTTTGCGCGTCGTTCATGCAGCGGTCAGGGAGAGGGTGATCGTGGTGCCGCGACCGAGCTCGCTGTCCGCGGCGACGTCACCACCCATGCTTTCCATCAGGTGCTTGACGATGGCCAGTCCGAGGCCCGTTCCGCCAGCGGCGCGCGAACGGGCGGGGTCGACGCGGTAGAAGCGTTCGAAGACGCGGGGCAGCGCATCCCGGGGAATGCCGATCCCGCTGTCGGCGATTTCGATGTGTGCGCGCGGGCTGACGTCGCTCCCGTTGTCGTTGCTGTCGATTGCGACGCGCACCGCGATCCGGCCCTCTTCTGCCGTATAGCGGACGGCATTTTCGAACAGGTTGACGAAGACCTGTCGCAGGGCGTCCGGATCCGCCATCACGTATGCGGGTTCGGCAAGAGCATCGAGCCGAACGCGATGTGCGGCCGCGTTCTCCTGACAGGACGCCCAGGCATCACGCATGACGGACATCGCATCGACGCGGCTCATATCCGGATGCCAGACGCCGGATTCGATGCGTGACAGGTCGAGCAGGTCGTCCACAATGCTTTGCAGCCGGACCGCGTTGCGATGAATGATATCGAGGAACTGGTGACGCATCTCGATGGGCATATCGTCGTCTGACCGAAGTGTCTCCGCGTAGCCATGTATGGACGTGAGCGGCGTCTTCAGTTCGTGGCTGACATTCGCCACGAAATCGCGCCGGACCCCTTCGAGGCGGCGCAGTTGTGTAAGATCGGCAATCGAGATCACGGCCGTTGGCGCAGCATGGCCGGTCGCCGGAATGGGTGCGGCACTGACCAGCAGGCGACGTTCATCGACGGCTACCTCGACGGCATCGAGTGTCCTGCCGGAAGCGGCGGTACCGAAGACCTGGCGCAGGTCCACGTTGCGCACGAGTTCCGTCAGCACCTTGCCGCCAACATGATCGGGCAATCCCAGCAGTTTTGTGGCGGCCGGGTTGACCTGCACGATGCGCCCTGCAGCATCCACCTGGATGAGCCCTTCCGAAACCGCGTTGAGCAGTTCCGACCGGTCCGCCGATTCACGCTCGAGGCGGTGGTTGCGCCGCAGGAGCTCGGACTCGAAGCGGACGGCAGCATTGCGGAGTGCGTTTGCGTCCGCGTTCCACGACATCGCTTCGGCGTGTGATGACGGTGCCTTCACGCCGCCGCTGATCAGCTCGCTGCGCAGCGCCTCCAGCGGATCAGACAGACGCTTGCCGAGAATCCAGCCGATCGCGAAGCCGCTCACAGTCGACACCAGCGTGAGGATGCTGAATCTGGCGCGAAGCCGGTCCTGCGTGGCGAACCACTCCGCGGTCCATTCCGCAGACGCGGCCATGGAGTCGGGAAGGGACAGCGCGATGTCGCGGGCGATCAGGGTGAGGACGAGGCATGACAAGGCGCCTGCGGTTGCAAGAACTGCCTGCGCGCGGTACTGCTTCATCGATCTCCTTCAGCGGGCTTGAACCGGTAGCCGAACCCGCGCACGGTCTCAATCAGGTCCCCGTGCGGTCCGAGCTTACCGCGCAACCGCTGGATGTGCATGTCGACAGTGCGGGTTTCGATGTGGGCGTTGATCTCCCATGCGGTTTCCAGCAGCTGCTTGCGCGACTGTACCCTGCCCCGCCGCTCCATCAGTGTGATCAGCAGCTTGTACTCGGTGGGCGTGAGCTCCAGGTACAGGCCGTCTACCGTGACCGTCATCGCATTCATGTCGACCGCCACCGCGCCCCCCGAAAGCACGCGGGCGGCACCAGCCACCGCAGGCGCCTGCGCCCGCCGCAGCACGGCACCCACGCGCAACACGAGCTCACGCGGGCTGAACGGCTTGGTCACGTAATCGTCCGCTCCCAGCTCGAGCCCCTTTACACGATCGACTTCGTCACGACGGGCCGACAGGACCACGACCGGCAACTCGACGGACTCGCTCCGCCGTCGCATTTCCGCCAGCACCTCATAGCCGGAGAAGCCGGGAAGCATGAGGTCGAGAATCACGAGATCGGGACGGTCGACCGCCATGACTTCGAGAGCCTCCTGACCGCTTTCCGCAGTGCGTACGCGGTACCCTTCCTTCGTCAGGTGGTAGGCGACGAGTGCCGCGATGTCCCGTTCGTCTTCCACCACCAGAACCCGGATGGGTGTTTTGTTCACTTGCGCTGCATTCATGATCGGATCCCTGCTCCTGACAGCACCGCTGTGGTGCCCGGGCAAACGCCCGGCTGCTTCACAGCGCTCCCTCCGATTTACCGCGTGCCTGTCAAACGCCTGTCTCCGAATTGTAACGATTGCACGACGTCCGTGGGGCGACCCCCTCCAACATGGGTCCCGCGGCGACGCCGGGCGGTTCGCCAGCGAGGTGCACGCGGCAACACCGGCTCGCCGACCAGCCGAGCCGGGACAGTGACGGCAGGTCTCGACGTGCCGCGAGGGTGAGGTTTAAGCGCGACCCACATCCTAGTCCTCCCGCGGGATTTCTTCCGTCAGCTCACCGACCAGGTCCTGGAGCCTTGTGAAGTCCTTGGCCCGCCCCTTCTTCGGCTTGATCTCCGCACCACGGATCGCGTCCAGCATGCGGCGGGCAGGCTTGGCAGCGAGCGCCTTCGGCTTTTCGCCCAGGCTCGCGTCTCCCTTTACGATCTGAAGCAGATCGACCAGTTGTGCACCGATCCTGACGCGATAGCGGTCCACCATCTCGTCCAGCGTGTGGTGCAGGTGCTCGAGTTCCAGCGTTAGATCCTGCGCAACATCCATCCGCCGTTGTGCATTGGCACCTGCCTTCTCAACGACGGCTGCCGCCTCTTCCCGCAGGCGCTTTTTTGCCGGCGACCCCGGCTTTCCGCGGCGCCGCTTTCCCTGCACCGGGTCCCCGCTTGGCGACTGCTCGCTTTCGAGCCGCTTCTGCTTTGGCTGCTTGCTTTCCCCGGACGCCTTTTTCGGCGACCTCTTTGACAATGCCTTTTTTGACGACGCGCTTCTTGGCGACGCCTTTTTTGACGCCTTTTTTGACGACGACTTCCCTGGCGCCTTCGTTGCGGGCTTCCGGGCGTTGGCCTGTGCCATTGCGAGCTCCATCACGGAAAGAGTGATTGGGGTAGTGGATGGAAAGCACACGGCGCACGAGTTCGCGCAGTTCCGCGTGGATGGTGGGAATGGTCCGGTTCGCGTTGATCGACGTGAATTCGTAGCGCTCTTCGAGCTTGCGGAACTGGTCTCGGACCTTGCGCTGGTAGAGCAGGAAACTACCGAACCAGTCGCGGGAGAGGCCCAGGTCCATGCCGCTCTCCCAGTAGTCCAGGCCGCCCTGAGAGGTCAGGGTCCGGTCAACCAGGGTACGGGTAGTAACCTGGAGGTAGAACACGGCGTCCGGCACGATCGCGCGGGAATAGAGCGAGTCCAGCCAGTCGGAATCGGCGCCGCGAACGATGTCTCTGGCGATGGGTGTGAAGATGTAGCGGTCGGCCAGCACAACGGCACCAGCGCGCAGCGCCGGGACGATCGTATTCTCCAGCTGGTCATAGAAATCCGTTGCATAGAACAGCGACATGGTGCGCGGGCTCAGGACATTGCCCTCCTTCGCGTTCTCGAGCTCTTTCCCGACGAGGGAGGAGCGCGTGAGGCCGACGAGCACCACGGGGAACCCCTGCTTCTCGAGCCACTGCGCGAGCAACTCGATCTGGCTCGACCGCCCGGATGAATCGGGGCCTTCGAGCACCAGGAGCAAGCCCTTCAAAGAAGCGAGGTCCAGCCCGGGAGGGGGCGGACCGAAGCAGCGTTTGCGGATCATCGTGGCACCCGCGAACGGTATTTCGCCATTTCGATTCGATCTCCGATCAGCTGTCGAACGCGTTTCTGTGTTGTATGCACGTCTTTGGTTGCATCCAGCTGAGCGAAGGAGAACTCGTCCGCCAGACGTTCGTACTCGTCACGGACCTTGCCCTGAAACATGCGGAAGCTTTCGGTGATGTCGGGGGAGAGGCCCAGATCCATGCCCGCCTCGAAATACTTCAGCCGTGGCCGTCCTTCGAGGATGCGATTGAGCGCCACCTCGAGGGGTAGGTTGAAGTACAGCGTGACATCGGGAATGCGCGCGAAGCCGTAAACATTGCGCAGCCACTCCGGGTCACACCCACGTACTGCATCGCGTGCGAACGACGTGAAGATGTAGCGGTCGCAAAGCACGATGTAACCGCCCCGTAGCATCGGCAGGATCTGCCGCTCGTAGCGATCCGCGAAGTCGGTCGCGTGGATCATGCTGAATGTGGTCGGCGTAAACAACTGCTGCTTCTTGCCCCGACGCGTCGCGCCCTTCACAAGCGAACTCGAATTCCACTCCGTGAAGTGCACGCGAAGGCGAAGTCCCGCGAGCCACTGATGCAGCAGATGCACCTGCGTGGACTTGCCGGATCCGTCCAGTCCTTCGACAGCAATCAGCAACCCTGCATCGTGTTCGTTCATACGCGCACCCCCGCACGGCGGGTATGCAGCGCGCGGTCGAATGTTTTCTCGAACATTTTCCCCTTCTTGTCCAACGCCCAGCGTTCCAGTGACAGGTCGCCCCTGCCGCTGATCTCCAGGATCACTGTGTCATCATGCACGGTTGCTACGACATCGCGTACTGCCTGCCTGTGTTCCCTGTCCAGCGCATCGGCAACGCGCAGGATTGCGGACAGCCGGCACACGCGTGTCCGATCACCCGCCGCGAGATCGACGTACGGCTGGTGGTGGAGCGCGGGCTCACCTTTGCGGTGATACCGCGCGACCTGTGCGACGAGGTCGAGCTCATCACCTGTGAAACCGGGAATTTCGGTTTGTGAGATGATGTAGTAGGAATGCTTGTGGTGTTTCTGGTAGTTGATGAACGCACCGACATCGTGCAGCAGCGAAGCCGCAACGAGGATTCGCCGGTCAGCTTCGCCCATGCCGTGCAGTTTCTCGAGTTGGTCGAAGAGCGAGAGTGCGAGGCGTGACACCTGCCGCGCGTGCGGCACCTCGAAGCGGTAGCGCCGGCCGATGGCCAGTGCCGCGTTCGCGATCGCCTGCTCCTGCCTCTTCGCGTGCGGCACGTGCTCGATCATGTCATCGACCAGGTCCAGCAGGATCCCGTCCTTCAGACCCACATTCGGAACATGGATGCGGTCCACACCGCTCATGACACAGATGCGTTCGTAGATAATTGCCGCCGGGATGATGACGTCTGCACGGTCCTCACGAAGATCGAGGGTCGTCACACGTTCCTGATAGGTAAGCCGTGACAGGCGCTTCCGGATGGAACGCAGCACATTGAGCGGGATCACGCTGACGCCATTCTCGTCCGGGTCCGTTGCAGCCAGGCGCGCGAGCGCCTCGATGTTACCGCCCGTTGCGATGAACCCCGCCGCGCGCTGCCGCATCGGGAGTCGTACTGCGTTCACATACTCTTCCACGCGCTGTTCGAACTCGCTGTCGGCGTCCGAACCCCCGAGCTCCTGCAGCAGGCGGACGGTCCCGATCGCATGAGACACCGTGCCTCTCACGTTCTCATGATCGACCACTGCAACTTCGCAGCTGCCACCACCGAGATCGGCCACCACCCAGTGACCGCTGCGCAGGTCGAGACGGCTCCGCACCGCCTGGTGCACCAGCCGCATCTCCTCGGCGCCTGATATCGTCTCGAGCTCCACACCCGCTTCACGCCGCACGCGATCCATGAACTTGCGTCCATTCGCGCTGTCCCTCACTGCGCTCGTCGCTACCGCACGATACTTCTGGACACCGAGCGATTTTGCCCGCTCGGCATAACCGACAATGGCATCGACCGCCGCATCCATCGCGTCCTTGTCGAGGACGCCGCTCTGAAATGCCGACTGCCCCAAGCGCACCGGTGTGCGCACCTGCTCGAGCGTTGTGTAGTGCTGCGGCTGCAGAAACTCTGCTGCCTGAAAACGGATCCCGTTCGAACCGACATCAATCGCTGCAACGCGAAACGGGAACGTGTCATCCACGTCGCGTTACATCTCGTTCGTGATGGAAACAAACTTGTAACGGCCATCCCGCCCCATGATTGAGCCGAACAGGCGAACCGTGTCCGCGACGGCGCCGCTTCTCTGCAGAATCAGGCGACACTCGTTCCAGATCTCGTTGCTGCCTTCCCGTACCGCGGGTTCCTCGCATTTGTATCCCTTCGTCCCGAGCGGCCTGCCGCCGAGCTTCCTGATCAGCGACTGCTCGCCCTTCAAGCTGTTCTGGTCCATGAGCAACCACTGTACCGCAGGGGGCTGTTCATAGGGCGCTCTTGAATATAGGGAGGTCGGGAAGTAAAGGTAGGCGAATTCGGCGGCATCGATGCGGAGCGGAGCGAGCGCGGCCCCGTTGCCCGCCTCCACGGCCGCGATGAACAACGCAACAAGTGCGTCCCTGGACGCAGGTGCAGTAGCACCGAGACCGGACGGGGCGCGGCGCTGTTCCCGCTGGAAACGCGCGATCATTTCGGGCATTGGGAAGATACTGTCGACAAATCCCGCCGTTACAATCGAATCGCCGCCTTCCGCGGCCTGCGGATTCGCGTCCTGCGCCGCGTTGCATCCCGGCAGCGACAGCAGTAATGAACCGAGTAATGCAAACGTGCGGAATCCAAAGTGCATGACAGGCCTTCCGAAGCCGTTCAATGAATACGGAAGCGGCCGGCGCAGTTGCATGCGCCGGCCGCGTATAACGTACTGGCCTGCCTTAGTTCTCGAAATACACGGTCCAGCCGGCCCACCACTTGGCGCCGTTCGGATCGGCCGCGCCGACGTACGATGTCGGTGTCACGAACGAGCCTGCCTTCGCTGCCACGGCTGCCGGGAACGTGCTCAGACCGCCGGTACGGAGGGGCGAATTGGCCGACGGCGTCCAGTCGAAGCTGGCGGCGCTCGTTGCTGCCGTCGGGAACAGTGTGAATAGGCTGGCTGTTGTGGCGGTCGACTTGACCAGCGACGTCGAATCGACAACCTGCTGCCCGGCCTGGAAGAGAACCGCGTTGTCTGCTGTCAGCACATTGGAGACGATGAGGTCACCCGCTGTTGTACGTGCCGTTGTCGACGCATCGCGGATCGCGAACGCCGCCTTCGGCCAGCGTGCCACTGCACCGTTGACATAGAAGCCGCCCGTGCCGCGGCGCAGCAGGACGCCGTAGCCGCCGCTTGCTGCATCAATGACCGGAAGCGGGCCTGTGCCGATCAGCGTAAAGTTCGCCACCAGGGGAATCGTGAATGGTGTGGAAGCCTGTCCGTTGGTGCAGCCAGCGCCGTCGCAACCATCGTTTTCGATGCCCTGCGGATCGCCGGATGGACTGCCTGCGCCCGTGCGCGGTGTCGGGATGAGCGACTGGTAGGCAATCAGGTACTGCAGCCGGCCGACGTAGCCTTCCGACATGTCGAAGTGGTCGTCACCCGTGTTGTACGAGACGAGGTGCTTGCCGTCCACCGCGCCACCGAAGAACTCGAATGCGTCATCCAGGCCGCTGATGGCCTGCAGATAGTCCATCTTCGTGCCGGACCCGACTGCTGCGAACGTGAAGGTATTGAGCTCTGCATTCGGTGACGGGCCAAAGCCCGCGAACTCGACGCGGACATACGCAAGCTCACCGCTGCTGTCGCTGTTGTTTGTCCCGCCTGCATACGACACGGCGTAGTTCGAGGCGCTCGTGCCTGTGCCTTCGACCTGTGCCGCACGGTTGGCAATGCCGTTGCCTACGATAATCAGACCGCCCCAGTCACCCGCACGGCGTGAACCGGCCGGTTGCGAAGACGTGAAGACGATGGGCTTCGCGGCCGTTCCATTCGCGATGATCTTGGCACCGCGCAGGATGAACAGTGAAGATCCGAGGGTATTGAAGTCGCCCTGGATCAGCGTGCCCGGCTGGATCGTGAGGGTCGCGCCGTTGGCGACGTGAATGAAGCCCGTCAGCTTGTAGACCGAGTCCGCAAACAGGGTGCGGCTGGTTGTGATGTCAGCTGAGATGGAGACAACCGGTGTCGTGGCTGTCGTAACCGAAACCTCTGTGCTCATCGGTCCGGTGCGCGTGCCGCTGATGGCCTGGACGCGATAGCGATACGTCGTGTTCGCGAGGAGGCCCGTATCACTGAACGATGTCGTTGTGCTCGTGCCGGCGCTCGCAAATGCAGCAGTGCCCGCTGCGCGCTCAATCGTGTAGCTGCTGGCGCCCGTGACTGCGCTGTATGTGACGGTCACGCCCGTGGAACCGGCCGCCTGCGCGGATACGTTCGCCGGTGCCGTCAATGGTGTTTCCGTGGTGGTTGGGTCATCGGAGCAAGCGCCGATGAACGCACCCATCAGGAGAACGGAGTATAGCTTACGAACGCGGTTTGTCATTATCGATTCCTTGTGGTTGTTGACGCATGGCGTGACCGTAATTGACCATGCGAATACGAATTCCCAGCCCCGGTCCTGTGTCGATCGTGTCACAACCCGTTACCGGGTTCACGACACACCCGTTACCGGGTCCATGAACACGCGTTACCGGGTCCACGTCACGCCAAAGGAGAAGGAGCGGCCGGTCCGGTACTTTTCCCGAACTACTGAGCCCTGGACCAGTTCGTACTCCTCATCCAGCAGGTTGCGCGCATCGAACTTCACGGACATCCCGCGGCGAAGTGGCGCGCGGACCGAGAGATCGAGGACCGCGCGAGCCTGCTCATACACGTCGGGCAGCGGGAGCTCGCCCGCGGTTGTGATCCGGCGGCCGACAATGTTGAACAGCGCAGTGGCGCTGATATCGCTCTCCGCCGGCGAGTACGTGAGTCCGGCGTTGACGACATAAGGTGCCTGCCCGACCATTGCGCGGTTGCTGTTCGTGGCACTGCTGGCGGACTCCGCGATATCGATCTTGCTGTCCATCAGCGTCACGTTCGTGAACGCGGACATCGACTCGAGCGCCGTCCAGAAAGATCCCAGTTGCTTGCGGAGCTCGAGCTCCACACCGAGCGTGCGCGCACCATCCGCATTCACGAAGGTCGCAATGCTGGTGCCCGAGGTGGCGCGGTACACGCGCTCGATCGGGTTCTGGAACTGCTTGCCGAACAGTGCGACCGACACGATCTCGCCATCCCGCGGATACCACTCCCAGCGCACGTCCGCATTGCGGATCAGCGTGCGGACCAGATCGGGATTGCCGACTACGTTCTCCCCGCCAATCACATCGCGATACTGCAGGTTCGCGAGCTCACGGTATTCCGGCCGCGACAGCGTCTGCGAAACAGACAGCCGGACGCTCTGGCTTTCGCTCAGTTTGGCGTTCAATGCGAGGGACGGCAGGAAGTCTGTGAAGCTGGGCGATGTCCGCGCTGTGTCTGTGCTGACAGTGCCCTGTGATACGACTTCGACCTCTGAATGCTCCACACGGGCGCCAGCGATGAGGTGGAGACGGGTCGAGAGATCGAAGTCGAGCATGCCGAATACCGCACCGAGATTCTCGCGTGCGGTGTATGTGCCGCCCGCGCCGAGCGGCGATACGTTGAAATGCCCCTGGCCTTCGGATGTGAACCGTCCGTCAAAAATCTCCTCAGGGCGAAGCTCGCGCGCCGTCGTCGGCAGCGTCAGTGACGAGATGCTGTAGGCCTTGTTGAATGCGTCCCTGCTGGTGTTGCGAAAGAGGCCGCCAACCTTGATGCCATTGGTGCCGGCCTTGCCGAACGACAGTTTGTAGTTCGCGGCTGCCTCGAGCGCGCGCTCATCGAGCCGCCCGAATGTCCGTACCGCGCCTTCACTGTTGACGCTCATCCATGCGGACGGGAGCAGCGCGCCCGTTGCGGGATCGGCCTGCTGTGCGTAAACGATCTCCGACCGATCCGGCTCATTGCGGCTCACGCCCGAAAGGGTTCCCGTCCAGTCCACCGACTGCGTGGCCGTCAATGCGTGGGATGCGCCAAGCTGCGTGGAGTACACGTCCCGTTCCACATACTTGAGACGATTGATCTGCAAGGGGATGTTGCCGAAGTTCTCACTCACACCTGACTCGAAGCGCGCTTCGTTCTCGGCGCTCCGGTTATACGTGTTGTTGAGGTACACGCGGGTGGACTGACCGAGCAATGTGCTCAGGTTGGCCATGCCGCCCCACAGTACGCTGGAGCGCCCAGTCGAGCCGGCGAACCGGTCTACCTCCAGGGTCGTGCCCGCGTCACCCGCGAGGGCGCGTGCCCGGATCTCGCCATGGCGGACTTCCTCGCCATACGAATACGACAGTGATCCGAGGTACGAGATCGCCTGACCGAACACCGCGTCCGTGCCGCCGACCGACCCGCCCAGCGAGTAGTTGCCCGTGCCCGTGCGCTCGTTCACCGACCATGCGTTCCGGAACGCGCCAACCAGCGCATTGTACTGCGACGCATTTAACTGCTGCTGGAAATCGCCCGCCGCCTGCAGCGGAACCGGCAGCGCGCGACCGCTGCCACCGAACCCGAGCCACTCCGCACCAGTGCGCGGAGCCGTGTATTGCGAGTACCCAGCCACACGGTCGTTGAGACCGAAGCTGGACGAGAACGTCACCAGGCGCGCCAGTGCAAAGTCGCGCGTCTTGATATTGACCTGACCACCGCTGAAATCACCGGACTGGTCGGGTGTGAAGGTCTTCGATGTCGTAATGCTTTCCAGGAGACCGGCGGGAAACAGGTCCAGAGGTACGATCCGCTTTTCCGGCTCGGGGCTCGGAATCTTCGCGCCGTTCAGGGACGTCGTTGTATACCGTTCACCGAGGCCGCGCACCGATACGTACTTGCCGTCCGTCACGGTCGCGCCGCTGACCCGCTGCATGGCGGCCGCTGCATCGCCATCGGGGCTGCGCGACATCTGCTCCGAACTGATTGCATTCACGATCCCGGACGCAGAGCGCTGGACGTCGAGCGCACGCGCGACACTCCCCTTCTTGCCGACCGCACCCGTGATGTTGAGGGCGCTCAGTTCGACGACCTGCATCTCGAGCTTCACATTCTGTTCACGAAGCGTATTGTCGCTGATTGTGATCGCCGCAGTAGTCCGTGGTGCGTACCCGATCGTCTGCACGCGAAGCGTGACCGATCCGAACGGAACGGCAGTCAGCATGTAACGGCCATCAGGCCCCGTGAGCGTGCCGACATTCGTGCCGACCACGGTCACCATCGCGCTCGCAAGCGGCTGCGATGAGGATGCGTCCGTGACGAGTCCCGCAATGCGCCCCGTCGCCTGTGCAAATACCGGTGTACTCACAGCAAAGGCCGTCATAAGCAGGACGGCCAGACACACAGTCTTGGAAAGCATTCGTACCAGCGATCGATCGGACATGCGGTCCCCCGTGGTGGATTCAGTTCGCAGGCGCAGCGGAGCCTTGCCAGCACATGAATCTTCGGGTCCGCGCGTTTCGACCAGCCGTCGACGGTGTAACAAATTCGTCACAGCCGCGGCCGCGCGGCCGCCGTCGCATCCTTCTTTTTCTGCTTGCCCGCACTACCATCGACCGCTAAACTCGGCCAACCGAATCACTTCCGAGGTGCCTCCATGGCGGACAACAGGACGATCGATACCGTCGAGCTGCGCGAAGCCTGGTGGCTTCTTGCGACGGAGGATCGCGTCCAGGGGTTCCGCCTGCTCGGTCCGGCTGACGGCGAGGAGTTCTTTTTCGACCTCGCACCACGCGACCAAGCCGACCTCCTCCTCCTGCTCACACCCGCCGAACGCAGACTCTGGCTGCGGCTGCTCGCACCCGATGACGCGGCGGACGTGATTCAGGAGACCGACGAGCCGGAGGACCGCGCTTCACTCCTCGCCGTCCTTGACTCCGCCACCCGCAAGGAGGTGGCTGCCCTCATGGCCTATGAGGAGGACGAGGCCGGCGGGCTCATGAGCTCCCGCTTCGCACGCGTCCGCGCCGACATGACCGCCGATGAGGCGATCAGCTATTTACGGAAGCAGGCGATCAGCGCCCTGCAGATCGAGACCATCTACTACGTCTACGTCCTCGACCCCCAGCAGCGCCTGCTCGGCATTGCATCCTTCCGCGAGCTCTTTGCCGCACCCGGAGACCGCCTCGTCCGCGATGTCATGCAGACCGACGTCATCACCATCCATGAGGAGATGGACCAGGAGGAGGTCGCCCGGATTTTCGCGGAGCAGGATGTCATCGCGCTGCCCGTGGTCGACGACCACGGCGTCATGAAGGGTATCGTCACCGTCGATGACATCGTCGACGTCGTCGAAGAGGAAGCCACCGAGGACATCCAGAAGTACGGCGGTATGGAAGTGCTCGATGAGCCCTACCTCCGCATCAGCTTCGCAACCCTCCTGCGCAAGCGCGTCGTCTGGCTCATGATCCTCTTCGTGGGCGGACTCTTCACCGTGCAGGCCCTCAGCGGATTCGAAGACAACTTCCGGAAGATCTACGGCCTCATCGCATTTCTCCCGCTCGTCATCAGCAGCGGCGGCAACTCCGGATCACAGGCATCCACCCTCGTCATCCGCGCCATGACCCTCGGCGAAGTCCGCATGCGCGACTGGTGGCGCGTCGCTCGCCGCGAAATCGCCATGGGACTCGCACTCGGCGGCATCCTCGCCGCCATCGGCGCCTCCCGCGTCTTCCTCGGACAGGCACTCGACCTCGGCGCCCACCAGCAGTTCCTCCTCTTCGCAGGGACCGTCGCCATCAGCGTCACCGCCGTCGTCCTCGTCGGCAGCATCATCGGATCCATGCTCCCGTTCCTCCTCCGCCGCACCGGCTTCGACCCCGCTTCCGCCTCCGGACCCATGGTCGCAACCATCATGGATGCGACCGGCGTCCTCCTGTATTTCACGGTAGCCAACTTCTTCTTCAACCTTACCAACTGACCTCGCTCACGCCCGTACTCAATAGTGGACACACGCCGTCGGCGGCGGCATGTAACATGCCTTGCCATCGGCGTTTGGAGTGGCTTGACCGCTGGACGGAGACCGGTCGACAGGGCCTGGGCTTGAGGAGCTGGAATGAAGAAGCGGGTGCTGGTGGCAGATGACGAGCCGATGACGGCCGACCTGCTCGCCTACATGCTGGACCATAGAGGGTTCGAGGTCATCAGTGCATTCGACGGCATGGAAGCGCTGGAGCGGATCCGTGAGATGCGGCCTGACGCGGTGGTCCTGGATGTCTTGATGCCGGCGATGCACGGCTACGACGTCGCGCGCGCGCTGCGATCGGATCCGGAGCTCAGGCACCTGCCGGTGGTGCTGTTCAGTTCAGCCGACGAATCGGATGTAGAGTGGGAAGCGGCGGGTGCGGACATGTTCCTGCAGAAGCCGATCGACATCTGTGCTCTGCCGGATATGGTACAGCGCCTGATCGACGGAGTCCCTCCGGCGAAGCCGATGATCCGCCGCGGCGGCTAGAGCCTTGTCCCGGACAGCGCCAGCAGCTTCTTCCATTGGTCCGCAGTGATCGGCTGAACCGCGACGCGCGGCATCTTCACGAATGACATCGTGGCCAGGACGTCATCCGCCTTCATCTCCGCGAGCGTCAGTGCGCGCGTCAATTTCTTCACTGCTGTCACATCCACGACAACACGTTCCTCCGCCTTCGGGTCGGGTCTCGCCCCGCCGGTAATCTTCGCAACACCGATGAGTGCCTTGTCTGGCGACGTGTGGTAGATCGCGATGAGGTCACCCGTTTCGCATGCGCGCAGGTT
>JBBSJG010000027.1:0-22936 GCA_038257485.1 Longimicrobiales bacterium | reverse complement strand
TGGACGGCGATCACGGGTCACACCGCGGAAGACACGATCGGTCACTACCTGTGGGAGTTCCTGCACCCGGACGAAAGTGACGAGGTGCGTGAGAGTTTCACACAGCTGGTGCAGCGCAGCAATTCCTACTATCGGCATGAGGGGCGTTGGCGCACGCGGGGCGACAGCTACCGATGGCTCGAGTCACGTTTCCAGGTGAGTGTCAATGCGCGCGGCGGTATCGACGGCGCGAAGGGTGTACTCACGGATGTCACCGAGCGACGCCTCGCTGTGGACGCACTGCGTCAGAGCGAGCAGTACTACCGCTCCTTGATCGAGAACTCCGCTGACATGATCGCGGTGGTGAACGCGGACGAGTCGGTTCGTTATGTGAGTCCAGCGGTGGGCCGTGCACTGGGCTATCCGACGGAGCGATGGGCGGAGATCGAGGCAGTTTCGATCATCCATCCAGACGATCGCGCCAATGCGCGCTCGCGATTCTCCGAGCTGCTCGAAGAGCCGGGCAGCGCCATCACGATCGAGCTACGCTTGCGTCACGCATCCGGCGCGTGGCGCACCATTGATGTCACCATGCACAACCTGCTGACAACGGCTGGCGTCGAGGGCGTTGTCGTGAATGCGCGCGATGTCACGGACCGTCGTGCTACCGAGACGGCATTGCGCGAGAGTGAGGAGATGCTGCATAGATCGCAGAAGATGGAAGCGATCGGGCGCCTCGCGGGTGGCGTTGCGCACGACTTCAACAACCTGCTTACCGCCATCCAGGGACACGCAGCGCTCATTCTCGAGCAGACACCGGCGGGCACGGAAATCCATGACGACGTCAGGGAAATTCGTGACGCGGCCTTGCGTGCCACGTCGCTGACACGCCAGCTCCTCGCGTTCAGCCGTCGCCAGGTCCTGCAGCCGCGTATCATCCAGGTGAATTCAATCGTGCGCGAGATGGACAGGATGCTGCGGCGCATGATCGGCGAGAACATCACACTGCAGACAGAGCTGGCGGACGAACTGGGGGCGGTGCGCGCGGATCCGGCGCAGCTCGAGCAGGTCATTGTCAACCTGGTCGTGAATGCCAGGGATGCGATGGCGCGAGGTGGCCGCATCACGATCCGCACCGACAATCAGAGCATCGCTGATGCCGCGCATTCAGTGGGTGACTTGCCGGTGGGACCGTATGTGATGTTGCGCGTCGAGGACGACGGTGAAGGCATGACGGAAAGCGTGGCTGAGCACGCGTTCGAGCCGTTCTACACGACGAAGGAGCACGGCAAGGGCACGGGCCTC
Organism: Longimicrobiales bacterium; assembly: GCA_038257485.1. Taxonomy (GTDB): domain Bacteria; phylum Gemmatimonadota; class Gemmatimonadetes; order Longimicrobiales; family RSA9; genus DASUXU01. The sequence continues at coordinate 21,652 of JBBSJG010000027.1, read as the reverse complement.
GGACTGGCCACGGTCTACGGCATCGTGAAACAGAGCGGCGGTCATGTATGGCTCGAGACCATGACCGGTCGCGGCACTGCAGTCACGATGTATCTGCCGCGCGTGTCTGCGCGCGCGTTCGACACTGACCACCCTGAGAGCGCGGGCGATGCTGACGGTGCTGTTGGCACGTCCGCTGTGCACGGAACTGGAACCATTCTGCTTGTCGAGGATGAGCCGGCCGTGAGAGACCTTGTGCGTCGCATCCTCACGCGCAGCGGTTACACGGTGATCACGGCGGAGAACGGACAGGACGCGCTCGATCGGATGGGGGAACGCGGGACGGGCGTGGACCTGGTCCTGAGTGACATTGTTATGCCGCTCATGGATGGCATCGACCTCGCCGACCGCTTCGCGACGATCGACCCTGACGCCAGGATCCTGTTGATGTCGGGCTATGCGGAGGACGCGGTGCTGCGTCACGGCAATATGGGCGAGGGCCGCGCATTCATTGCGAAGCCCTTCTCGCCGAATCAGCTGCTCGCGAAGGTCCGCGATGTAATGCGCTAGAACACCAGGCCGAGCGCGATGCCGCTGCGATTGCCGATCGTGCCGCCGAACCGGATCGTCGTGCCCGCCAGCGGGCCCGCGTTGCCGTTCATCCTGAGGTCGAGGCCAAGATCCACCGCGAAGTCGAGACCGAGACCTTCGTCACGATCCGAGTCGAGGAATGCATCGAGCACGACGCGCGGCGAAATGAATGGGGTGAAGGTTGCGCCGTCGCCAGTAAATGAATGGCCACCGGTGAGACCGAGCGGCGCGCTGATGCGAATGCCATCGCCGCCGAAGCCGAGACCCGCGCCGAAGATCCAGTCGATGTCGAGCGGGAACTCCGTCGTCGCGCGATTGACTGTGCCATTGTAGTCGATGCCCCCGAAGATGCCCACGCCGCCGCCGTTCTCTTCTGCAATGCCACCGCGCAGCCCGAAGTTGTAGCCGCTCGACCGCCAGGTCCCCAGCACGCCGACGCCGCCGTCATTCACGTCCATCAGATAGATGCCGTAGTCGTCAGCCGGATTCGGCGGCAGCAGCATCGGCGAATCCCATGACAGCTGTGCGTATGCCACTGTCGGCGCCATCATCGCGAGTGCTACGGCACCGCCAAGCAGATACCTCTTCATCCCGGCCTCCTATCCAGTTCGTTGCGCGGCGCTCCCACCGACCGAGCACCCATACCCCGATAAGATAGTCGAAAAAAATGGCCCCGGTTCCCCGGAGCCATTTTCTGGTTCGGCTATGCCTGGCCGACCAGCTCACCCTCGATCTTGATCCGGATATCGTCGCTTACGAGCACACCGCCGCTCTCCAGCGCCTGGTTCCACATCAGGCCGAACTCGCTGCGCTTGATCTTCGTCTCCGCGATGAACGCCGTGCGCGGGTTGCCCCACGGATCCTTGCCGTGGCCTTCGATCGTGACGTCGAGCGTCACCGGCTTCGTCGTGCCGCGGATCGTCAGGTCACCGGTCACCTGGAGCGTCTCGGCATCCGTCGCATCGACCTTTGTGCTCACGAACGTCAGCTTCGGGAAGTTCTCGACATCGAAGAAGTCCGCCGACTTCAGGTGGCCATCCCGCTGGTCGTTGCGCGTCGTGATGCTTGTGGCATCGATCTCCGCCGAGATCTGCGCCGTGCTGTAGTCCTGGCCGTCCAGTACCACTGTCGCAGCGACTTCTGCGAAGTGACCGCGCACGTTCGAGATCATCATGTGCTTGACCACGAATGCGACATTGGTGTGGGCCTCGTCGAGCGACCAGGTGGACGTGGCGGCCTGTGTCGGTGCTTGTGTACTCATTTGAGACCTCTGTCGGTAAGCGTTTCGGTTGGCGTTGGCTCCATTGATTTAACTTAGTGCTAAGATTCTCAGTAGTCAAGGGATGGTGGGACGGGGCTGGACGGGGAGGCGCCGGCGACCGAAACTGTCCTGGACATTGACCGGTCGCGGCCGGCCGCTATCTTAGAACTGAGATTATGGCAGATATCATCGATCGACCCGTCCACGTCGCGCCCACACACACGGCGGAAGAAGCCCAGGCATTGAAGCTGTGGGTCGTCCTGTCGCGCGCGAAGGCTGCGGTTCAGCGTGTCGCGGAAGCGGACATGGCGCGGCACGCGCTGTCCCCCGGCGAGTTCGCGATCCTCGAGGTGTTGTATCACAAGGGGCCGCTGCTGCTGGGCGAGGTGCAGAAGAAGATTCTGGTTTCGAGCGGTGGTGTGACGTACCTGGTTGACCGTCTTGCCGAGCAGGGCCTGGTGGAGCGCCGTGAATGTGCGAGTGATCGGCGCGCTCGTTATGCTGCGCTCACGCCGGACGGCGTCGCGATGATGGAGCGCGTGTTCCCGGAGCATGCTGCTGCCGTGCAGGAAGCGGTGTCGGCGTTGAGTGCGAGCGAGAAGGCGCAGTTGACGGCGTTGTTGCGCAAGCTGGGACTATCGCTGAAGGATTGACGCGCGCGAGCGTGGAGTAGCATGGAAACGAATCGTGAATTGACGTTCGACTATTGGAAGCCCGGGCTCGCGACGCCGGCGAATGCGCCGCTGCGCGTGCTGATCCTGATGCACGGTCGTGGCGCGAGCCGGCAGGACATGGCTGGACTGCGGGGTCGCTTCCCTCGCGCGTGGCATGTTGTCGTCCCGGAGGCGCCGCATCCAGGTGCGATGTGGGGCTATGGCCCGGGCAGCGCATGGTATCGCTTTCTCGGCGATGACCGTCCCGACCCTGAGAGCATGGACGCAAGCCTGAGCGCGCTCGACGCGCTCGTCGCGAAGTTGCCGTCCATTGTGGGAGGCGACGTCAGCACACTTGTCGTTGGTGGTTTTTCGCAGGGTGGAACGATGGGTCATGCATACGCGCTCACGCGTCCGGGTCGCGCGCACGGCGTGCTGAACTTCAGTGGCTTCCTGCCCGCTACGGTGAGTGCATCCGCAGAGACTGTCGCCAACCTCCGCTTCTTCTGGGGCCATGGCGTGCAGGATCCCGCGATCCCGTTCTCACTCGCTGAGAAGGGTCGCGCTGCATTGCGCGCCGCGAATGCCGATCTCGACGCGCGCGACTATTCCATCGGTCACTGGATCGATCCCCAGGAGCTGCAGGATGCATCGAGCTGGCTGAACGCGTTTTGAATTATCGCCAGCTGTTCGAAACTGCAGCGCCCTTCGACCAATACCTCGCTACGACAGTTGAATACTCGGACCTCTGGCGCGCGATCTACGCGCGTGCCTCTGTGCGTGCGACGGCGGTTGCCGAAGTCGCGGCCACGGGCCGTGCGTGGCACCTCCTTGTCATCTCCGAGGACTGGTGCGGTGACGCAGTGAACACCGTCCCCGTCGTCGCGCGTCTCGCGGAGCAGGCATCGAATGTCGAGATGCGCGTGATCGCGCGGGACCAGCATCTGGATGTGATGGATCTTCATCTGAGTGCGACGGGTGGACGGGCGATTCCCGTCGTCATCGTGCTGGATGATGCGTTCAACGAGGTCGGATGGTGGGGCTCTCGTCCCTCCGAGCTGCAAGCGTGGTACGACGCAGGCGGCAAACTGCTCGAGAAGGACGCACGCTATCGCCATCTGCGCGGGTGGTATGCGCGCGACAAGGGCGCGTCAACGATCGCCGGGATTCTACGCATCATCGATCTCGCAGCATGACACTGCGGCAGGTATTATTGCCGTCGCATAAATCTGTATCACGTAAGTCCTGGAGGATGGATGGAACGTCACGGCGAGGCGTTTGGAGAAGGGGTGCAGCTGACGGCGGTCGGCCGACGGCTCGAGGCGGGCGATCGTGCGCCGGAGTTCGAACTCGACACGTTGCCGCCCGGTGCGGGCGTGCCGGTCGCGGTTTCGCTCGACGACTCGCGCGGCCGTGTACGACTCCTGAATGTCATCAATTCGCTCGATACGCCGGTCTGCCATGTCGAGACGCGGAAGTGGCAGGACCTCGCGTCATCGCTTGGATGGGATGTCGCGCTCTATACCGTCAGCATGGACCTCCCGTTCGCGCAGTCGAGGTGGGCGTCAGCGGAGAATGTCGAGCACGGTCTGCTGTCGAGCCATCGCAGCGAACAATTCGGTCGCGACTACGGCGTGTTGCTGCGCGAATGGCGACTGCTGCAGCGCGCGGTGTTTGTGATCGATGGCGACGGCAGGATCGTGCACGCGGAATATGTCGCCGACCAGATGAAGGAGCCGGACTACGACGCGGCCGTTGCAGCGGTGCGCGCCGCCACGAAGCAGCTGCCGCCAGTGTAGTGATTCGCTACTAGTAGTAGTATCCGAAGATGATACCCATTTCATCTTCACTGGTGAGACCGAACGTGATGACGCGATCGGTCTCATTGTTGTACGTGATCTCGGACGTAAGTCCTTCTCCGGGCTGCAGCACGATGGGTGCGCTGTAGTTCTGCATCAGCGGATGCTCCCACTCCGTGTTCGTATAAACGACCTCGCCATTGCGCGCTCCACCCTTGATTCTGATCACGAACTTCTCACCGCGCTTGTGCATGTGGGACGTGAGCATGAAGACGGTCGTAGTCGCGGAAACTGTGAATGACTTGACGATCGTGGTGCGCTGCCGCGGGGCCAGGCTGAAGGACGTGTTCGCCATGTCGAGCGTCTTCGCTTCGCGGGTGACTTGCGACTGACTCGTCGTGTGCAGATTCATGTACGCTTCGCCGATTGTCGACGTAGCGAGACTGTTCGCGTAGTGCGCATTGAGATCGAGCGCGGCGTTTGCAGGTATGCGCAGCGCGACGCCTGGGGGGAAGGTGTAGTCCGACGTCGGCGTCATGGATCCGGCGAGGAAAACATGATACGCCATCGGTATCATGTTCAGGACGTTCATGGAGCCGTTCGGGTTCCGGATGTCGCGCACGACGTTCAGCTGCGGAATTCCGATTGACGGCGTCTCGGGTCGGAACGTGTAGGCGAGCAGATGATGGCTGCCGAAGCGCATCTTCGTTTGGATGCGGTTCACAAAGACGTCGCTCGCGTTCCCCACCCGTTGATACAGGAAGATCTCGCGCTCGAAGTTCGGCTGCACCATGAATGGTGGGATGTGCAGCTGATGCCCCTGCGCGGGCGGTGCGAGGGCGGTGAATGATGTGGGGTCGAAGCGCGAGCGGTCCGCGAGGACGGCTGTGTCGGCGACATTCCCCCGGCGGGGCGCGCCCGCCGCGATCCAGCGCCGGATGAATTCGATCTCGCCATTCGTGATCGGCTGCCCGCCCGACGGCATCGGCCCCCCGTAGTCGCGTCCGGCCGGGGATGCGTGGAATAGCAGCTTCCAGTGGAGGAAGCTTTTTTCCGGATCGCCCGCCTTCACGCGAAGCATGCCGTCGGACTTCGCCGAGAGATTCGACGATGCAACGCCGACGAGGTTGTCGTACGCGTTGGCCTTGTCGAGCGCGAGAGCGCCTGCCCCGGCGACGCTCGCGCCCGTGTGGCAGCCCGACGTCGCGCAGGTGGTCGCAAGCGTGGTCGCCTGAATGCGATCGAATGAGGAGAACTCGACCGTTGTATCGGTCGGCGGGGTGGTATCGCCGCATGCCGTCGTGAGGCATGTGGCCACCACCGCAAGCAGCGCGACCCGAAGGTGGTTGGAAGGATTCATACGCCCAATATCATGCTTGGGGTCCGCATCCGATAGCGTTCTGCCGACGAGGGCCAGTCGGGCGGGTTGTAGGGGTGCCGGTCTCCCGCTATGTTTTCGGCTCCGCGGGACGTAGCGCAGCCCGGTAGCGTACCTGAATGGGGTTCAGGGGGTCGCGGGTTCAAATCCCGCCGTCCCGATTCGCGGAAATGAAGGCCTGGCAACGATTCTAGTCGTGGTCAGGCCTTTTCCGTTGCCTCCTCGGCGCTCGCGTCCCGCCAGGGTGCAGAGATCGTCACGAAGCATCGGCCGCCCCCCTGCGATCGCACACTGATCGACCCGCCGATCGCGGCGATGCGCACGCGCATGGCCGGGAGATCGACACGATCACGTACGTAGGAGCTGGTGCGGCGGAACGTGGGTTCGGCGTCGTATATGATCGTGACCCTGATGCCGCCGCCGCGGCGGATCCGCATCCTGACCTGGACGCCCGATATTTCACCGCTTCGCACCGTATTCCTCAGGCTGTCTTCGATACTGCGGAACACACAGACTTCCCGTGCATACGCAACGCGTCCGACGCCGGTGTCGATGAGTTCCGCACAGACGCCGCCTCGTTCGAGCTCATGCAGCGATGATCTGACAGCGGCCGCCACGCCGAGTCCTTTGAGTGCGGACGGTACGAGCGTGTTGGACGATGTGCGCATGCGTTCGAGTGCATCACTGATGATGGCGCGGGCCTGAACGGATCCGCGGGCGCCGCCGTCGCATCCGCACGCAGGTGCCTGCAACGCGATGAGGGCAGCGGTCATGCGTTGCGCCAGGTCTTCATGCAGCAGGTCGGCCATGCCGACGCGTTCACGCTCCGACCGTTCCTCGATCCTGCTGGCGACCTCGCGCAACTCGACGGCGCGGCGGTCGACGTCGCCCAGCATGTGGTTCAGCATTGCGGCGAGACGACGATGGTGCCGATCGCTGAGGGGCGTGGTGCGTGCGCGAGCCGCAGTATTGCCGCGCAGCACGTCGCGGACGGTCTCTTCGATTCCGCGTGTCGGCAGCATCGCCACGGCAACCAGGACTGCATTCACGAGGGTGGCTGCAACGAGTACGGGCGCGATGCCGTGGATGGCGACGCTCGCGACGCTCTCGCCTGTATAGTTGCGGATCGCCGCCGCCATCGCCTGCATACCTCCGATGCCGGCAATCGCGACGAGTGCTGTATTCGCGAGCACGATTTTCCAGAAGAGGGGTGCCGCGAGAAGCACCCGTATCAGTTTCTGTACTGATCGAATCCGTGTTCTCATACTGATACTGTAGCATCGGTGGTCCCGCCGTCCTGTCAGGAAAGCGCCTACACCGACTGCCGTTTCTTCGACGGAAGTATCAGCCTCCTGCCGACGCTCCCGCGTCGCCGTGCCCAGTAAACTCGTTGTGTGCGTCGGAGCAGTTGAAGGCCGCACGGTCCGCGGGGCTCGAATGTCCCGCCCAAACGTCAGGACACAAAATGCGCAAGATCATCGTCACAGCGTTCTCGCTCATCGGCATCCTCGGCGCCGTTCCAGCCGCGGCCCAGTCGACAGGCACCCTGTCAGTCAGTGGCACGTCCACGGTGAAGGCCTGGACCTGCACGAGCACGCAGTTCGAAGTCAAGGCACTGCCGGCGACCGCGGCTCCATCAAAGGTACTGGCGGGCGAAAAAGCGATTGATGCAGTCACGGGCAAGTTCCCCGTCGCGTCGCTCGACTGCAAGAACGGCAAGATGAACGAGCACATGCTCAACACGCTCAAGGCGAAGGCGAACCCGGCCGTCCTGTTCGAGCTCCTGTCCTACGACATCGAGCGTGCCACACCCGGCGCAACAGTACAGGCACGCGGCAAGCTGACGATCGCGGGCAGCACACAGCCGGTCGAGATGAAGGTCACGGTGACCGAAGCACCCGGTGGTGGCCTGCGTGTCCGCGGCGAACGCGAGTTCATGCTTACCGCATTCGGCATGAAGCCGCCATCGCTCATGCTCGGCACCATGAAGGTGGGCGACAAGGTCAAGGTCAGCTACGACATCGTCATCGCGCGCTAGTGCGCGGTGACCAAACTGGAAAACAGAGTGGTCAGTCACGTTCACATAGAGAACACAAGGGCAACTGAAATGACAACAAGAAATCTGTACCTGACAATCCTCGCAGCGACGCTGTTCGCGGCGCCTGCGGCGGCCCAGAAGTTCGAGGAACCCAAGACACGGGTGCCCGACTTCGACAAGGTGACCATCAAGATCGGCGCTGACTTCGCGCAGTCCTACCAGAGCCTGTCGCACAGCACGACCAGCACGGTGCCGGCGAATGCACCCGCCGTCATCGGTGCAGGCTTCAACACGGCGGCCGCGAACCTCAACCTCGAAGCACAGCTGAGTTCAGGTATAAAGGTCGTGCTCGAGAACTACATGTCGTCACGCAATCACAACGAGTTCTGGGTGAAGGGCGGCTATCTGCAGATCGAGGAGTCCCCGATCGCCTGGGAGCCGCTGCAGGTTGCGATGTCGATCCTGACCCTCAAGGTCGGCCACTACGAGGTCAACTATGGTGACGCGCATTTCCGCCGCACCGACAATGGCAACGGGCTCAGGAACCCGTTCGTCGAGAACCTGATCCTGGATGCATTCGCGACGGAGGTCGGCGGTGAGGCGATCGCGCGGGTGGGCCCGTTCCTGGCAGTAGCCGGCATCACAAACGGCCAGATCAAGGGTGACATCAGCGATCCTGAAGCGCGCAGCTGGGCGTTTGTCACCAAGCTGGGTGCGGACCACCAGTTCAATGACAAGCTGCGTGCGCGTCTGACGGGCTCCAGCTACATGAACGACAATGCGGGCCGCGCCACGCTGTACGGTGGTGACCGTGCAGGCTCCGCATACTTTGGCGTCATGCAGACGGTGGCATTGTTCGCGACAAGCACCGGCTTCACCAATGGCCGCATCAACCCGAACTTCACGGAAGAGATCAGCGCACTTCAGCTGAATCCTTACGTCGAGTACGGCGACCTCGAAGTGTTCGGTGTCATCGAGCGTGCAAAGGGCCGCACGCTCGCCGAGAAAACCGCGGGCACCGCGGAGCGCGAAGTCACGCAGTACGCAGTCGATGGTGTGTATCGCTTCCTCAAGGACCAGCTGTACGTGGGCGGCCGCTACAACACCGTCAAGGGCGAGATGCTGACGGCGGGTACAGACCAGAGCGCAGACCGCATGGCCATCGCGGCCGGCTGGTTCGTGACGCCGAACGTGCTGCTCAAAGGCGAGTATGTGAAACAGACCTATGACGGCTACGCCCCGACGAGCATCCTCAATGGCGGCAAGTTCGACGGCTTCGTGATCCAGGGTCTGGTCTCATTCTGATCTGACCACCAGCAAGGAAAGGCCCTGGGCGTTCGCGCTCAGGGCCTTTTTTCTGCAAACGGCACAGGCGGTGGCGACGCCGGTCTCGCAATGTAGTATCCCTGCGCATAGTCCACGTCCTGCTCGGCAATCCATTTCCAGTCCTCCTCGGTCTCCACGCCCTCGACAATCGACTCGATGCCGAGCTCCCTCGCCGCATCCAGCAGACTCATCAGCAGTACACCACGGAAGGTATCGCGCGTGATGTCGCGCAGAAGAGCGCGATCGAACTTGACGAAATCCGGCTGCAACCGGGCGAGCAGATCGACCGAGCTGTACCCTGCACCAAAATCGTCGAGTGCGACGCGGCAGCCCGCCTCACGATAGACCTTCACAATCCGCAGCAGATGTTCGATGTCGTGGATTTCGTCGCTCTCGACCACCTCGAATACAATCTGCGTCGCGGACACGTTGGTGCGCTCCACGGCGCGAATGGTTGTCTCCAGGCAGTAGTTCGCGTCATAGATCGACGTCGGATTGAAATTGATGAAGATCGGCGTCGCGATGTCATGCCTGATCGCGTTCTCGATGGCGGCAATGCGCGTGGCGCGATCGAGATGGTAAATCAGATCGGCGGCGCGGGCCGCGTCGAACAACTTCGTCGGCGGGATGAGCGATCCATCCTCGGCGACGCCGCGGGTCAGGCATTCATAGGCGTACGCGGTATCCGGCCTGGAAACGGCTACAATGGGCTGGAAGTGCGTGGTTAGCCGACCCTGCTGAAGCACAGTGGTCAGCCAGTCTGCGCGCGTGCGTGCGACGAGCTTCGCGAGCGTCGTCATGTTCGTCATTTCGGCCATGCCGGGCTGCTGACCGACCGGCATGACAAGGGCCTGACAGGCGTGCGACTCGACGTCGCTCAGTACGTCAGCGATCGCAGTCAGGACGAGGTCGCGGCCGCCCTCGGTGTACGATGTACGGATGGTGTCACCACCGACGTCATCGACGGGTGCGCCCGCGGCCGCGAGTGCGTCCCGCACTTTGGTGGCCACGTGATGCGGGGACGGGGCGAGATAGAGGTCGGCGGCGGCCGGTGTCTCGGCAATCGTCTGGCAGTGCGAGCAGGGCAAGATTCATCTCCGTAGCCTGGTGGTACAGCAGTGATTGCAGCAGCCGTGCCACGGAGAGGGGACAGGGTATTGGAACCGCCGACTGCACCAATCTAGGGCGTCGTCTGACCGCTCAGTGTAAGGAGCGGTGCGGAAGCGGTGCGCATGACCTTGTCGGCGACGGACCCGAGGGCCATGCGGGTGAACCCGGAGCGGCCGTGTGTGGCCATTGCAATCATGTCGCATTCACCGGCGAGGGCCTCCTCGACGATGCCGATCGCGGACTGGGACTGCAGCACGACACGGGTATCGACATGGAATCCGCGCGCGCGCAGTCTCATGGCCCACCGATCGAGGTAGGTGCGGGCCTCCGCGCGTAGCGCAACGGTATCCCTGAGCGCCTGTTCACGGACCGCGGGGGACACTGCGATGGGTGGCGGCACGACCTGCAGCAGCGTATAGCGCGCATCAAGCAGAGCGCCAATGTCGACTGCGTGTCCGATGATCGATTCGGCGAGTTCGGAGCCATCAAGCGGGATCAGGATGTGCGGACGCGTGCGGTTCACGACAACCGGCTCGGCATCGCTGTTGTGCGGTCGCAGCATGATCACGGGGATGTGCGTCGCACGGACGAGGCGGTCCGCGACGCTGCCGAGCCAGGCACGACTGAGTCCGCCGCGACCATGCGTGGTCATGACAATGAGATCGACAGCACAGCGATCCGCGTACTCATGAATCGCCGTCGCAATCGGACCGCTCAGACTCGCCACGCGAACATGTCGTCCGCGCGCGTGCCACTTCTGCCCGATCCGGTCGAGGTATTCCCTTTCGGCGACCGTCACTTCCTCATCCGATTCGGCGCTGTAGTACGCCGGCATCGCCGCCGACACCGCCAGGATCGGCGTAGTATGCACGCGAACGAGGTGGACGACGGCATCACAGCGCTCCGCGATGTCCATCGCATAGCCGAGCGCCTGTTCACTGAAAAGCGAGCCGTCGAGCGGCACAAGGATGTTGGCAGGCATGGGTTCCTCCGGTATCTGTCGATGATCTCTACAAAGGTACGCCGACACTGCCCCCGGGGGTGTCAGCATTCACCTCCCCGCGTGTGGGGCAATGCCTGATTCTCACACGCGCTCGCCATGGTATGTTCAAGCACTGTCCGCCGCGCGGCGGCACACACCCGTATCGAGGAGCCCGACGAACGTGACTGACGCGACCCATGATTCACCGACCGCCGCCCACGCGATGGATCCGATCCTGAAGCCCCGGTCCATCGCGGTCATCGGTGCGTCACGCGAGCCGAACACGATCGGGCACCAGATCGTCCACAACCTGATCGAGTATGGCTTTCGGGGATCTGTGCACCCGATCAATCCATCGGCGACGTCCGTGTGTTCGATCGCGTGTGTGCCGTCCGTGGGCGATCTCACGTCGCCCCCTGATCTCGCAATCATTGCAGTGCCGAAGCGGCATGTGATCCGGGTCGCACAGGAGTGCGCGGACGCGGGAGTGAAGGGGTTGGTCGTCATCTCGGCCGGGTTCCGCGAGGTGGACCGCGAGGGCGCCGAGCTGGAGGCGCAGCTTGTGAACATCGTGCGCTCGAACGGAATGCGCATGGTGGGCCCGAACTGCATGGGTGTCCTTAATACGGATGCTGCAGTATCGATGAATGCGACATTCGCGCCCGTCATGCCGCCCGCGGGCGGCTTCGCATTCATGTCGCAGTCGGGCGCACTCGGATTGAGTGTTCTGGACTACGCGCGTGAGTATGGCATCGGCATCGCGCAGTTCGTGTCTGTCGGCAACAAGCCGGACGTGAGCGGCAACGACCTGCTGTTGCAGTGGGAGAGCGACCCCGCGGTGCAAGTCATACTGATGTACGTCGAGAATTTCGGGAACCCGGCCAAGTTCCTGGAGATTGCGTCGCGCGTAACACGTACGAAGCCGATCATCGCGCTCAAGTCGGGCAGATCCCGGATTGGCGCACGTGCAGCCGCTTCGCATACGGGTGCGCTCGCGGCGAGTGACCTCGCTGTGGATGCGTTGATGATGCAGGCGGGCGTGTTGCGCGCGTACTCCATGGAGGAGCTCTTCGACATGGCGATCGCATTCGGGTCCCGCACGCTTCCCCGCTCCCGCCGCACGGCCGTGCTCACGAACTCGGGCGGCCCCGGCATTCTTGCCGCTGATGCCATGGCGGCGTACGACCTCGACATGCCGGACCTGGCGCCGTCCACACTCGAGAAGCTGCGCACCGTGCTCCCCGCGGAGGCATCGCTGCGCAATCCGCTCGACATGATCGCATCGGCACAGCCTGCATCGTATCGGATCGCTCTCGAGGCGTTGCTGGCGGATCCGCAGATCGATGCGGCGGTGGCCATCTTCGTGCCGCCGATGGGTGTGGCACAGCAGGATGTCGCCGAAGCGGTTGTTGCGGCGGCAGCCACGTGCACCGACAAGCCTGTTATGGCAGTGCTGATGGGACTGAATGGCCTTCCGCAGGGACGCGCCGAGCTCGGGCCTGCCGGGATTCCGGCGTACATCTTCCCGGAGTCCGCGGCCCGCGGATTGTCGGCACTCAATCGGTATGCGGAGTGGCTCGCGCGGGAACACGTCGAGCCGCCTGCGCCGGTGCCGCCGCCGACTGCGGCAGTGATGATTATGGATCGCGCGCAGTCGGAGGGACGCATGTCGCTCGATCAGGACGAGGCGCTCGCACTCCTCGCAGCGTACGACGTCCCCATCGCGGCTGCACGGATTGCAGCGGATCGTGATGATGCAGTCGCCGCAGCGGAAGCGATGGGCTACCCGGTCGTGCTCAAGCTGGTGTCACCGGATATCTCTCACAAGACGGAAGTCGGTGGCGTGAAGGTGAACCTGCAGGATGCTGCAGCCGTGCGTGACGCGTACGACGCAGTCATGGAACAGGCGGGGGCAGCGCGGCCTGACGCCCGCCTGGAGGGCGTGCTTCTGCAGAAGATGCATACCGGGGGTGTGGAGACGATCGTGGGCGGCAGCCGCGACCCGGGATTTGGTGCACTTGTCATGTTCGGTCTCGGCGGCGTGTTTGTCGAAGCGATGCAGGATGTGGCGTTCCGGGTGGCACCGCTGACACCTCCAGACGCGACAGACCTCGTCGGCGCCATCCGCGGACAGACACTGCTCAACGGGTTCCGTGGCCAGGCGGCTGTGGACCGCGCAGCGATCGAGCGCGTCATCATGGAAGTGTCGCGGCTGTGCGTGGACTTTCCCGTGATCGCTGAACTCGACATCAACCCGCTGCTCGTGACAAGTGACGGCGCCATCGCGCTCGACGCGCGCGTCTCGCTCATGCAGGCGAACGCGTGAACCGCACGACTGCGGTCATCGGCGCAGCGCTTCCAGCAGCAGCGGTTGCACTGATTGGCGCAGTACTCGCGCTGTCCTGGAGCGGTGACGCCGAACTCGGTCGTACCATCGGGCTCGCAGGTCTTCTCCTGTGCGCACTGCCACTCGTCCTGCAGACCGTGCGGCAGGCGATCGCGGGCAACTTCGCAACGGACGCGATTGCATCCATCGCGATCATCACTGCCATCGTGCTGCGCCAGCCTATCCCCGGACTCATCATCGTGCTTATGCAGAGTGGGGGTGAGGCGCTCGATCGCTACGCGCAACGGCGTGCGAGCCGCGCATTGAGCCTGCTGGAGGCCGCCGCGCCACGGGTCGCGGAACGCCTGAACGGTTCCCACTACGAAGCGATCGCGGTCGCGCAGGTGCAGATCGGGGACCGGCTGCTGGTCAGGCCGGGGAATGCAGTGCCGGCGGATGCCATCGTCATCGAAGGGCGTTCGGACCTCGACACTGCGGCCATCACCGGCGAGCCTCTGCCACTGCCGGCGAGCCCCGGAACGCGTGTATTCAGCGGCTTCATCAACGGCGTGAGTCCTCTGATCGTTGATGTCCTCGCGGTCGCCGCCGACTCGCAGTATGAGCGGATCGTTCAGCTTGTGAAGACGGCACAGGATCACAAGGCGCCAATCCAGCGACTCGCAGATCGCTACGCCGTGTGGTTCACGCCGCTTGCAATCGCGCTCGCCATCCTCACATGGCTGCTCACGCACGACAGCATGCGCGTACTCGCGGTGCTCGTCATCGCCACACCATGCCCCCTCATCCTCGCCGCTCCCGTCGCCGTCATCGGCGGAATCAATCGCGCAGCGAAGATCAACATCCTGTTTCGTAACGGAGCTGCACTCGAGAACCTGGCCGCAGCACAGGCCGCGATTTTCGACAAGACCGGTACACTCACGATCGGTGGGCCCACCGTCGCAGAGGTTGTTGCATACGACGGCAGTTCAGCGCGTGATCTGCTGTCGTTGATCGCCACAGTGGAACGCGGGTCGAGTCATATGCTCGCGCGCGAGATCGTTGCCTATGCGCGCGCGCAGGGCATCGAGCCGCCACTTCTCACGGACAGCCGGGAAGACCCCGGCCGTGGAATTGCCGCGCGCGTTGCAGGCCGGGACATCGCCATCGGTTCCCTCGGCTATATCCGGGAGCGGCTGCACTCGCCGGATGCGGATGCGGCGGCGCTGGATGCTGCCTCGGCCAGCAATTCGCTCCGGTCCTATATCAGTGTCGATGCGCGGCTCGCCGGTCATGTCGCGTTTCACGACGCGATCCGGCCGGACATGCCGGCCATGTTCGCCGCCCTGCGGGAGAGCGGGTTCACGCATATCGAGATCCTGTCCGGGGACGACGCCGCCGCCGTGACGGACATTGCGTCGAAACTCGATGTCGATGGAGCGCACGCGGGCCTGCATCCGGGTGACAAGCTGAAGCACCTGGAGAGGATCCAGGCCGCGTACGGCCCGGCCGCCATGATCGGCGACGGCACCAATGACGCGCCCGCGCTGGCGGCGGCATCGGTCGGCATCGCAGTGACACCGCGAGGTGGCGGGATCGCAGCTGAAACGGCAGACATCATTCTGCTCGGCGACGACCTGGCCCGGATCCCGGACGCCGTTGCCATCGCACGACGGACGATGCGTATCGCCCGCCAGAGCATCGTCGTCGGACTGGCCCTCAGCGCCTGCGGAATGGTGGCCGCTGCATTCGGCCTCATCCCACCGATCCCGGCTGCACTGGTGCAGGAAGCCATCGACATCGCCGTCATCGTAAACGCACTCCGCGCCTCCTCGCCCGGCGCGTAGACGGTATGTAGTCCGTATCCCTACGCCGCCGTAAGCCGTGCGCCGTTTCATAATCCTCCCACACCCGACATTCCCCCGCCCCGCCACGAATTAACATATCCACATGCGTAAATCATATGATGCACGGAGTGGACGATGATCTCGCAAACAGCCGAACATGCGCTGCGCGCGCTGATCTACCTGGCCCGTCTCGACGGCACCACGGTAGCAGCGGGAGAGATTGCGAGTGCCATCGGTGCTCCCGCGAACTACCTCGGGAAAACCCTTCAGACACTCGCTCGCCACGGATATGTGGTTGGCGCGCGCGGACCCGCCGGCGGATTCCGCCTGGCGGTGGACCCTGCAGCAATCACCATCGCGGACCTCGGTCGCGTCTTCTCGGAAGCGCCGCGCTCGAGGATCTGCCTGCTCGGGGGAATGCCATGCTCGGATGAGCATGCGTGTGTTGCCCACCACCGTTGGAGCGCAGTGCAGCGCGCAGTCGCCCGGACGCTCGAGGAGACGTCCGTGGCGGACCTGGCAGGTCGTGATCTGGATGAGAT
This sequence comes from Longimicrobiales bacterium, assembly GCA_038257485.1. Taxonomy (GTDB): domain Bacteria; phylum Gemmatimonadota; class Gemmatimonadetes; order Longimicrobiales; family RSA9; genus DASUXU01. The sequence continues at coordinate 5,823 of JBBSJG010000027.1, read as the reverse complement.
CGAAATGACTGTTGTTACACCTCACACGGCGCGCGTCGCCGTCTAACAGGAGATAGAACCGTGACAAGGAATGCGAAGCGTACGATGTGGGCGGGCGCGACAGTCGTGATGCTGGCGATCGCTTTTTCACTGGCGTTCACGATGAAGTCGGGCTCGAGCTCAACCGAAGCCGGCAATCCCGTGCGCGTGCTCGAGGATATCCGGGGTGAAGAGACGGCGGTGTTGACGACGGCGCCTGAAGTGCCCACGCGGATCACGCGCAACCATGCGACAAAGGTGATCGTCAATCTCGAGATGACGGAAACGACAGGCCGCCTTGCGGATGGTGTCGAGTATTCGTTCTGGACGTTTGGTGGTACGGTGCCGGGCAGCTTCATCCGCGTGCGTGAAGGTGACCTGGTGGAGCTGCATCTGAAGAATGCGGCGGGATCGACGATGCCGCACAACATCGACCTGCACGCAGTCACCGGCCCCGGCGGCGGCGCTGCTGCGACGCTGACAATGCCCGGCGGCGAGATGGTCTTCACGTTCCGCGCACTCAATGCCGGCCTGTTCGTCTACCATTGCGCAACTGCGCCGGTGCCGGTGCACATCGCCAATGGCATGTACGGCCTGATCCTGGTCGAGCCGAAGGAAGGTATGCCGAAGGTCGACCGTGAGTTTTATGTGATGCAGAGCGAGTTCTACACCAAGGGCGCACACGGCGCACCCGGTCTCCAGGCATTCGACTTCCAGAAGGGTGTCGACGAAAAGCCGGACTACGTGGTGTTCAACGGATCGATGGGCGCATTGACGGGCGACAACAGCCTCAAGGTCAAGCAGGGCGAGACCGTACGCATGTTCGTCGGCAACGCCGGCCCCAACCTGATCTCGTCCTTCCACGTGATCGGCGAGGTGTTCGACAACGTGTACCAGGAGGGCGGCACCAAGGCGACACAGCACAACGTTCAGACCACACTGGTACCGGCAGGTGGCGCAGCGATTGTCGACTTCCGGACCGAAGTACCGGGCGACTATATCCTCGTCGACCACTCGATCTTCCGCGCATTCAACAAGGGCGCCCTCGGCATCATGCATGTCGAAGGCACGCCGAACCTGGCGGTCTACAAGTCGGCGACGGACAGCAAGGCAGCACACTGATGAGGTGGCGGCCCGGTGGCGTTCACCGGGCCGCATCACTTCACGCAATCCTCTCGAGCGAGACCATGTTGAAGCGAATGTTCTTTTACGCGTGCGCCGGCGTAGTGATGATGTCCGCAGTGACGGACGTCGCGGCGCAGGCTCCGGCCGCACCGGCTCCGGCCGCGCAGGGGATCCGCATCACCGGACAGATCCGGCCGCGGATCGAAGTCCGCAACCGCACGGGAGCGATCGGCGCGTCGAATGTCGCAACGGCGACCGATGCAACGGACGCTGTGACGACGATGCGCACACGCCTCGACTTCGCCTCGCCGGTTGTCACTGGGGTCCGCGCGTTCGTGCAGGTGCAGGATGTTCGGACATGGGGTTCGGAGCCCGGTACACTCGCAGATACGGGCGCGATCACATTGCATCAGGCGTATTTGGACCTGGGCAGTCGCGACGCACGCATCGGCGGCCGGATCGGCCGGCAGGAAGTCAGCTACGGCGAGGAGCGACTGGTCGGGACCGTGGACTGGAGCCAGACCGCACGCGCGTTCGACGGCGCACGTTTGCGCTTGACCCGCGGCGCCGCGACCGCGGATGCATTTTTGTATCAGATCATGGATGGCGCGTCCACCCGGCGTACCGGTGACGAGCTGTTCGGCGGCGCGTATGTCACACTCGGAAGCGCAGGTCCCGTCAAGTCGGACGTGTATCTGCTGCACAACCGCGTAACATCCCTGGAAAAGACCAGCCAGAGCACGGCCGGGGTCCGCGTCGGAGGGTCTGCAACCCGCTTCTCCTATCACGCAGAGGCCGCGCTTCAGCGAGGCGAACGGCGAGATGCAACTGCAAACGCATTCATGGCAACTGCACGACTCGGGTACGCGGTCACGCCAAACATCGACGTCGCCGCGTTGTATGATCACCTGTCGGGCGACGACAATCCCGCGGATGACACCAACCGCGTCTTCGACACGCTCTTCGCGACCAATCACAAGTTCTATGGCATCGCCGATGTGTTCACCAACATCCCCCTGCATACGGCGGGTCGAGGCCTGCGCGACTTCGCAGTGAAAACCACCTTCCGCGTTCGGCCTGACATCTCGGTCACTGCGGACGTGCACGAGTTCCGCGCCGCGGCAGATCTCCCCGCGGGCGGGGCTTCCGGCGGAGTGACCGCCGGCTCACGCTTCGGCAGCGAGCTCGATGTCGTCACGACCTACCGGCGTACACCGGCATTCACGGTCGCCGCCGGGGTCGCTGCATTCATCGCCGATGACGCCATGCGCGCGTCCGCACTGTATCCGCGCGACCAGTTCCTTTCCTACATCATGATGACGGCGGTCTTTCAATGAGAACGGTTTCACTGCTCCTCATCGCAACTGCCATTGCAGTGGTGGCGCACGCGTCGCGGGATACTGGGCCGGTACATGCACCGCCGGCGGTGCCGCGGACAGCCGACATGCCGTCGCATACATCATCCCCGTTCGCGCCTGTGTCCACGCAGGCGACTGGAAGTGCCGGCATGGTGCGTATTCCCGCCGGCAGCTACATGCCCTTGTATGCCGAGGACGGTCGGGTTTCAGTGGCTGCGTTCCGCATCGATGCGAAACCAGTCACGCAGGCGCAATACAATGCGTTCCGCCCCGCCCATGGCAGCACGGAAGCCGCGGACCGTCCCGCGACACGCATGACACGCATTGACGCGCGAGCCTACTGCGCGGCGCGCGGCAAGCGCCTGCCGTCGATCGACGAATGGGAGTACGTGGCCGGCGCAAGCCGCACTGCGCGTGATGCCGGCAACGATGCGGCCTTCCGGCAGGAAATTCTCGAGCGGTATACGCGTGCCCGGGACCCGCGCGCTGCTGTCGGCTCCACGTTCCGCAATGCATTCGGCGTCTGGGATATGCACGGGCTCGTGTGGGAATGGGTTGAGCCATCCGCCGCACACGCGGGGCACACAAAGGGCGAGCACGACATGTCCTGCGCAGGCAGCGCGAGCGGCGCTACGTCCACCACGGACTACGCAGCATTCCTCCGCTTCGCATTCCGGTCCGGACTAAATGACGACAGCGCCGGGGCAGGCCTCGGATTCCGCTGCGCGGCCGACGCCTGATCATGGACTCGTATGTTCGCAATTTCATCCGCTCGAGCCTCATCTGGCTCGCGGTGGGCGTCATCATCGGCACGCTCATGGTGTTCGCACCGTACCGCACACTCGCATACCGGCCCGCACACATGCATGCCAACCTGCTCGGGTTCGTCAGCATGATGATCTTCGGTGTCGCCTATCACGTCATCCCCAGGTTCTCCGGACGTGGTCTGCACAGCACGCGGGCCGCCAGGACCCACCTGGTCCTCGCCAACGTCGGCCTGTTCCTGATGGTTTCCGGCTTCATCACCCGCGTGACCTGGCCAAGGCCCGGCGGGGTCCTCCTCGCGTTCGGCGCGATTACCAGCGCAATCGCGGCATTTCTCTTCATCGGCAACATCTGGATGACTCTCAACCCGGTACGGATATCAAAATGAGCACACTAGAATGCACATCGGCCTCGACAATCAACGAGGTCGTCAAGGCGTTTCCCGCGACCCTCGCGGTTTTCAGTCGCTACGGATTGGATACCTGCTGCGGCGGTGGCCTGCCGATGGCAGACGCGGCGGTTCGCCATGGCATCGACCCCGTGGAGCTCCTGGCGGCAGTCCGTCAGGTGACGGTGGCCGCGTGTCCCGCACAACTCAGTGTACCTGATAATGACGCAGGCATTGCGTGACGGGCGGCTGTCCGTCATTGTCCGGTCGAGCCGGAGCGCTCGAATGCGTGGGGTTGGGACCCGTCGCGCACGTGTAGACGTATGTGGGGTATCAGTTTACGATCCGGATGGGGACGAAGGGCGGTGCCGCCGGCCGAGGCTGGGCGGCACGCGTGTCGTAGCCATCATGTTGCGGACACGAGATTACGGAGTCGAATCGATGAGCGCAGGGACGGCCATGACGCCACCGATGATCATACAGGGTGGTATGGGCATTGGTGTATCCAACTGGCAGCTTGCGCGCGCTGTCGCGACGCGAGGCCAGCTGGGCGTTGTCTCCGGCACATGTGTCGATTCCCTCATGGTCCGCCGGCTGCAGGATGGCGACATCGGGGGCGACATTCGTCGCGCGATGAAGCGATTCCCGCTGCCCGACGTGAGTGCGGACGCGCTGTTGAAGTACTTCATTCCGGCGGGCGAGCGTGGCGACCAGCCATACAAGCTGCTGCCGATGTGGCGCGAGACGGTGAGCAAGGCGAGGCTACAGATCACGATGCTGTCGAGCTTCGTGGAAGTGTACCTCGCGAAGGAAGGTCATAGCGGCGTGGTGGGCATCAACCTGCTCACGAAGGTCCAGATGCCGAATCTGGCGACGTTGTACGGGGCAATGCTGGCAGGTGTGGACTATGTCCTCATGGGCGCCGGCATCCCGAAGGACATTCCGGGTGTCCTGGACGCGTTCGCGCGCCGGATGCCTGGCAGGATCCGGTTCGACGTAGAGGGTGCCGCGCGAGGCGACGTCCACGAGATCCAATTCGACCCGTCCGAGCATTTCGCCGATGGTGCGCCGCTTCTCCGCCGCCCGAAATTCCTCCCGATCGTGTCGTCGCACTCGCTCGCGACCATGCTGGCGAAGAAGGCGAACGGCGCAGTCGACGGTTTCGTCGTGGAAGGCCCGACGGCAGGCGGCCACAATGCGCCGCCGCGTGGTCACACGCAGCTGGATGTGAATGGCGAGCCGATCTACACGGAGCGCGATGAAGCGGACCTGTCGGAGATGCGCGCACTGGGCTACCCGTTCTGGCTGGCGGGCGGCACTGCGTCACCGGAATCGCTGAAAGACGCGCTGGACCAGGGTGCAGCGGGTGTCCAGATCGGGACGCTGTTCGCGTATTCGGACGAGAGCGGTCTGGAAACACCGTTGAAGACACAGGTCCTGGACGAGGTCCGGCGTGGTGGTGTCCGCGTGAAGACGGATGCGAAGGCGTCGCCGACGGGGTTCCCGTTCAAGGTGGTGGAGCTGGACGAGACGAACTCGGTGGAAGCGCAGTATGCCGCACGGGAGCGCGTATGCGATCTCGGCTATCTGCGTTCGGCCTATGTCCGGCCGGATGGTCGTACGGACTACCGCTGCCCGGCCGAGCCGGTCGAGACGTATGTGAAGAAGGGTGGCGCGATCGAGGATACGATCGGTCGCAAGTGTCTCTGCAATGCGCTGTTCGCGAACATCGGACAGGCGCAGGTCCGCGGTGACAGTGTGGAACGCGCGCTGCTCACGAGTGGCAACGACTTCACACCGGTCGCGCGCATGCTCGAAGACCGCATGCACTACTCGGCGGGGGATGCCATCGACTACCTGCTGCAGGATGTCGGAGTCACGGCGGAGTTCGCTGCCGCCTGAACCAACGGGTCCATAGCTGAAAAGAGACCGGGGCACGCGTGCCCCGGTCTCTTTTTTTCTATCGCGTGTGCGCGGGTTTCAGAGAGGTCGGACGCGATTGCTGCCAACCGCTTCCGGCGCGGGGCCCAGGCGCAGGATCGCCCACCCGACGACACCCGCGATCGCTGACGCAGCCAGAACACCTACTTTTGCGGCATCAAGCGAGGCAGCATCATCGAACGCGAGGCCTGCGATGAAGAGGGCCATTGTGAAGCCGATGCCCGCGAG
>JBBSJG010000026.1:0-23028 GCA_038257485.1 Longimicrobiales bacterium | reverse complement strand
CAGTGCGAAATGCCGGACCTGGCTGGAGAGCACACTGCTGTACCTCGAGAAGGAAGGTTCGCTGGACGTGACCCGCGAGTATCGGCCCGCGCACTACCACGTGGCCGTCTTTCCCGAGCGCTACCTGAAGTATGTGCGGAGTGTGGACAGCGATGTGTCGCTGCCGTCGATGAATCGCGTCGCGTCCGCATCGCGTGCGATCAAGTCATCGAAAGGCGACGCCGCGGACAACTTCGACAAGTATCTCGTGCGCAAAGGCGACACACTGTCGGGACTTGCGAAGCGATTCGGTACGAGCGTCGCCGAGCTGCGGCAGATGAACAGCATCAAGGGCTCGCAGATCGTCGCCGGCCAGAAGCTCGCCGTCCCCGGCAGGAGCTCGTAAGACCGGCGCCCACGGATCACGAAAATGGAGTCACACGCACGGCCGATCTCCTCGACACACGGGGATCGGCCGTTCGTGATCGAGGGCACCCGAATTGCAATTATGTCCGCCGACACCGCGCCAGTCGGGTGCGACGTGTAACACGGTTGAGGAGGCAGCAATGGCAATCGAATCCCTGCAGGACCTGTACATCGAAGAACTCAAGGACATCTACAGCGCAGAGAACCAGATCATCAAGGCGCTGCCGAAGATGGCCGCGGGTGCGAACCACAAGAACTTGAGGGCGTCGTTTGAAGAGCACCTCGAGGTCACGCGCGAACAGGTCAAGCGGCTGGAGACGATCTTCACCGACCTCGGCGAAAAGCCGACGGGCAAGCACTGCAAGGGCATGGAAGGCCTGATCGAGGAAGGCAAGGACCTGCTCGAGGAGGATGCCGATCCGGATGTGCGCGATGCCGGTCTGATCGGCGCCGCACAGCGCGTCGAGCACTACGAGATCGCCGCCTACGGCACAGTGCGCAACATGGCGCTGCAGCTCGGACTCACGAATCACGCCGAGCTGCTGCAGCAGACGCTCGACGAAGAGGGCGCAACCGACAAGAGGCTGACGGAGCTCGCCGAAAACGGCGTGAACAAGGATGCACTGATCGGACGTCGCACGTCCTGACCCTCAAAGAAAGAACAGGCAGCGGGCGGCGGTCGGCCGCCCGCTGCGCACCAATAATGAAGAACATCATACGACTCGTCTCGATACTCGTCGCCGCCTCGACGCTCATCGCATGCAGCGGGGACGCCGACGCGGACCGTAACACGGATGACGCGCCAGCGGTCGCTACCACTACAGCCGAAAATGCCTCGCCAACAGCGATGCCGGTATCGGCCGATGCGGCCGCCGCACAGACACCCGCGGCAGTCGGACCCGTCACCCAGCTGCCCCCCAATGAGATGGGTCGCATCCCCGTCCTCGAGTACCATCTCATCGGGCCCAAGCCAGGGCAGTGGACGCGCACGCCCGCGGAGTTCAAGCAGGATCTGCAGACGCTGTACGACCGTGGATACCGACCGGTCAACATGACCGACGTACTCGATCGAAAGCTCGATCTGCCGCGAGGTATCTCGCCCGTCGTGTTTGTATTCGACGATGCATCGCCGAGTCAGTTCCGATATGTCGAACGAAATGGTCAGCTCGAGATCGATCCGACCAGTGCGGTTGGAATCTGGAAGGACTTCCAGAAAACCCATCCGGACTGGCAGAGTCGCGGCGTCTTCTGTGTGCTTTCCGGTGCGGCTGCAGGACGCTCGTTCTTTGGTGATAAAGGAATTGAAGGACAGAAGTCGGAATGGCGGTTCAAGAAGCTGCAGTACCTTGAGGAGCAGGGCTTCGAGATCTGCAATCACACGCTGTGGCATATGAACATGTCGAAATACGGCGAGGGCCCCGTGCAGGAACAGATCGCGCGACTCGACCTTGCCGTCGACTCCGCACTGCCCGGCTACAAGATCAGGACGCTCGCATTGCCACTCGGTGAATGGCCGAAGAACAAGGCGCTCGCACACAAGGGCAGCTGGACGGATCCGAAGACGGGCAAGAAGATCGACTACAACTACGGCGCAGTGTTGCTCGTCGCTGGCGGCGAGGCGAGATCACCACATGACCCGCAGTATGATCCCCTCGTGTATCCGCGCGAACAGGTGTTCGGCAACACACTGAACCGACTGCTGGATCGTCTGGATACGACGAAGACGCGGTATGTCTCGGATGGCAACGCGCAGACTGTCGCGAAGCCCGCGCAGTAGCTACGCGGTAGGAATGTGCTGATAGCGTGCGCGGATGAACTCGTAGATCGCGTACGCAAACAGGCCTGCCGCAACTGTCACAAGGATCCATCGGCCATAGGGCTGGTCACGCAGCTCGGTGATGCTGTCACCGAAGTCGCGGGCCTTCGACGGATCCGCGTGACGTGCCGCGGTCACGAGGAACCAGCCGATCAGGACAAAGACGAAACCGCGCGCTGCGATTCCGATGCGCGATGCGATCACCGCGGATCGACGGGGCGCGTGGTCCATCTTGTGGAGCCGCAGCTGGTCGTCGAGCTTCGAAATGACGCCGCGATGCATCTGGCGCAGCCCGTACCCGCCGACACAAAGACCCGCAATCCCGACGGCCCATATCCCGAGCGGATAGCGCATGACGACCGCGCTCCAGCGAATCGCCTGGTCGCCATTCGACTCACCGGCATTGGTGACCGCGAGGATCCCCGCCTGCCAGGCAAGCCCGAGATTCACCACACCGATAAAGACCGAACTGATGCGCTTCGTCCACTTGTCGTTTTCCGGATCGGCGAACGTATTGTAGAAACGCCAGAGCGCGTACCCGACCAGGCCGATCGCGATCGCCGCGAGAAGGACGCGACCGAGGAGCGGACCATTCAGCGAACCGATCGCGCGTCTGGTATTCGCTGCGCGCTCACTGCCGAACGCAGCACGCATCGTGAGGATGGCCATGAGGACGTATGTCACACCCTTGGCGATATAGCCGAAGCGCGCAAAGTGTGGAATGAAGTCTTCCGCATCCGGGGCTGTAGGTGTCGACTGCGTGGCTGCCATGTTCCTCGTTTCAAGGGGTCGCAGCAGTCTATGCGAAAGGTGTTCCATCAGCGGCGGATGGCGTACACCAGTGCGCGGGCGCAAGAACTTTCCTGTATTGTCACCGTAAGGACCTTGGAACAGAGGTCGGGCTGAGCCCGGCAGGACCAATTCGGAAGGGAGCGAGCAGATGACGTTTGCAGCAGTAGCGGCGATGGTGGTTTCACTCTTCCTGACGCCGCTGGGGATGCCGGGCAACTGGATCATGGTGGCGATCGTGACGGCGGGCGCGTGGTACGGGACGGTGTCGTGGGGCGTTGTGGTCCTGTGCGTGGTGCTGGCAGGGATCGCGGAAGTGCTGGAGTTCGTGCTCGTGAAGAAGATGACGGGTCAGTATGGTGGATCGCGGAAAGCGTTCTGGGGCGCGATCGCCGGCGGCATCGTGGGTGTCGTTGTGGGAATGCCGGTCCCCGTGATCGGCTCGATCATCGCGGGCTTTGTCGGATCGTTCGCGGGCGCCGCGGTAGTGACATACCTCGAAGCGCGCGACATGGGCCAGGCTGGTCGCGTGGGGTGGGGAGTAATGATGGGCCGCATGTGGGCAGCGGCCGTAAAGACCGCTGCCGGTGTCGCCATCCTGGTTGCCGGCGCCGCAGCATACCTGCTGTAGCGGCGCGGAAATACGACCGCGCCAGTACGCCGACCCGCGACTACTTCGCGGGTGGCGGCGTGCAGCCCGTGGTCTGACGGGTATCCATGATCTGCGCGATCTTCCAGCCCTCGTGCGTCTTTACAAGCTGGAACGCGTCGATGCCGCAGTGACTGAACTTGTCACCGACGTGGAAGTCGTACTTCGCCCACGCATTGGCCACGTTGCCTTCCGCCTTGATCTCGAGATCCCAGTAGCGCTCGACGAGCGCCTGACCGGCGGGCGCGCGCAGCAGGCTGCGTGCGAAGTCTGCGGGTGCGATCGAGCCGACGGTCGTCTGGCCGTTGCCTTCACGGACGGTGATAAGCCTGCCGTTGCCTGTAAACGCGTTCACCACCATCGCGGTATCCCTCGCCTTCATGCCATCGAAGAGCAGATCGATGGGCACGCGGATCGCGGTCTCGAGCGCTTTGTCCGTGGACTGGGCATGCGCCGGCACGCTGCCAATCAGGATGAATGCACCGGCCGCGATCGCGAGTCGTCCGAGATTCCGCATGGAGGTCTCCTGTTAAAATGAAGTGGTCCCGTCCCGGTCAACCTAATATGGTCAGCGAGGCTTGCGCGCCTTCACCCGGATGACGGCATCGGCGGTGGTGATGATAAGGTCCTCGCCATCGCCCTGTACGGTGATCGACCCTGGCCCGCGGACCTCGATATCTGCGTCGCCGACGCTGCCAGAATAGCGCAGGCGTTGTAAGGTCCGGCCGTTCATCGTGGCCGGGACGGTCGTGTCGGTCGGGATCATGTAGCGGCCGACCGTGTACGTCGTGCAGATCTTCCTGCTCGCGCAGATCGCCGGCATCATCAGCCAGGTGCCGGGCGGGCTGGGCGTCTTCGAAGCAGTCGTACTCGTTCTGCTTCCGGAGAAGCTGCCGCAGGACGCGGCGCTCGCTGCGTTGCTCGTATATCGAGCGGTCTACTATCTCATTCCGCTCGCCGTCGCACTGCTCGGATTCGGCCTTTTCGAGGTCGCGCAGCGCAAGGAAAAGATCACACGGCTACGACAGCTCGTCGCCCAATGGCTCTCGCCCATCGCACCGATGATCGTCGCGGGCGGCACCTTCATCGCCGGCGCCATTCTGCTCATATCGGGTGCAGTGCCCCGCGTACCGCAACGCATCCAATCCCTGAACAACCTGCTGCCTCTTTCCATCATCGAAGTGTCGCACTTCCTCGCGAGCATTGTCGGCGTTGCACTGCTCGTACTGGCACAGGGACTCCGCCGCAGACTGGATTCGGCATATCACCTGACGGTCGCGCTGTTCCTCGCAGGAATCGCGTTCTCGCTGCTCAAGGGGCTCGACTACGAAGAGGCCGCCATCCTCCTTGGCATGCTGTTCATCCTGCTCGCATCACGTCGCGAGTTCTACCGCCAGCCGAGCGTGTTGTCGGAACCACTGTCGCCGTCGGCCGTTGCACTCGTTCTGCTCGTCGTCAGCAGCTCGCTGTTCATTGGGATGTTCGCGTACAAGCACGTCCAGTACACGGACGAGATCTGGAGCCGCTTTCAACTGCGCGGTGATGCACAACGCTTCATGCGTGCGACGGCGGGCGCATTCGCCGCGGCATTCGTCGCCATCGCACTGCGCATGTTCAAGGCAACCACACACGACGTTGCGGAGTCCACGACCGAAGTCATGCCGCGCATCGAACGCGTGATCGGCAATGCCCGCGACACGCGCGCACACCTCGCCATGCTGCACGACAAGCAACTGCTGTTCAGTGATAGCGGCGAGTCGTTCCTGATGTATGGCGTCGAGGGCCGCAGCTGGGTGGCCATGGGCGACCCGATGGGACAACCCGGCGAGCGCGACGAGCTGGCGTGGAAGTTCCGAGAGATGGTCGACCGACACGACGGCTGGCCGGTGTTCTACCAGGTGAGGCCCGAAAACCTCGCGTTGTATCTCGACCTCGGCCTCACCATGCTGAAGCTCGGCGAAGAGGCTCGCGTGCCGCTGCAGACGTTCTCGCTCGAGGGCAGCAGTCGGAAGCGGCTGAGGCAGACCATGAAACGTTTCGAGAAACTGAACGGCTCATTCGAAGTGGTGAGCCCTGCAGACGTACCGCTGTATCTGCCGGAGATGCGACGCATCTCGGACGCATGGCTGGCAAGCAAGACGGGCGGAGAGAAGCGCTTCTCGCTCGGGTTCTTCGACGAGGAATACCTCACGCGCACACCGCTCGCGCTGATCCGATGCGACGGCAGAATCTGCGCATTCGCTAACCTGTGGTGCGGCAGTTCCCGCGATGAAGTAACCGTGGACCTGATGCGGTATCCGCCGGATGCTCCCGAGGGTGTGATGGAATACCTGTTCATCCAGATGATGCTGTGGGGACGCGCGGAGGGATACGACTGGTTCAATATGGGGATGGCGCCGCTGTCGGGCATCGAGAGCCGGCGCCTCGCTCCACTCTGGAACCGCCTCGCCGGACTCGCGTTCCGGTATGGCGAGAACTTCTACAGCTTTCAAGGTTTGCGCAGCTACAAGGAAAAGTTCGATCCGGTGTGGGAGCCGCGGTACCTCGCGTCGCGCGGCGGTCTCGCGCTGCCGCGCATCCTCACCAATGTCGCCACACTCGTCGGCGGCGGGTCGTCGAGGAAGGTGCTGTTCCGGTAGCGAAGCGCGGCGAGCGGTACGTTACGCGGGCGGAATCGGCGACAGCCGCCAGAGCGCGGTCACCCTCGCAACCACGACACCGCTCTCGTCACGGATCTCCGCAGCCGTCTCATGCTCGACATCCGCAGTGACATGCGGGAACGTTGCAGTGCTCTCCGCGACCAGCACACCCCTCGCCTTCTTGATAAACTCCGTTGTCAGGCGGATCGGGATTCCGCGCACGTCGGCGGGCGAGCCCGTCATCATCGCAAGACCGCTCGCGAGCTCGCCGAGGTTCGTCAGTGCCGCTGCATGCACGGATCCCAGGTGATTGCGGATGCCACGCCGCTCCGTCAGTTCTACGCGCGCGTGGCCACGCTCCAGCAGCAGCACCTTCGCACCCAGCGCGCCAGTATACGGGATCATGCGTCCGAGCATGCGGTTGAACAGCCACTTCCCGCCCGGGCGGTTGGCAAGGGATGCCCACGCGCCTAGCAGCTTGCCCGCTACACCGGCACTCCCCGTCTGTGCACTCATTCTGATACGCTCCCATTCCTCGCCACGATCGGCGTCTTGTGCGCAAAAGAGCGCGGCGTTTCCGGTGCTTTGTATGTAGCGGCGCGGACACAGCCGACGACCGCCGTGATGATCAGCAGAAGACCGATGACGCGGACGCCATTGCCGATCGAGGTATCGTGCTCGAGCATCCGCATCTCCAGCAGCAGCCACGTCCAGTCGTGCGACGTGGGATCACCGGACAGCAGCGGCAGCTCCCTCGCGCGTGCGTCCGCGATGTAGTAACTGAGATTGAAGCAGCTCTGGCCGAGCCAGATCAGCACGAAGAACGCCGAGTACCACTGCTTCTGCCTTGCGAAATAGCCGACAAACACCGCAGGTACGATGAGCTGGAAGAGCGACCCACCCAGGATCATCATGAACTCGCCGAACGGCATGAACACCATGTGGCCGGCCTCGTGTATGGCGAGGTCGATGTCGTCGAGGAACGTCCAGGTGTCCGGGACGGCCCACGTGTTCAGGTACCGCACCACGTAGAGTGCGGCGAGTACGATGCCGATCAGTCGCGCATTGCGGGTGAAACGTTCGTCAGCGGTCACCCGTGCAATGTGTCGTCGCACGACGGCAACCGCCAGCCATGCCCGCGCCTGCACCGCGCAACCATACGTCCGCACCAGGACGCGGTCACGTCGTCACAAAGTCTCCAACCATCCACGTCCCGGCGCCATCTCAAAGTGAGTCAGTCAGGATGCACAGATCCGGCACACTTCGAGAGGATGACATGGAACAGATGAAGATCGGCCGCGTTGCGCTACTCGCACTGGCGGCAGTTGCCGTGGCGGCGGCGACGACGGTGCCTGCCCAGGCGCAGCCGCCACAGGTGCCCGCCCGCGGGGCCCCCGCTCCACGGCCCGCCGTCTCTGCGACGCCGATCGCGGGGTCGGTTACGCTGGACGGTATCCTCGATGACGCCGTATGGTCGGGTGCACCCGCCGCCACGGACTTCATACAGTTCGAACCCGACAATGGCAGGCCGGCAACGCAGAGGACGGAAGTCCGGTTCGTCTATGGCACGGACGCCTTGTATATCGCGGCGCGGATGTATGACACGGAGGGTGCGGCGGGCGTGCGCACGCAGCTCGCCCGGCGCGATGGCCAGAGCGATGGCGACAATATCCTGTTCGTGCTGGATACCTACCACGACCATTCCGGTCGAACCATGGTGAAGGTTAATCCGTCGGGCGTGAAGTTCGATGCAGGGCAGGCGTCACCGTTCGCCGATCCGTCCTGGGACCCGATCTGGGAAGTTGCGACGAAGATCGACTCGCTCGGCTGGACCGCCGAGATGCGCCTTCCATTCTCGCAGCTGCGCTTCCCGCGTGATTCCGTTCAGACCTGGGGTATGCAGATCTGGCGCTATGAACAGCGTCTGAATGAGACATCGATGTGGGCGCACTGGGACCGCAATGAGAACGGCGGTCCGCAGCTGTTCGGCCATCTCGAGAACATGCGCGTCCCGCCGCGTCAACTCGGTGTCGAACTGATGCCGTATGCAGTCGGCAGCAACTCGCCCGCCCGATTCTCGACAGGGCAGGCGCTCGGGGCGGAAGATCGCACCAGCGGATGGCGCCTGGGCGGCGACATGAAGGCGTTGCTCAGCTCGTCGCTCACTCTCGATGCGACGTTCAATCCCGACTTCGGTCAGGTCGAGGTCGATCCGGCCGTCGTGAACCTCTCCGCATTCGAGACGTTCTTCCCCGAAAAGCGCCCGTTCTTCGTCGAAGGATCCGGCCTCTTCGGGTTCGGCTCGTTCAACTGCTTCTTCTGCAGCAATTCGAGCAGCCTGTCACTCTTCTACTCGCGCAGAATCGGACGTCAGCCGCAAGGCGGGATGACCGCGTTCGCCGATAACGTCGACAGGCCGGACAACACCACAATTCTCGGTGCCGCGAAAGTCACGGGTCGCACGTCGAGCGGATACCAGATCGGAATCCTCAATGCGCTGACGGCGTCCGAACGTGCGTTCGCGGATGACGTACTCGGCGACCGCTATTCGCAGGAGGTGGAGCCGCTCACAAACTATTTCGTGGGCCGCGTGAAGCGCACCATGAACGGAGGCAACCTGACACTGGGCAGCATGGTGACGTCTGTTGCCAGGCGGTTCGGTAACGACAACCCGTCCCTCGAAGCATCGATTCCGCACCATGCCGAGGCGGCCGGTCTCGACTGGGACGTGCAGTGGGGAAACCGCACGTTCAACTTCATGGGCAGTGTCGCAATGTCCCAGGTGAATGGCGATACCGCGACGGTGCGCCGACTCCAGCAGTCCTCCGCCCGCTATTTCCAGCGGCCGGACCGCGAGGAACGCAGCAACGGCCTCCTCACGGGCGGATATGATCCAACACTCACAACCATGCGCGGTCTCGCCGCGTACGCACGCGTCGCCAAGCAGCAGGGCAACTGGCTGTGGGAAGGTGCGACCAACCTGCGCACACCGGGGTTCGAGGTGAATGATCTCGCGTTCCTGCAGCGCGCGGACTACGTGTGGATGAACACCAATGTGATGCGCGCGTTCAATGAACCCACGTCATGGTACCGCAACCTGAACCTCCTGGCAGGAATCCAGCAACAGGTGAACTTCGACGGCGACCTCACGGACCGGCAGTGGCGAGTATCGGCGAACGGTCAGCTCGCGAACTTCTGGAACGTCAATTCGTTCATCATCGTGAAGCCGACGACAGACGATGATCGTCTGACACGCGGCGGTCCGGTAGTGCGCAGCTACGGGTGGTGGTACTCGCAGGGGAATATCTCGACGGACAATCGCAAGCGCGTGGTCCTCGGTCTGAGGCCGAGCATTTCACAAGGCAAGGAGGGCGGCCGCAGTCACTCGCTGCGAGGCGACGTGACATTCAAGCCTGCGTCCAACCTGCTCGTGTCCGTGGCCCCAGGCTACTCGCGGGACCAGTCGACCGCGCAGTTCGTTCGCCGCTTCAGCGACCCGACTGCCACGCACTTCGCGAACCAGCGCATTGTCTTCAGCGATATCACACAGACGACCGTATCGCTCGACACTCGCCTCGCGGCGACGTTCACACCAACCCTGACCCTCGAGCTGTTCGCACAGCCGTTCATCGCGACCGGCGACTACGAGAACTACAAGGAGTTCGTCCGGCCGCGCGAGCTGGGGAAGCACGTCTTCGACACTCGCCAGATCACGGAAGTGCGCGGCCGGGACGGCGCTGTGACCGGTTACACGCTCGACCCCGATAGCGATGCAGCGACCGGCAACTTCCAGTTCGACAATCCGGACTTCAATGTGCGGTCACTGCGAGGGAACGCAGTACTGCGCTGGGAATACCGGCCGGGCTCGACGCTCTTCCTCGTCTGGCAGCAGCAGCGCAGTGCGAGCGCGCCGATCGGCGAGTTCGACTTCAGTCGTGACGGCGACAAGCTGTTCGGCGCTCGTCCGGAGAATACGTTCCTCGTGAAGGTGAGTTACTGGCTGGGCCGTTAGCACCCCGAGGGAGGTGGTGCCGTGCCTTGCCGCCACGCGTGCGGCCAGGCATACTCCGGCTCCTCGAGAGAACGGGCTGACGACATGATGGTGCTGGGCTGGTTCCTCGGCCTGCTGGTAGGTCTCACACTCGGATTACTCGGTGGGGGCGGGTCCGTACTGACCGTCCCCATCTTCGTACTGGTCATGGGCATCGACCCAAAGCCCGCCATCGCGATGTCCCTCGCCGTTGTCGGCGTCACCAGCCTGTTCGGCGCCTACGGCCACTGGCGCGAACGGAACATCGATCTGCGTGCGGCACTGATCTTCGGCGCGCTGGCAATGACCGGCAGCTTCATCGGCGGCAGACTCTCCCACCACCTCAGCGGCGAGTTCCAACTCGCGCTCTTCGGTGTGGTCATGCTCGCCGCGGCCATCCTCATGTTCCGCGGGCGGTCGGATGCGAACGTGCCCCCCATCCGACTCAACTTCAGACGCACGACCCTGATCGCGCTGCCCGCCATCGGCGTGGGTGTGCTGACGGGTCTCATCGGCGTGGGTGGCGGCTTTCTCATCGTGCCGGCCCTGGTCCTGCTCGCACGCGTGCCCATGAAGCCCGCCATCGGCAGTTCGCTCCTCGTGATCGCAATGACGGCGGCAGCGGGCTTCGCGGGCCATCTCACCCGCCAGGTACGTGTGCAGTGGGGGTTCATGGCAGTCTTCACCGCATTTGCCGTCGTCGGCATCCTCGCAGGCGCCCGCCTCGTGCCACGCATCCCGCAGGACACGCTCCGCAGGGCGTTCGCATTGTTCCTCGTCGCCATGGCCATGCTTATACTCTATCAGAACCACTCCGCTCTTACAGGCATGTAACCATGATCCTGCGCCGTTTCTATGACGACAACCTGGCTCAGGCCAGCTACCTCGTGGGCTGCGCCCGGACAGGCGAGTCGCTGGTGGTAGACCCCAACCGCGACGCTGATGCGTATATCGAAGCCGCGTCGCGCGAAGGACTGCGCATCACGCACGTCATCGAGACGCATATCCATGCAGACTTCGTTTCCGGGCTGCGCGAGCTGTGCGCGAGGACGGGCGCCAGGCCGTACCTGTCGGGCGAAGGTGGGCGGGACTGGCAGTATGCATTTGCGCAGGCCGACGGCGCGCAGGTTCTGATGGATGGCGACACCTTCATGGTCGGCAATATCCGGGTCCAGTCGATTCACACACCGGGTCACACACCCGAGCACATGACATTCATGGTGACCGACACGGCGGGTGCGGACCAGCCGATGGGTGCGTTCACGGGTGACTTCATTTTCGCAGGCGACGTGGGACGCCCGGACCTCCTGGAGAAGGCGGCAGGAGTCGCAGGTACGATGCAGGCGGCCGCACAGGAACTGTTCGCATCGCTGCAATCGTTCAAGAGCAATCCGGACTACCTGCAACTATGGCCCGGACACGGCGCGGGTTCCGCGTGCGGCAAGGCGCTCGGCGCGGTCCCGCAGACGACACTCGGGTACGAGCGTCTCTTCAATCGTGCAATCGTGGAAACGCGGGAAGACGCGTTCGTCGCGGATATCCTGGATGGCCAACCCGTGCCGCCACGTTATTTCGCGCAGATGAAGCGGATCAATCGCGAAGGACCCAGTATCCTCGGCGCGACGCCGCAGCCGCACTATGTCCATGCGGACCAGCTGAATGACATTCTCGATGCCGGCGGCCTCGTGATCGACATCCGGCCGTGGTCCGAGTTCGCCCACGAACATGTCCACCGCACCGTGAACATTCCGCTCAACAAGTCATTCTCCACGTGGGCGGGCAGCCTCGTGCCCTACGACGCCGATTTCCACCTGCTCGCGCCGGACGCCATCGCTGCGGAGCGCGCGCTGCGCGACCTGTCGATGATCGGTCTCGATCGCGTTGCCGGTGTGTTCACACGCGAGTCACTCGATGCGGCGAAAGCGGCAGGCCGTACACGCGGAAGCGAACAGATCAACGTCCACCGTCTAGCAGAAGAGGCAGGCGCGGGCGGTGTCACGATCCTCGACGTGAGGAACCTGCAGGAATGGCGCGAAGGTCACATCCCGGCGGAGCAGTTCGCAGGTGCAAACGTTGTCAATATTCCGCTCGGCCAGCTCGATGCGCGCATCGGGGAGGTGCCGCGTGATGCGCGGCTGCTCGTGCACTGCAAGGCCGGCGGCCGATCGGCGATTGCATCCAGCATGCTGGAGCGTCACGGCATCGATGCAGCCGTCAGTGTGCAGGGTGGTTTTGACGCTTGGCGCAATGCGGCGCTGCCCGTGTCCGAGGCTGACACCGCGGCCAGCACGTAGACGTCGCGGCAACCGCGATCATCACCCGAACCGGAGAACCCATGGAACCGATCGATCTCACTGCCATCACGGGCATTGTGATGGGCATGCTCGTCGTTCTGATTCCCGTTGCCGGCCTCACACTGCGTTTCGCGATCAAGCCGATCACGGAGGCCCTCTCAACATTTCGGCAGAGCGGGATGGAGCGGGACAAAGTGGACCTGCTCGAACGACGGATGGCGCTGCTCGAACAGGAAATGCACGGCATGGAGTCCCTGCGCGACGATCTCTCCCGCACGCTGGAAGCGGCAGAATTTCAGCGGCAGCTTAAAACGCCACAGGAGCCGGGACGCTGACCATGGCGGAGCGGGATCCCCTCCTCGTCGCGTGCCAGGCCAGTGAGCGATGGCTGCAGCTCGCGCCTCGTTCAGAATACGACTCGCTGGGCCTGGACGACCTGATCCATCTCGATGTCATGACGCGCGACTCCGACGGCAACCCGTACAAGTTGTGCGATCTCGTGCTGTCGCGCGCGGACATGCTCCATGCCATCGCCGCGTACGGCGATCCGCCATTCCGCAGAACGTCGCGGGCTGAGCCATGACCTCGCGTATCACTCGCACACACAGGAGCAGACATGGGTGATCTCGGGGTACTCATTCCCATCATTGCCGTCGCCACAGGCTTTCTCGCAGTGTTCGGCCGCGTCATCGTGAAACCGATCCTGCAGTCCATGGCCCCGCCGCAGAACACAGGCAACGTCCAGCAGCTCGAGGCCAGGATCGCACAGCTCGAGGCAAGGCTCGCAGGCACCGAAGGGACGGTCGAAACGTTGATGGAGGAGCGCGAGTTCATGCGACGTCTCGCGACACCGGTCGCCCCGAACCGAGTGGCCTCGAATGTGCCGACAGATCTGCAGCCATGATCGAAGACACCGATTTCAAGCAGGTTGAAATGCGTCTTGGCCGAGTTGTCCGTGCCGAGCCGTTCCCCGAGGCCAGGAACCCTTCGATCAAGTTGTGGATCGATTTCGGCGCCATGGGTGAGCGCAAGTCGAGCGCGCAGCTGACACGACACTACTCGCCGGAGGACCTCATCGATCGACTGGTGATTGCCGTCACGAACTTTCCACCCCGCCAGATTGGCCCGTTCATGTCGGAAGTGCTGGTGCTTGGCGTTCCTGATGCGGACGGGGAGGTCGTACTGTTGCAGCCCGATCGGGATGTACCACTGGGCGGGCTCGTCTATTGAGCGACGCAATGCGACCGGACCGACCCGCTCTCCACTGGCGCGCGACACTGCGGATGATGCGGTTCCTCCCGCAGGGCGCAATGAGCCGTGCATTCGGCCGCATTGCGGACGTGCCGATCCCGCTCGCAGCGAGGAAAAACGTGCTCTCTGCATTCGCGCGGACCATGGGGATCAATGTTGCGGAAGCCGAGAAGGACCTGTCCGAATATGGCTCGATCAACGAGTTCTTCGTGCGCCGATTGCGTCCCGGGGCGCGCACCGTCGATACGACCCCCGCGCACGTAGTGTCGCCCGTCGACGGCGTGATCGGGCAGCTTGGCACCATTCATGGCGGCGAGCTCCTGCAGGCCAAGGGCAGGGTGTACTCGGCCGAATCACTGCTCGGGGATGCGACGGCGGCAGCACGCTTCGAAAGCGGTTCCTTTGCGACGATCTACCTGAGCCCTCGCCACTACCATCGCATTCATTCACCGACGGGCGGCACGATCACACGAGCGGACCACCTGCCCGGTGCGCTGTTCCCGGTGAATGCAGCGGGCGTCATGCACGTCGATGCACTCTTCCCGCGCAATGAACGCATGTCCTGCTTCATCGAGGGCGGCAAGGGCGGTGTCGTCGTGGTTGCAGTCGGAGCATACAACGTCGGACGCATCTCCGCCGCATTCGATCCGGCATGGCAGGATGGTGGTCAGATCACCAATCGCGTGGGCGCCGTTAAAGAGACGCGAACGTATGACCCGCGCATCCCTGTCGCGAAAGGTGAGGAGATCATGGCGTTCCACCTGGGGTCGACGGTGGTGCTCCTGTTCGAACGCAGTGTGTCATTCGCGGCCCATGCTGTTCCCGGCACCGAAGTCACCATGGGCTCGGCCCTCGGAACACACTGAAGCGGGAGACGGGGCCGGGGTCGCCCTGGCACACGAGCTTGCCTTCGTAATTGACCCCCGCATCGATGGTGAACACCGACCATCGACGGCCGTCATCGGACTGCACATCACGGTGAGGGATATGCCCGGGCTCGAAGGGGAGCGCGTCCGCCGTCGCATACAGCCCCCCACCAACCGCCTTCACATATGCCTCACGCTGCGCCCATGCTTCTGCAAACACGCGGGGCAGGGCGGACGGTGCAGCGCGTGCAATGGTGCGGGCATTGTCGTCGGAGAAAAAGCGTGCGGTGAGTGCATCGAAACGACGGGTCTGCCGCACGCGTTCGAGGTCGATGCCGACGGGCGTAGCGCGCGAGAACGCGAGGAGAGCGCGATCGCCCGCGTGGGAGATGCTGAAGTGCACGCCGCCCCTGTCATACGAGGGTTTTCCGAGGGGCCCATAGGCGAAGCGGATGGCGTCCGCGGGGTCCGTCGTGTAACGGGAGAGGAGCAAACGCAGGGTGGCTCGCGTGCCGATATACGAGCGGGATCGCGTGTCACCGAGGCGTGCAGCGCGCGCCTTCTCGTCGTGCGCGAGCAGGTCGTGATGAGCTGTTGCGGCTGCAATCGCGCCGTCGAGGAGGAGCCAGACGTGCACGCCGGTCTCCTGCAGCACGAGTGGTGCGGGTGCCGGTAGCCATCCACCGGGACGCGATTCCGCCTCCGACAATCGTCCTCCTGATCCGCTGCTGAAGCGTGGTGCGCGATGCCCTGGAGGCAATGCTAACGCGCCCGACGCGCACTGCAAAGTTTTGCCAGATAGGAATTCGATAAATATTTATGTTGCGCGCAAGAGTCGCTGCACTCATTTTTATCTGCACCGGCGAGACGCGTCGCCCAGTATGCTCGAAAAAGACCCCTTTGACGGAGACAGTTTAATGGCCAAAGCAAAGAAGTCGGCAGCCAAGAAGTCCGCGGCGAAGAAAGCACCGGCGAAGAAGTCGCCGGCAAAGAAGGCAGTAAAGAAGGCACCGGCGAAGAAGTCGGCAGCCAAGAAGGCACCGGCGAAGAAGGCCGTGAAGAAGGCACCGGCGAAGAAGGCACCGGCGAAGAAGGCCGCAAAGAAGGCTCCGGCGAAGAAGGCCGCGAAGAAGACAGGCGCAAAGCGCGCGCCGAATCCCGCATTCATGAAGCCAATGAATCCGGATGCATCGCTGGCAGCCGTCGTTGGCCAGGGCGCCATGCCGCGCACGGAAGTCACCAAGAAGATCTGGAACTACATCAAGAAGCACGGTCTCCAGGATCCGAAGGAACGCCGCATGATCAATGCGGATGACAACCTCAAGAAGGTGTTCGACGGCAAGAACCGCGTCTCGATGTTCGAGATGACGAAGTACGTCAACAAGCACCTCAAGCCGTAGTTCGGAATCGGCCTTCGGGCTGTGAAGAGAGGGGGTGTGCCGCGAGGTGCGCCCCCTCTCCGATTTTCGCGTTCAGCCGGGCGACCGTGCCGCACCCGAGTGGCACGCAACGTGACAGCGGGAGCACCATGACAGATACCATATCGGAAGCGCAGCTGCGCTCGCTGGACAGTCGCCTCGGAGAGGGTCGCATCGAGCGGGACGTTCCGCTTTCCACCTATACCACATTCCGCATCGGCGGACCCGCGGACCTGTTCTACCGCGCTCGCTCGCCGGACGAACTGGCGAATGCGCTGCTGGTCGCGCACGAGCTGGATGTGCCGTTCTTCCTGCTCGGGACGGGCGCCAACATCCTCGTCGGTGACAAGGGTTATCGCGGCCTGGTGATCCGCAGTGAGGCAGGGGGCATCGAGTTCCTGGATGAGAACCGTGTGCGTGCAGGCGCGGGCGTGCAGACATTCCCCGACCTCATCGTGGCGACTGTCGCGCGGGGGCTCGGCGGGCTGCACCACTACGTCGGGATCCCCAGCACTGTCGGCGGCGCCATCTGGCAGAACCTGCACTTCCTCTCACCGCCACCCGAGCGTGAGCGCACGTGCTTCATCGAGGAAGTGCTCGAGTCCTGCGAGATCCTGAGCGAGGAGGGCGAACGGAAGGTCGTCGATCACGACTATTTCCGCTTCGGCTACGATTACAGCATCCTCCATGATCGCAGAGACATCGTCCTGACGGCGACGTTCAAGCTGACGCCGCAGCCGGAGGACGAACTGCGGATGGTGATGCGCGAAAATCTGAAGTGGCGGGATGAGCGGCATCCCGATCTGTGGCTGTATCCATGCGCGGGCTCCATCTTCAAGAAGATCGAGGGCGTCGGCGCAGGTCGGTTGATCGATCAGTGCGGACTCAAGGGTCACGTTCTCGGCAGCGCGCAGATCTTCCACAAGCACGCGAACATCATCGTGAATCTCGGCGGCGCCACAGCGACAGATGTGCGCGCACTCATCGAGCTCGCGCAGAACACAGTGAAATCACAGCTCGGCTACGAGCTGGAGTGCGAGATCGGATTTATCGGGGAGTTCTAACCGAGGCCCGTGCGACCCTGGGCAGAGGTCGGTGCGGCGGGGTCAGTGCGCCGGGGTCGTGAGTCGTTCCACTTCCACGATCACGGTCGTTGCCGGCGGGATGCCCGCCTCGGGTCGCCCGCGGGATCCGAAGGCGAGTTCCGGTCGGATCACCAGGATGCGGATGCCGCCGATGCGCATCCCGATCACACCACCATCGAAGCCCGGCATGACGAAGCCGAGTCCGAGCAGGAACTCGATCGGATCGCGCCCGCGGGTGGTGTCGAACCGCGTGCCGTCCGGCAGCCAGCCCGTGTAGTGAACGCGCACGTTGTCGCCCACCTTCGCGCTGTCCGCCTCACCGACCACCTTGTCAAGCCAGTAGAGCGTGTAGGCGTTGTTCCCCCGCTGGATCGATGTGCGATTCATCTTCGACAGGTCGATGTCCAGGGACGCGGCGTACTGGATCGACGCAGGGTCAGCCCACTTGTCATCCACGTCGGTGACGCTGCCACAGCCTGCGACGGCAAGCAGGACTATCAGGAAAGCCTTCCGGATCATCGGGTCATCTGGTCGGAGTCAGAACAATGCGTTTGCTACTAAAAACGAACGTGCGGCCTCAAGTGGGACAGAAAGGCCCCGGAACGCGTGTCCCGGGGCCCTCATGTCGTCCAAAGCCGAAGCCCAGGCCGACATGCCATCGCCGGCAGATCAGATGCGTGTGTCGGCCCGACCTGTCTTGCGGCCTGTCACCATCCGGTAGATGAACAGCAGGATCAGGGCACCGATGATCGCGCCGATCAGATTGATGAGGCCGCCACCACCGATTCCGAGCATGCCGAACAGCCAGCCACCCAGTAGGCCGCCCAGAATACCGAGAATGATCGTGACGATGATGCCGCCCGGATCGTCGCCCGGCATGATGAGCTTGGCGAGTGCGCCAACGATCGCGCCCACGATGATCATCCAGAGAAATTCCATAAAAAACTCCCGCCTGATGTGAGGAACGTACCCCCCGAGGGGACAACGTACTTCAGGCGGGTGGTGCAAGGGGGATGCCGTAGTACGCCGGGCGAGTGTACAGCCCGGGCATCACGTTACACGGCGGACGTGCTCGGGCGCCCCATGTACTTGATAATACGCCAGATAACCCACGCGATCAGCACGATCGGGAGGAGCTTGAACATGAACGCGAACACGCCGATTGTCAGCGCGAAAAGAACGGTCACGATCTTGATCGCGATCAGGCCAACCACTGCCAGAACGCCGCCAGCCACCAGTTTCGAGCTCATTGTACAATCTCCTGAAGTCGAGGTCCGCTGATCCATACGGAAGGTTCGGGGGAAAAGATTCACGCGGCAGCCGCCGGTCAAGGGCGGTCTTGGCGGCTCGACGCGGTGCGCTACCTTGAGGCGATGAAACGAATACTGTTCACGGCAGTTGCAATGTGGGTGGTCTCGCTCGTGGCGTCGTGCACGCCGCCGGGATCGTTGTCGCTCCGCGCCGGGGCCGCCCTCGCGGACGGATCGATCGTGCGCGACCAGTGGGGTGTGCCCTACATCGAGGCCGCAGACGACGGTCAGGCTTCGTATGCCATGGCGTGGGCCATGGCTGAGGACGGGCTTCCTGCACTGGAGGACGCCTACGCCTCGGCGCTCGGCACTGCGGCATCGGGCGACGCTGCGAAGGTTGCATTCGCGGATGCATCAGCGGAAATCGTGCTCATGTGCTCGGCCTTCGCGGCCGGCCTCAACGAATTCCGTCGTCAGCATCCGCAGTTACCGACGCGTCAGATCGAGCGGTTCGAACCATGGATGGTGTATGCATTCGCCCGTGATGTGGGCCTCGTGCACAGTGTGATCAACGACGCATTCGTTGCCGTGGGCGTATCCGCTACGGGCGATGCCCTGTTCGCTGCGAGTGGTGCAAGCGCGCAGCCGTACGAAGTGGATATCCGCACCGCGGACGGCCGCGCGGTTCACGGCTTTGCCGAACTGGGCATGCCCTTCATTCGGGAGGGATTCACGCGCTACGTCGCATTCGCGGCATCGCCGCTGGGTGCGGACCGAAGTGCGGACCGAAGTGCGGACCGCGGGCGTCAGGATGTGGTGCACCAGTGGGTATCGATGTCGCGTGCGGCAACGCCGTCGCAGGCCGCGGCCGCAGCGGTCGGTGGTGTGGATCGTGTCGGGCTCGCGTATATGCATGTCTCGGGTGCGACAAACACGACAGCCGAGGCGTCGCCCGCGTCACGTATGGGGTTCGCGGCGGGCGCGGTTATCGACGCGGTCCCGCTGTCGATTGCAAAGCTCACGGCGATCGCGTTCGACACTCGCATGCATGTCGTTGACACGGCGGTTGCGGGCCTCGTGGACGAATGGGAGCAAGTCGGTGCACGCAACAGTGAGCGCGCCGCGGCACTCGACAGTGCGGTGCTGCTGCTGCGCGGCTGGGATGGCCGTATTACTGAAACGTCGGTGGCGGCGACGCTGATGGCGGCGTACATCGACCAGCTGGCAGTTCTGCAGAACGACGGCGCGTACACGCGGTTCCGCGCGCTTGAGGCGGTCCTGCGAGGGCGGACGTTCCATAGCACGGCGTCATGGTCGCGCAGCCACCCGCTGGTTCGGCCGGTTCCCTCGACATACACCCGCGGCAGTGCAGTGACGCCGCCCATGCCGATAAGGGCCGCGAGCGGGCGGTACGGCACCATGTTCGCATATGAGTCTGGCGAGTCGCTGCAACGCCGCGTTTGGGCGGTCAATATCACGGCCGGAGTGGGCGGCGCGGTGTTGTCCTATGGCCAATCGTGGGATCCCGGGTCGGCGCACTGGCTCGACCAGGCCGGTCTGTTTGCCACGGCGACGCTGAAGCCGGTCGCGGTCGACGGCGCTGCCGCGGGTGGCAAGAAGTACCGTCCTGCGCTTGCTGCTGAAACGCGGTGATCGTCTGGCACGTAGGGGAACCAGGTCCTGAACCGGACCGCAAGCACTGAGGAGGCAAAGTACATGGACAATCCGAACGAACCGATGGGGGATCCGGCACGACGGGATCCGTTGCGTGATCTGCAGGCCAAGCTGGAAGCCGCCCTGGATGAGGCGCGTCCGAAGATCCGGAAGGCACTGGCCGAGCTGGATGAGAAGGTGGAAGAAGCGATGCAGGACCTGCGGCCGAAGGCGCAGGCTGCGGTGCGTGACGTCCAGCCGAAGATCGATGAATTCGTGGCCGACGTTCAGCCGCGTCTGGATTCGCTGCTCAAGAAGCTGCAGGAAAAGATCGACGAAATCCGCCGCGACCTGAACGGGCGGGCCGCGAAGCACAAGCCGAATGGAGTTCCGGTTGGAGAGCTTGCGCCCCCGGTGGAAGCGCCGTCGGACCCGACCTCGTCGTCAACGGAGTCGGCATCGGACACGTGGCCGAAGGACGATCAAAGCTCGGTCTGAATCACACGCGGTGAAGGGGTCAGGATCTCGTCGTCGGGAATGCCGGCGGCGAGTTCCGGCGTCTGCAGCCGGCTCGCCTGCTGGTCGAGTGTTTCCAGTGACGGGATCGGATCTTCGGTGACCGCGCCCAGGTCGCGAAACTTCCTTGCAGCAGGCAGGACGCGTGTCTCGAGCGAACGCACAGCTTTGTTGTAGGAGCCGACGGTGCGGTCGAGCGAGCGCCGCAGGTCGGCGAAATGCTGTGCCATCGTGCGCACGCGGTGATACAGCTCACGGCCGAGCGCACTGATCTGCTGGGCTTCCTTCGCGATACGTTCCTGCCGCCACCCGTACGACACCGCCTTCAGCAGTGCGATGAGCGTTGTTGGCGTCGCAATGAGGACTCGCTGCTCGACGCCGATCTCGATCAGGCCCGGATCACGCTCGAGTGCCGCACTGTAGAATGACTCGCCGGGGATGAACAGGATCACCAGTTCCGGTGCATCCGTGAACTGCTCCCAGTACGCCTTCTCACTCAACTTCTTCACATGCGTGCGGATCTGCAGCGCGTGCTGCTTCATAAATGCAACGCGCTGCGCGTCGTCCTGCGTTTCCAATGCGTCGAGATACGCCTGGAGCGGCGCCTTGGAGTCGACAACGATCGTACGGCCGTTGGGCAGCCGCACGAGCAGGTCGGGGCGCAGCCTGCCATCCGGCGTGTCCACCGATTCCTGCTGGTAGAAATCGCAATGCTCGAGCATGCCTGCGATCTCGACCACGCGCTGCAATTGGATCTCGCCCCAGCGACCCCGCACCTGTGGCGCGCGCAGTGCCTTCACGAGATTGGCGGTCTCGGACTGGAGCATGGTCTGACTCTGGAGCAGCATTTTCACCTGCTCGGACAACTGGCCGTAGGCGCCAGCGCGCGCAGTCTCGAGCTCGTGGATGCGCGTGTCCACCTTGTCCAGTGACTCGCGCAACGGTTTGACGAGCGCGTCGATCTCCCTCGCCTTGGCATCGATATCCGACTTCGCAACCTGTTGCTGCTGGCCGAGCGTCGAACGCGCGACCTCCAGGAATGACTCGGTACTCGTCCGCAGGGCTGCCGCCGACAGAGCCTTGAACGTGTCCGCAAGCTTGTGCTCAGCGACATCCAGCAGCGCAAGCTTCTCCGCACTGCTCTCACGCTCACGGTCGAGGCGCTCGCGCAGTGCCGCCGCGGCAACACGCTCCATCGACAGGTCGTTGGCGAGGACTGCAATGCGGGCATCGCGCTCCGCCACGGCCGTGTCGAAACGCCCCTCCCGTTCGCGCACGGTACGCTCGAGCTCGGTCACGCGATCGGCACGGGCGCGCACCGCCGCAACCTGACCACGCCACCACGCGGCAGCGAGCGCGCCACCAAGGGCGATTCCCATTACGAGCCATGCGAAATTCGTGGTGATCGGCATGGCGCAATATAACCGAACTCAAGCCGAAGGGGTGATAGTCGCGTGTCCCGCGGATATCATCACGTCATGAGCGATGAACCCTCGCGGGGTGTGATGCGTTACCGCGTCGCGCTGCTGCTGCTGATGTTGTACGAATGCGTCTTTCTCGCGCTTTCGCTGGACCTGATGACGCGGGTCTGGTCGTGGCGCGTGAGGCTGGCGCCGCATGAGCTTGCGGCAGTCGGATTCTTCGAGGTCAGTCGCAGCGTGGTGACGGTGCTGTCGATCCTTCTGCTCGCCTGGATGCTGGTGGGTCATACGGGCCGCAGGTGGCGACCGCTCGCGTTCGGGCTGGGGTTCGCCGCGATCTGGCACGCGAAGGCGCTCGCATTCGACGGGTTTCCCGGTCCACGGCAGGAGGCATTCGCCGCGTGGCTGTCCGCGCACGACGTGCCCCGTGCGCTCACATTATTCGTATTCGCATCGCCGGCATGGACACTGTGGGCAGCGGCCGGCGCGCTGCTGCGGTTCTCGGTCGTGTTCCCGCAGCCGCTGACCGCTTCGCAGGTCGATGCCGAGGCGGCGGGGCGCGCGGGACTGATGCGTTCGAGCCCGCTCGCCGGCGCGGACATCGGCGGCGCATTCCGCAAGCTCTCTGCATGGCTGTTGATGCATGGATGGCTGGAACCGCGGCCGGTCACGACGGGCGTTCTCGTTTGGATCGCGGTGTTTCACGTGCTGGGGCCGAACCCTGCAGTGGTCGCAGTCGGCGGCGTTTTGCTCGCGGTGATCGCAGGCCTCATCGTGACGCACCTGCGCGCGGGCGCCATTGCGTCCACGCGGCCGCGAGACAGGCGAACGATCACGTGGCTCAGACACGGAGCAGTGAGCGGGCTTGTCCTGTTGCTGCTGTCGGCGGCGAGCTCGTTCCTGCTGACCGGGCCAGCCGCGTTCGCGGGCGTCGTCCTGCTCGGTG